>DASUIE010000277.1:0-12020 GCA_036273175.1 Allostellaceae bacterium
GGCTTCATGTTCTCCCACGGAAACGTGCCGTCCTGATACCGCGGCGCCCGCTCGCGGAATTCGCTCTGCGCCAGTTCCCGGATCGTCGCGACGAACTGGCGCTGCGTGTCGTTCAAGGCTGGGAACACGGAGGTCTCCTCGTTCTGGGTGCGAGGAGAGTATGCCCGGGTGCGATGCGCCCTCAAAGGTACGCGCGAGCTTTCGCCGGGGAGGCTCAGGGCTCCGTCATCAGCTTCGCGACGATCGATCTTTTGTGGAAAGTCATCGCGCCCAAGCGCTGGGAGATTTTGCGGCTGATCTAGTCCTTCCCGCCCCATCCCACCTCGATCAGCCGGGCGACCGCGGCGCGCAGGGTTTCGTGCGGACGGGTGAGGCCGAGTGCGGCCATCGCGCCGTCCCATGTCGCCGCGAGCCGCGAGAGCGCCGGAATCTCGAACCGCTCGGTCCAGGACGGCAGGTCCCGCGAGGCGAACAGGCCGAGCGCGAGCGTGCCGATCAGGGTCAGCGCCAGCACCTGGCGCGGCGTGCCGCCTTTGCGGCGCAACCGCGGCGGGATCGCGTCGGCGACGGGGGAGGCGGGTTCGCGCGGCATCGCCTAGAACCGGAAATAGATAAACGGCGCGACCCCCTCGGGGCCGAGCGCGTTGACCAGCGCGACCCCGATCCCGGTGAGCGCGCCGATCCCCCATACCGGCACGCGCTCCAGCCGCGCGGCGAGCGGCTCGAACAGCCTCACCGGGGTGAACTGGCCGGCCATCCCGATCAGGATCAGCGCGACGGTGAACGGCCCGGCCTGCCGGACGCCCTCGCTCCATCCGGCGAACAGGCCGCCAATGAACAGGCTTGCCACGGTGAAATCCTCGGCCCGGAAGAAAATCCAGGCGAGGCAGACGAAATGGAATACCACGACCGTCGAGACGATTTTGCCGGCAAGGGTCTTCGGCCGCGGCGTAATGAGCATGCGCTCGACCGCCAGCCCGCCGCCATGCATCGCCCCCCACATCACGAACTTCCACCCGGCGCCGTGCCAGATGCCGCCGAGCAGCATCGTGATCAGCAGGTTGCGGTAGGTGTTGAGCCGGCCGTAGCGGTTGCCGCCGAGCGGCTTGTAGAGATAGTCGCGCAGCCAGGTCGACAGGCTGATATGCCAGCGCTGCCAGAACTCGCGGAGGCGCTGGGCGCGGTAGGGCTGGTCGAAATTCCGCGGAAAGCGGAACCCGCACAGCGCCGCGATGGCGATCGCCATATCGGTATAGGCGCTGAAATCGCAGTAGATCTGAACCGCGTAGGCATAGGTCGCGAGCAGCAGGTCGGGGCCGCCATAGCTGGTCGGGGCGCCGAACACCGGGTCGGCGAGCCCGGTGGCGAGGTAGTTGGCGATCACCACCTTCTTGAACAGCCCGCCGAGGATCAGCACCGCTGCCGCCGCGATCGGGATCGGCGCGTCCGACGGCCGGGCGAGCTGCGGCAGGAAATACGAGGCGCGCACGATCGGCCCGGCGACGAGCTGCGGGAAGAACGACATGTAAAGCAGCATGTCGAGCGGCCGTTTGCACACCGCGACATCGCCCCGATAGACGTCGACGATGTAGGAGATGCCGTGGAATGTGAAAAACGAGATTCCGACCGGCAGGATCACCTCGATAAACGGCAGCTCGGCGTGCAGCCCGAGCAGATGCGCCAGCCGGTTGGCTGACAGCGTCAGAAAGTCGAGATATTTGAAGGTGCCGAGGAGCAGCAGGTGCACGGCGATCGCCACGGTCAGCACCAGCCGCTTTCGCGTTCCCGCGCCGATCAGCAGCCCCGCGGTAAAGCTCACCGCCGAGCTGAACGCCAGCAGAAAACAGAAGTGCCAGTCCCACGCCGCGTAGAAGTAATAGCTGGCGACGACCAGCACCGCCTTCTTCGCGGTGAAATGCCCGTCGAGCGCCGCCAGCGCCGCGGCGACGACGAGAAAGAACAGCAGAAACCCAAAGGTCGGAAACAGCACGCCTAGCTTCCGAGCCCGGTGGCGCTGCGGTATTGGCGGTACTCGTCCATGATCGCGGCGAACAATAGCTCGGCGCTGCGGCGGTAGCCGTCGGGTTTCTGGTGGATGTGGTCGGCGAGCTCGAGCGGCGGGTCCTGCCGCGCCCAGCGGTCCGCGGCGCAGGGGCCGCCCATCGCCGCCTGCCAGTCCCAGAAATACCACCCCTCGCGCCGCGCCACCTCCCGCTGCGCCTCGCGCACGATCGCGATGCCGGGCGGCGGCGCCCAGTCCGCGTCGCAGCCGGCGACCGGCGGCTGGCCGTGGCGGCCGACATCGGGCGGGCCGACGACGAGCACCGCAGCGCCCGGCACGGCGCCCCGCAGCGCCTTGATCCGGGCGGCGAAGCGCTCGGCATAGCGGGTCAGCGACTGTGGCGGCCGGACCCCCTCGTTTGTGCCGAAGACGACGACGATCAGCGCCGGGTCGCGCCGCGCCAGCTCCGCCGCCACCGTGCCCGGGTCCCAATGCCCGATCACGTCGACCGTCGCGCCGACGACGCCGAAATTCTCATAGACGATGCCGCTCGTCTGGCGCTGCGTGCCCCAGGCGAGCACGGTTGCCGCGCCGCCGAGGGTGAGGCGGTGGCTCCCGCGCGGCGCGTCGAACTCGACCCAATGCGGTCCGGCGGCCCCGGCGGCGGTAGCGAATTCGTGCGGCTCTCGGTCATCGACCTGCATCCGCAATGTCCCGCCGCCGGGCTGGCGCAGCACCTCGAAAAAGGCTCGGTCGAACCCGGCCGGCTCGGTCTCGGTCAGCGTCATTTGCGCGCCCGCGTCGGCGCTTTGCTGGATCACCCCGCCGATGCCGAACGGGCCGGAAGCGGTAAAGCTGTTGGCGCGCCGCCAATCGCCGGTCTCGGCGACCCGCGCCATCCGCGGCCGGTAGTAATTGTACGGAAGGCCCGCCGGCATCATCCCGCGCCCGGCCGCGCCAAACCGCTCCTGGAACAGCTCGCGCATCCGCCCCGAAAACAAATCGGCCGCGCTGTGGCTGTCGCCGATCTGGATCGCCACCACCGGGCGCGGCGCGGCGCCTGCCTCGATATCCGCCAGCGCGGCGAAGAGCGGGCGCAGACCGCCGCCGTCGGACGCACGCGGCGGGTGCGGCGGGATCACCGCGAGAGGCGGCTCGCCCTCGGTCGGGAACGGGGCGGGGGCGCCGAACTCGCAGGTGGCGGTGGCGAGGACCGTGGCGAGGAGAAGGGCCGTTCCGATCCTGGCCGAGATCATCGAGCCGAGGCCGCGGCGGTGGCCAGCTCGGCCCGCCGCTCGGCGATCAGGGGTTCGAGCCGGGTGGCGACGACATCGTAGCCGGCGGCCGTGAAATGCACCCCGTCATCCGCGCGCAAACGCTGGTTCATCCCGTCGACGCCCTTGCCGTACGCGGTATAGCCGCCGTCCGGGGTGGTGAACATATCCCAGGTCGGCACCCATCGCGCGCCATCCTCCGCCGCCGCCGTCTGGAAGATCGCGTTCAAGAGCTGCATGTCCTCGGTATAGACATTGTCGCGCACCACCGGGTGGCCGACCCAGATTACCTCGATCCCAGCGTCGCGGAAGGCGCGGATGATTTCGTGCACCCGCTCGCCGTAATTCTGTCGGAACTCCTCGCGCAGCGCCGGGTCGACACCGCTGCCGCGGCGGATCGAAGGCCGGTCGTTGGCGCCGAACATCACCACGACCAGGTCGATATCGTGCTCCGCGGCCAGCGCGCGCGCCATCCGCGGCCAGTCATAGCTCCCGCGCGCCGCGATCCCGGTGGAGATTTTCGAACGGTCGAGAACACGGAATTGGGGGCTGCGCAGAAACATCCGCTGCAGCGCCCCGGCCAGCCCTTGGGCCTGCGAGTCGCCGATTACCTCGATCGTTGTCTGCGCGCGGGCCGCCGAGGCAAAACCTGCGAGCGAAAACAGCGCCAGCGCCAGCAACCCTAACACTATCCGCGAGGGGCGGCGCATCGCGCTCATGTCCCGCTGGTTGAACGAAACCGTTGTAATGGCGGGTTAACGGGCCGGCAAGCCGGCTGTGACCTCATGTCGCCGCCGCAAATGCGGTTTGCATCGACCCCCGCCAGACCGCACAATCCGTCACCTGGGCATGCGGTGCAGATGACGGGGGGTCAAGGCGCCGTGGGGGTAATTCAGCGGGTTTTTGGGGCGGCGTTCGCAGTGTCGCTGGCGTTTGCCGGCGCGGCGTGGGCGCAGGACGAAAACGGCGCGCTGCGCGTCGCGGTGTTCGGCGACAGCCAGGCGCAGGGCATCGCCGCCGGGTTGCAACGCGTCCTCCTCAACGACCCGCATTTCCGCATCCTGAACCGCACCCATCCGGGCGCCTCGCTGACCCATTCGCAAAAAGAGTGGCTGGAGCCGGTCGAGCGCTTTGTCGCCAAGGACACCGCGGATGTGGCGATCGTCATGTTTGGCGCCAACGACCGGCTCGACATGCGCGACGACAAGCTCGGCTATCTGCATTTTCGCACCGATGCCTGGCGCGAGGCCTACGCCGCCAAGGCCGACGAGATTCTGGAAGCGTTGAAGGGGGCGCACCTCAAGATCGTCTGGTGCGGCAATCCGATCGCGCGCAGCCAGACCTATTCGGCCGATATGAGCTATATCAACGACATCTACGACGAGGAGGTGACCAAGTTCGGCGGCACCTTTTTCCCGCTGTGGAGCGTGATCGCCGACGATTCCGGCCAGTTCACGGCCTATGGCAAGGACCGCAACGGGGTCAACCAGCGGCTGCGCGGCGACGACGGCATCCATTTCACCTCCGCGGGGTACGAGGTGATCGCCGAGAAGCTGGTCGCGGCGCTCCCGCAGACGCAGGCGCAGGCGCAATGACCGCCGGCATGGCCGAGTATTTCGGCATCCGCATCACCTCCGCGGAGAAGGACCGTGTCGCCGCCGAGCTCGATGTCGACCACCGCCGCCTCAACGGCCGGGGGGTCATGCATGGCGGGGCGGTGATGGCGTTTGCCGATGTCCTCGGCGGGCACGGCGCCGGCCTCAACATCGACCGCGACACCCATCGCACCACGACGATCGAGTCGAAAACCAATTTCTTCCGCGCCTGCTTGCCGGGCCGGGTCACCGCCCTGTCGGTGCCGCTCCATCACGGACGCCGCACCAGCGTGTGGCAGACCTCGATCCACGGGCCGGACGGCAAGCTGGTCGCGATGGTGACGCAGACCCAGCTGATCCTGCCGCGTGAGTGAAGGCCGCGTCATCGTCGGCCGCGCACCGGTGCATCGCACCGCCGACCCGAACTCTCCGCTCGACACCCACTACCATTACGGCGAGCGCGTTACCGTTCTCGACAAGACCCGCGCGACCGTCCATTGCCGATCTGCCGAGGACGGTTACGAAGGCTACATCGCCGCCCGCCAGCTCGGCGCCCCGGCCGCCGCGACCCACTACGTCGCCGGGCTCGGCGCTTATATCTACCGTGTCCCCGATCTGCGAGCCGCGCCGCTCGACTATCTGCCGCGGCACAGCCCGGTCGCGGTCGCCGAGACCGGCATCGTCACCCGCGATACCGAATACGCTCGGCTCGACCCGGCGGGGTTCCTGCCGCTCTCCTGCCTGTCGGCGGCGCCGCCGCGCTCGCCCGATCTGGTGGCGGCGGCCGAGCTCTATCTCGGCGCGCCGTATCTGTGGGGCGGGCGCAGCTTTCTCGGGCTCGATTGCTCTGGCCTGGTGCAGCAGGCTTTCCGCGACCTCGGCGTCGCCGTGCCGCGCGACACCGCCGACCAGCGCGAGGCGATCGGGAGTCCCGCCGAGGGCGAGCTTCGCCGGGGCGACCTCATCTACATCCCCGGCCATGTGATGATCTACGCCGGCGACGGCATCGTCATTCACGCAAGCGGCGCCGGCATGCGTGTGCGGCGCGACAGGCTCGCCGACTTGCCGCTCGATCCGACGCAGTTTGCCCCGAGACGCCCCTAGCCGGGCGGGAAACTCGCCGTCCAGTGCCGGGCGATGTCCTCGCGCCGGCACACCCACACGCGACCCTTCGCGGCGATATGCTCGATAAAGCGGATCAGGCCGGCAGCCCGGCCGGGATGCCCCGTCAGCCGCATATGCAGGCCGATCGACATCATGCGCGGCCGCTCGGCGCCCTCCTCGTACAGCACGTCGAAGGTGTCGCGCAGATAGGCGAAGAAATCGTCGGCGGGTCCGAAGACGCCGCGGCCGAACTTCACGTCGTTGGCGACGAGGGTGTACGGCACGACCAGATGCGGCTTGTCGCCGACCCGGGTCCAGTACGGCAAATCGTCGTTATAGGCGTCGCTGTCATAGAGAAACCCGCCATGCTCGCTGACGATGCGGCGGGTGTTCTCCGACGGCGAATAGCGGCAGTACCAGCCGTGGGTCGGCTTGCCGGTGGTCTCGCGGATCAGCTCGACCGCCGCCGCGATCTGCCGGCGCTCCTCGGCCTCCGCGAGCTCGTAATGCTTGATCCAGCGATAGCCGTGCCCGCAGATGTCCCAGTCGCTCGCCCTGACCGCCGCGGCCGCCTCGGGATTGGCGGAGAAGGCCCGCGCGCAGGCAAACAGCGTCACCGGCAGCTTGTACCGGGTGAAGATGCGATGGAGCCGCCACCACCCGGCGCGGCTGCCGTATTCGAACATGCTTTCGGCGGCGAGGTCGCGGCCCATCCCCGCATCGGTGCTCGCCGCCTCGATCAGCCCGGTCTCGGACACGCCGTCCCCGGCCGGGTAGGACAGCTCCGACCCTTCCTCGAAATTAATCACGAAATTGACCGCGACCCGGGCATTGCCGGGCCAGTTCGCATGCGGCGGGGTCTGGCCGTAGCCGACAAAATCGCGGGTCATTTCGGGGACTCCGGGTACCAGTCGTCGCGCAGCACGTCATCGAGCGTGTAGGGGCATGCTGTCGGCAAGGCGCTGGCTGCGGACGCCTCGAGCAAGCCGAGTTCAGCCCTCCGTCGTGCGTCCCGATAGAGCCGCGCAAAGGTCGCCTCTACGTCCTGTCGCAGCGTCTCGGAAATCTGGTCGTTCAGCGCGGCGCGAGCCTCCACGATCGACCCCATCCACCCGTATCGCGGGTCGGGCGCCGGCGAGTAAGCGAGCTTGAGGAAATGTTCGAGGATGCGGCGGACTTGGCTGCGGACGGCGTCGCGCTGGCTGTTTCCCAAGGATTCGATCTCCTCGACGACATTGTCGCGGTCGAAGCGATTGTCGTCGGTACGCAGCGTGCGCAGCACGTCCGCCTGATACTTCGTCCAGGCGTAGAAATCGTCGTCGTAGCGCGGGCCGTCGGGCATGGCGGCAATCATACACCTAATCGTCGGCGGCCGCCCCGGCGATGGCGGTGCGGCGGGTGATGGCGCGGATCGGCGCGCACAGGATTAACAGAAACACGCCGAGCGCGACAAAGCTCTCGGTCGCGCCCCATCCGTCGGCGACCGCGCCCATGACCGGCGGGATCACGATCGCCGCCATGCGGTTCATCGTCTGTCTCAGGCCCACGACCGATCCCTGGCGATGGCGCCCGACCGCCTTTGCCTGGATCGAGAACATCATCGGCTGCACCAGCCCTTGCAGCCAGCCGCGGGCGAATTGCGCGGTAAAGAGGAGGATGAAGATGCCGCCGAGAAACGGCGTCGCGCAGATCAGGCAAATCGACAGCACCGTGCCGCTCAGCATCGTCCTGAGCGGGTCGCCGAGCCGCATCGCCCGCCCGGCGAAGAGCGAGCCGATGCCGCTCGCCGTCTCGATCGCGGTGAATAAGAGGCCGATCGTCGTTCCCGTCATGCCGATCCCGTCGAGATAGACGACGTAGAGCGAGAACTGCACGCCGTTGGCCGCCGTGCGCAGAAAGATGATCGCCATCGTCGCCGCCACCGCCGGGATCGTCATCAGCGCGAAGCATGCGATGTAGTCCGACAGGCGCGGCGTCAGATCGGTAAGGCGGACCCGGCGGCGCGGCTCGGCGCTTGGCGCGATTTCGGCCTCGGGCGCGCGCAGCAGCGTCAGTGTCAGCACCGCGCCCCACAGCGCGCCGAGCATATAGGCGGGCCATGCCCCGCCCAAATCCCAGGCGGCGCCGGCAATGATCGGCGCGACCGCGGTACCCACACGGGCAAAAGCGCTAAACCGCCCGAGATACTCGGCCTCGCCCTCGGCGAGCTGGGCGATCAGCGTCTGCGACCCCGACCAGGCAAAGGACAAGGCCCCGCCATTGACGATCTGCACCAGGAGGAGCGGCCAGAACCATGGGATCAGCGGGAATACCGGCGCCAGCGCGATCGCGATCCAGATGCAGGTGAGCGTTACCCGCCGCGTGCCGAACCGGTCCATCAGCGCGCCGATATGGATCGACAGGAACACCGCGAGGACCGAGCGCGCGCCGACCAACAGGCCGATCTGCCCGGCATTCATGCCGAGCGACAGGCCGTAAAGCGGCATCAGAAAGATGTAGAAATCGACATAGCCCATGCTGAACAAACCGGTGATGTATATTGCGGCCGGATTGCGCAGCGCTTCTGGGCGCTCGGTGCTCATGCGACCTATGCTATCGCCCCGGGTGGCGAACGCAATCGGCTGAGGTAGTGTCTAGTCGTGACCGTGGCCGTACACAGCATCACCGACGACTCGAAGGCGACGCGCGATCCGGTCTGCGGGATGGCGGTCGATCCCGCGACCGCTCGGCACCATGCCGAGCATGCGGGAAGCCGGTACTTCTTCTGCGGGGCGCGATGCCACGAACGGTTCGTCGCCGAGCCGGCGCGCTTCCTTGCGCCGCAACCCCCGCCAGCGGTCTCCGCGTCGGGCCGGTGGACCTGCCCGATGCATCCGCAGGTGGTGCGCGACGGTCCGGGCGCCTGTCCGCTCTGCGGCATGGCGCTGGAGCCTCTGGTCCCCGCCGAAGGGGTTAACCCCGAGCTGCGCGACATGACCCGCCGGTTCTGGGCGTGTCTCGTGCTGTCGGCGCCGCTGGTGCTGCTGGCGATGGGCGGCCATCTCGCCGGGTTCGGCGCGCCGGTCGCGGTCTGGGCGCAATTTGTCCTCGCCAGCCTTGCGGTGCTGTGGGGCGGCGCGCCGTTTTTCGCGCGCGGCTGGGAGTCGGTGAAAAGCGGCCACCTCAACATGTTCACGCTGATCGCTCTCGGCACCGGCGCGGCCTACGGCTACAGCGTCGTGGCGGCGCTCGCGGGTTGGCACGACCAAATCTATTTCGAGGCGGCCGCCGTGATCGTGACGCTGGTTCTGCTCGGCCAGGTGCTCGAATTGCGGGCGCGGGCGGCGACCGGCGGCGCAATCCGCGCGCTCCTCGACCTCGCGCCGAAACAGGCGCGGCTGGTGCGCGACGACGGCAGCGACGAACAGCTGCCGCTCTATTGGGTTCGCCCCGGCGACCGGCTGCGGGTGCGGCCCGGCGACCAGGTGCCGGTCGACGGGGTCGTGCTGGAAGGCGACGGCGCGGTCGACGAGGCGATGGTCACCGGCGAGGCGCTGCCGGTCGCCAAGGCGCCGGGCGACCGCGTCACCGGCGCGACGCTCAACACCGCCGGCAGCTTCGTGATGCGGGCCGAGCGGATCGGCGACGACACCGTTCTCGCCCGGATCGTCCGCCTCGTCGCCGAGGCGCAGCGCTCGCGGGCGCCGGTGCAGCGCATCGCCGATAGGGTTTCGGGGTGGTTCGTGCCCGCCGTGGCGCTGGCCGCCGCGGCGACGTTTGTCGGCTGGGCGGCGTACGGCCTGGCCGGGACCGCGCTGGTCAATGCGGTCGCGGTGCTGCTGATCGCGTGCCCCTGCGCGCTCGGGCTGGCGACGCCGATGTCGATCATGGTGGGCACCGGGCGCGGGGCCTCGGCCGGGGTGCTGGTTCGCAACGCCGCCGCGCTCGAAACGCTGGAACGGGCCGACACGCTGGTCGTCGACAAGACCGGCACCTTGACCGAGGGAAAGGCGCGCCTCGCCGGAAAGATCGACGACGAAGCGCTCCGCCTCGCCGCCAGCGTCGAGCGCGGCAGCGCCCACCCGCTTTCGGCCGCGATCGTCGGCGCCGCCGAGGCGCGCGGCCTGCGGCTGTCGCCGGTCGAGGATTTCAGGTCCGTCGCCGGCAAGGGCGTCGCCGGCACCGTCGAGGGACGGCGGGTGGCGGTCGGCAATGCGGCCCTCTTCGCCGAGCTCGGCGTGGCGGTGGAAGGCGAGGGGGTCCAGGTCGCGGTCGACGGCGAGGCGGTCGGGACGATTGCCGTAACCGACCCGGTCAAGCCCGGCGCCCGGGCCGCGCTCGCCGCGTTGCGCGCCGAAGGGATGCGGATCGTCATGCTGACCGGCGATAGCCGCGCGGCAGCGGACGCAGTGGCCGGACCGCTCGGCATCGCCCACGTGGCGGCCGAGGTGCTGCCCGAGGACAAGGCCGCCGCGATCGGCCGGCTCCAGGCGTCGGGACGCGTCGTCGCGATGGCCGGCGACGGGATCAACGACGCCCCGGCGCTGACCCAGGCCGATATCGGCATCGCGATGGGCACCGGCGCCGATGTCGCGCTGGAGAGCGCGGCGGTAACGCTGCTCGGCGGCGACCTCGCCGGTCTCGTCCGCGCCCGGCGGCTCAGCCGCGCGACAATGCGCAATATCCGGCAGAACCTCTTCTTTGCCTTTATCTTCAACGCGCTGGCGGTGCCGGCCGCAGCCGCGGGCTTCCTCAGCCCGATGATCGCCAGCGCGGCGATGAGCGCGAGCTCAGTCCTCGTCGTGGGCAATGCTCTCAGGCTGCGCCGGCTGCGTCTTTAGATGCACCTCGCGCTGCGGGAACGGCAGCTCGACGCCGTGCTCGCGGAAGCTCTCCCACAGCGCCAGGTAGACCTCGCCCTTGATGTTGGTGACCCCCTGGGCCGGATCGTCGATCCAGAACCGCAGCACCAGATTGACCGAGCTGTCGCCGAACCCGGTGACGTGGCACACCGCCTTCGGCGTCGACAGCACCCGGTCGACTCGCCCGGTGGCGTCGATCGCCAGCCGGCGCACCTCGCGCAGGTCGCTCGCATAGGCGACGCCAAACGGCACGTCGATCCGCACCAGAGGGTTCGAATACGACCAGTTGACGACCTGATTGGTGATCAGGTTCTCGTTCGGGATCAGGTACTCCTTGCCGTCGCGGCCGAGCACCGAGGCATAGCGCGCGCTCAGCGACACGACATAGCCGAAGGTGTTGCCGACCTCGATCACGTCGCCGGGTTTTATCGAGCGCTCCATCAAGAGGATGATGCCGCTGATGAAGTTCGACACGATCTTTTGCAGCCCGAAGCCGAGTCCGACCCCGATCGCGCCGCTGAACACCGTCAGCGCGGTGAGGTCGATGCCGACCGTGTTGAGCCCGATCATGATCGCGACGGCGATCAGCGCGATGCGGACCAGGTTCGCGGTCAGCACCTGGACCGACGGCGAAAGCCCGGTAACGTGGCGCAGCCGCGCGCCGATCACCCGCGCGAGCACCGAGGCCAGCCACAGCAACAGCGCGACGACGATCGCCGCCTTGATCACCAGCAGCACCGACAGCCGGAGCGATCCGATCGTGACCGCGAGGGCGTCGAGCGCCGTTTCGGTCGGGCGCAGCAGGCCGAGCAGGTCGAGCGCGAAGATCGCCCAGGCGACCGTGGCGACGACCCGCCCCATCAGCGCGTCGCGCAGGACCAGGGTCGACAGCCGCAGCACCAGCCACAGCGCCGCGATGTCCGCGGCGATCTGCACGAGGCGCCAATCCTGGCCGAACCCCGCGGCCGCCCGCGCCGCCACCGCGAGCAGGAGCCAGGCATAAACGAGCGGCGCGTCGCGGTGGAGGGCCGGAACCAGCCGCAGATTGGGATAGCGCCGCTGCAACGTCTCGACGAGCTGCCGCGTCCACGGCCGCGTCACCAGCCGGATCGCCCAGCACAGCGCCAGCATCGCGGCGATCGCGGCGAGCTGCGCCGCGAGCCGCTCCAGCATCTCGCGCGAGCCGAGAAAGGCGCCGAGCTCG
>DASUIE010000278.1:0-13064 GCA_036273175.1 Allostellaceae bacterium
GTCGATCCGCAGCCGCAGCGAGGTGGTGTCGCGCTTTGAATCCTTTTCCGGGTATTCGAGGTGAAGGTTGAGGTTGTGGATGCGGATCGCGCCGGTCTGTATCTTGAGGTTGGCGAGCGGGTAGTTGACCGCCTGGATCGCCAGCAGTGCCGCGCGCATTTCGAGAACGCCATGATCGAGGTCCCACCGAACCACGTTGTCGGTGAGTTCGTCGGTGTTGGCGTCGAGCACGTCCGACGGCTTGGCGAACTCGACCCCGGCCAGATCGCCGCCGGTAAGGGCCTGAATCTCGTTGAAATCGAACCCTTCGCCGCCGACCGATTCCTTGAAGATCTGTATGCGCCCGGTGTGGCTGAACAGGAACCCGACCGCCCGGAACAGCGAGACCAGCCCCGAGCCGAAGGAGTGCCCGCGAACCTCCTCGGGCTCGTAGTCCTCGCGCCCTTTCGCGTCGACCGTCCCGTCGGGGCGGACAAAGCCTTTCGGGACATAGAGCTTGAACGCCTGGACGACCTGCTTGAAGAAATCGGAATCGCCGTAGAGCTCGCGCAGCGCGGCCGAGCCCTGGTAGCGCGAGCGCGATTGCTCGAACACCCACCGTCCTTCGTCGGCGGCCCGCGCCATCTGGATCAGCACCCTGAGGCGGCTCATCTGCGCGGCGGTCCACACCGTATCGTCGAGGAGCTGCGCCTTGATCGACTGGAGGTCGCCGCCGTCCTTGCCGCCGGTGTAGAAATTGGCGGACAGGCCCTTGCGCATCGACAGGCTCATCTGGTCGTCGAGGCGGCTGGCGTATTTTCCCCCCTGGTCGGCGTAAAATCCGGCGCGGACCTGTTCCGGCAGCGATTTCACCAGCTGGAAGGCGAGGAAGGCATCCTCGTCGGTAATCGCCCAGTCGAGCAGGCCGCGGGAGAGCAGCCCCTCGGCCTTCCGCGAATTCTTCCACGGCGGGCGCAGCGCGAGGACGCGTAGAAAGGCCGAGCGGCGGTTGATCGTTTTGCCGCCGGCGATCTTGGCGACATCGGTGTAGAGCGCGTCGACCGGGATGTTGTCGACCCAGCGGTCCATCAGCCCGTCGTCTTCGAGCGTATCGACGATCGCCCGCAATTTCGGCGGCTCATTCAGAAACGCCGTCACGTCGTCGAGCAGCGACAGCGCCTCGGAATCGGTGATCGCCCAGTCGAGCGCGTGGTAGGTGAGCTTTTCGCGCGCGTCGGCGAGGAACTTGGCGACATCGGTCAGCGCGACGTTCTTCTTGTCCTCTTCCCGCTCCTGCTTGCGGGCCTGCTCGGCCTCGAAGGCGTCCTTGCGATCCTTCACGACGTCGAAGGTCGGAGCGGTACCGAGAATCTCGGCGAGCCGCTCCTTCATCACCCCCTGGTCGTGGCGCGCGAACCAGGCTTTGCCCTTGCCGGTGCTCTTGAAGGCAGGAAGAATCCGGTACAGCGCATAGTGCTCGACCGGCGCGATCCCGCTGAAATCCATCCCGTCGAACGGGTTGTCAGGCAGGTCGCCGGGGCTTCTCTGGCTGATCGCGTCGTAGGCGGCCAGGATCGAGGCGCGGTAGCGCTTGAAGTGGACCGGGCTGATGTTGTCGGCGAGGTGGCGCCGGAAATTGTCGTCGAGCGCGCCGATCAGCGCGACCTGCGTCGAATAGGCCAGCGGCTCGAGGATGCGCAGCACGTCGCTGACGTCGTCGTCGGTGATCGCCCAGTCGAAGACCCCGTAGCTCAACGCGCTCCGGATGCGGTCCAGCTCGTCGGCGTGATTTTCGCGCAGCAGCGAGTCGAATGCCTTGTCGGGATCGGGACCCTCGAACGCCGCCGCTATTCCGTCCGCCAGGGCGGCGCGCGGGCGGTCGATGGTGCGGCCGCGGGCGAAGGACCGGGCGATCCGGTCGGCCTCGCCCTCGGCGGCGGCGAGCCCGGCCGGCACCGGCGCTTTGCGCTGCGCCACATGTGCCGCCTCATGCGCAAGCAGGTATCGCCCGCCGGGGGTCTGGGGCCGGTACCGCTCGGGATGCAGCAGGATCGTGTCGCCGCGTTGCAGGCCGCTTGCATGGCGCGCATCGAGCCGCTGCGCCGCGTCTTCATCGGCGCGGATGACGATCCGCGTCGGGTCGATGCCGAGCAGCGGCGCCAGCTCGTCGATCAAGAGCCGGGTGACAAAGGCGCGGGCCGCGTCGTCGTCGTGGATGCCGGGACCCAACGTCGGCACCGCGGCGAGCGGCGCGGCGCCCGGCACGGCGAAGGCCGGTCCCGGCTCGGTGTCGTTCGCCGGCGTCGCCCCGAGCGGCCCCCGCAACCCGGCGGGACGCGCGGGTGCGGCCGTCCTGGCGGGCGTCGCGGCGAGGGTTTGGGCGAGGTTGCGCTCGCTCATGAGCCGCCCGCGAGCGCGCTGAATAGGCTGCGCGCCACTTGCTGACCGAAGGCGACCGGCTGCGCCGGCGACGCGAGCGCGACGGGCCGTGCCGCACGCTGGGGCGAGGCTTCCGCCGGCCCCGCGAGCGCGCCTGGGCGCGCCCCCGCCAGCCGTGTCAGCTCCGCCCGCATCGCCCGCTCGAAGCGAGCGATTTCGGCGCGGCCCATGCCCGGGCAGTCGATTACCAGCCGCTCGACATGGAGGGTGACCGGCCTCATCGGAACTCGGCCTCGTTGACCGGCTTTTCGAGCTTCCTCAGCTCGGTGCGGGTCGCCGCGAGCAGCATCGGCATCGTCACCTTGTCGCCCGCCCGCGCGGCGAGAAACGCGGCGTTCACAGCGATGCTGTGGATGTTGCCGCCGGTCAGGCTGAACCGGGCGAGCCGGTCGTAGTCAATCGTGTCCTTGGGCACCTCCTCGGGCAGCGCCTGCTGCCAGATCCGCTTGCGCTCGGGCAGGCCCGGGAAGGCGAAGCTAACGACAAAGCGCAGCCGCCGCATAAAGGCGTGGTCGAGTGCGGTCTTCATGTTGGTGGCGAGGATCGCCAGCCCGGAAAACGCCTCCATCCGCTGCAGCAGGTAGTTGATCTCGATATTGGCGTAGCGGTCGTGGCTGTCCTTGACCTCGCTGCGCTTGCCGAACAGCGCGTCGGCCTCGTCGAATAGCAGGATCGCCCCGCCCCGCTCGGCGCCATCGAACAGCCGGCGCAGGTTCTTCTCGGTCTCGCCGATGTATTTGCTGACCACCGCCGACAGGTCGATGCGCAACAGATCGAGCCGCAACTCGTTGGCGATGACCTCCGCGGCCATGGTCTTGCCGGTGCCGCTCTCGCCGGCAAACAGCGCGCTGATGCCGAGCCCGCGCGACATCTGCCGCGCATACCCCCAGGCCTCGTAAACCTGATATCGGTCGCGGACCTGGCCGGCGATCTGGCGCAGCAGCCCGGCGGCCTCGTCGCCGACCACCAGATCGTCCCAGTCGGCCTTGGGCTCCAGGCGTTCGGCGAGCCCGTCGAGGCGCGGCCGGGTCAGCGCCCGGCACGTGTCCCAGACGCGGTCGCGGAGCGTGCCGGCGGTCTCCTCCTCGCTCTGGGCCAGTCGGGCGGCGTACGCGATGTCAGGCAGGTTGAGGTCGAACTGCCCGGCCAGCAGACCCGCGGTGCGGGCCGCCTCGTCCGCCGCAAGCGCCGGCGACAGCACG
The DNA here is from genome assembly GCA_036273175.1 of Allostellaceae bacterium. Taxonomy (GTDB): domain Bacteria; phylum Pseudomonadota; class Alphaproteobacteria; order ATCC43930; family CGMCC-115725; genus DATARH01. Next base: position 3,621 of record DASUIE010000278.1, read on the forward strand.
CCGAGCCAGGCCTCGCATTGCTCGCTTACCGTCGGCCGGGCGACCTCGACCGCATAGCCGGCCGATCGCCCGCCGCCTTCCGGAAGGTCGCGCCGGGCGACGAACAAGAGCCCGAGATTGCGGCCCAGCAGCCGCCGCAGCGCCGCGGGCGTCTCGGCCGGGGCCTGGTCGATCGTCTCGGCGTCGACATACAGCGCCAGCGGCAGCAGCACGGCCTCGCGCTGCCACAGCCGGGCGAATTCCTCGAGCTCGGCCTTGCCGGCGGGTAGCGCGTCCAGCCCGATCCGGTGCAGCCGCCGGTTGAGCGCGTCGCCGACCTGCCGGGCCACGGCTAATTTGCTGACCGGATCCACCCCGAGCAGCTGGATCGCCGGCACCGCGGCTTCGCCCGCGCTGGTGCGCAGTCGCTTCAGCACCGCGTCGGCCACTTCGGATTGCGATGCCGATAGCTGCGGCGGCCCGGGCTCGTTCAACGCCGTCGCCAGACTGCCGACACGCTCGTCGACCGCGTTGAGGCCCTTGATGTAGTTGACGATCCGCTCGTCGGCGCGAAGCGGGCTCGCGGTCAGCGGCGTCGCGCCGGCGTGGCTGATCTCGATCAGCCGGGCATGGCGCAGCGGCCGGTAGGGGGATTGCGCATCCCAGCTCGGCTCATCGAAGGCCTGCATCGCGACGGCAAAGGTCGGAAAGCCCAGGGGCCGCGGCTGACCCGGCCGAGCGGCCGCGCCTGGCGCCTCAGTCAGCAGCTCGGCGATGCCGGGGTCGAACTGCATGGCCGCGCATAACAGCAGCGTGTCGCGCTCGAAATCGGTGAGGCCGAGCCGCCCGGCCAGCAGCATCAGCGCCGGCGGCGGGTCCATCGCCGCGGCGGCGGTACGCTCCTCGGCCGCGTGGCGGATCGCGTCGGCCGGATCCTGCGGCGGCAGGGCGAGCAGCGGTTCGGTCCCCGCGCCGCGGCCGAACCACGAACGGCGCTGGCCGAAAGACGGCGCCGGGCTCGGCGTCGCCTTTCGCCCGGGGTTCAGCCGCTGCAGCCGCAACCGCAGCCAGCGCAGCGACGCGGCGAGATACAGGTTGTTCGCCTCGAGCCACGGGTCGGCGCTCATGCGACCGTCACCGTCTGCTGCGGATCGAAATTGAGCACCGGCGGCGAGCCGGTGACGGTGACGGGCAGATTATCGATCCCGTCGATCCGCAGCCGCACGATGTAGCTTCCCGCGGCGACACCGGAGATGCTGAAGGTCAGCGTGGTCGGCTGGGACACATCGGCGGGGGTGTCGATCGTTGTCGGGATTGCTTCGGCGGTGCCGAGCAGCAGCCGGGCGCCCGCCGTCTGCTTCGGCTGGAGGCGCGGCACGCAGGTGACGGTGAGGGCGAGCGTTCCTGGCGCTGCGGCGAGCGGGCTGACCGTGATCAGCGGCGCCAGCACGAGCAGGCCCGGCGCCGGGCTGCTGAGCGAGGTCGGCTGGTTCGGCGGCGAGAGGCGCAGCGCGACCTGATAGGCGCCGATGCCCCACCCGCTCATCCCGGCCGCGTCCTCGGCGATGCTCGGCAGGTGAACCGTGAGCTGACCGCCATCGGCCGACAGCGCGCCCGGCGGCAGTTCCCGGGTGATCCCGAGCCGGGCGGAGGTAAACACGACCGAAGCGGGGCTGGCCGGGAGGTCGCGGCCGGCGATCAGCACGTCGTCGCCAAGGCGAACCGCCGGCAGCAGCTCGGAAGCGGCGGCGCGCAGCCCGGTCAGCTCCGGCGGCGGCAGCGCCTGTGCGTTCGGGCCGCGGTCGTCGGTGCCGCGCTTGAGCACCGGCAGGGCGCCGCGCGCCGCCCCATTGCTCTGAATCAGCACGACCGAGACCATGTAGGCCATGGACGGGCGATAGCGCGCCTGCATCGCCGTCCATAACTTCGTCAGGTCTTCGGAGCCGAGGTAGACCGGGGTGATCTTGAGCAGCTCGACCTGGTCGGCGAGGTCGAGCGCCGACAGCGTCCCGAACGGCCCGGGCAGCAGCGCGCCATCGACCGGCGACGGCGCGCCGAGCGCGATCCGAAGCTGGCCGCGGGTCAGCACGCCGTTCTCGTGCATCAGCTGCATCGCATAGCCGAATAGGACCTCGGCGTTCAGGTCCTGCGCGCCATAGGCGGTCAAGAGGTAATGCAGGTCGAGCGCGAGCGGCGGGTTGCTGATCCGCGTTCCATCCGGCGCGCGCGACGGTAGCGACACGTTGCGCCACCCCGTGTTGGGCGTCACCTGATAGAGGAACAGATTGAGCTGGTTGGATTCGGTATCGCCGGTGGTGATCCGGTCGGGCGGCTGCGCCGTAATCGTGAAGCTGCCGAGCGACGACAGATCGTGGTCGAGCAGCCCGTCGTTGAGCAGGTCCTTCAGGCAGGCCGTGACCGCGGCGATCGCCAGCGCGCTGCTCATCGCGCCCCCTCGCGGCGCTGGTCGAGATAGGCTTCGAGCGTCAGCCGCGGCGCGGCCCGTGTCGGCCGCCGCGTCTCGGCGGGCGCGGGTTGGGCGCGCACCTCGATCCTGCCGATGCTGATCTGCAGCGGCGGCGGCGGCGCGGCCGCGCTTGGCGCCGCGAGGCGTGCCCGCGTCAGCAGCGCCGCGGGTGCCGGCGCGGCAGGCAGCCGCAATGTCGGGGCGGGCGTCGCCTTCCGTTCCGGCACCGCCTGAGACGCGACGACGGGTGCTGGCGGAGGAGCCGGCCGCGGCTGGGGAAGCGGACCCGGCTGCGGGTCGATCGCGAGAGGCGGCGGGTGCCGCGGTGGCGTCGCGCGAACCGGCTCGACCGCCGCCGTGCGTCGCTCTAGGCGCGACAGGGGAGCTTCGGCCTCAAGCGCTGCGGGACGCGGCCGAGGCCGTGGGCCGGGTTCCGCTGCGATGGTTTCGGCGGGCGGGGCTAGCGTCGCGCGGTTCGGCATCGGCGCGGGCTGGCTCTCGGCTGGCCGAGGCATCGGCGCCGGTTCGGGCGGGCGGAGCGGTGTCTCCACTCGACGCGCCACCGGAAGAACGGGCGGCTGCGGCGCGTCCCGGTGACGTGGACTCGCGGGCGGCGGCGCTGGTGGCGACGGCGCCGCGGCCTCGCGAGGATAGGCCGCCGTTGTCTCGACCTGCTCTTCGAGCGGCTCGACCGCTAGCCGCCGCGCCGGCGGGCCGCCTTCGCCGGGAGGCTCGAAAAGCGATCGCTGGCGGCGTTCGAGGATCGGCGCGCTCAGCGTCGCGCGCTCGATGAGGCCGGCGAGAAACCCCGTCATCCCCGCACCATCTCGATATAGAGCTGACGCCGGGCCGGGCTCAGGGCGAGGATTTCGCGCTCGCTCCAGCCATAGGCGAGGGCGAGGGCGTGGATATCGGCGAGCAGAAACTGCGCCCAGTCGTCGAGCTCGGCGGAGATATAGGCGACGATGTCGAATACGACCGACCAGGCGTGCTCGCAGGCGGGGCAGGCGAGGCCGACGCGCAGCTCGGCCGCCGGGTCGTGCTCGGCCATCGCCTCGGCGAGGCGGGCGACGACCGTTTCCGGCAGGTCCGCCGGCCGCACCGACCGATCGAGATGCATCGTCCAATGGAGGCAGCGTTCGGCCAGCGCGAGCGGAGCCGGGACGCCCTCCCGCGCCGCCTCCGCGACCGACAGCAGGTCGTCGCTGTCGGGCAGCCGGTATTCGAGGTCATAGCCGGCTTCGCGAAGCTGATAGGCCTCGATCCGTCCGGGCAGATCGAGCGGGCCGATCCCGGTATCGGCGGCGGCGAAAGTCGCCTCGACCCGCTCGCCGCAGCGCGGGCAGGCAGCGGTGGTGTCGAACTTCCGCCCGAACAGCGCCTCGCAGAGATGGATCAGGCAGGCGTCGCGCCGGCCGATCGGCGCGCCCGCCCATGCCTCCGTGCCGATCTCCGGCCAGGCGGCGTCGAGCAGCGCAAGGGCACGGCGGATCGGGTGCGCGAGCCGGGTTTCTTCCCAGATCCGCAACGCATTCTCGGGATGGAGGGCGGGCATGGGGGCCGCCTACCGTTATGACGGATCGGTGAAACTCGGCTCGGACGGTTCCGGCGTCTCCGCGTCCCGCTTCCAGCCCTCGTTCTCCAGCTTGATGTGCTGGATCGCGACCGCGTTGGCGTTGGCGTCGAGATCGGGCAGCGACTGGAACTCCGATACCCAGCAGCGATACACGTAATAGCGGATGGCCAACTGGCCGGCTTCGTTAAGGACCTCGATGATGATGTCCTTGCGGAAATCCGCCAGCGAGGATTCGGCGCCGGGCCCGCCCTGGAAATCCCAGACCTTGTTGGCCCATTGCTCGAAATCCTTGTCGTGGGTCACGCCGCGTTCGAGCGTGATCGCCTCGTACTCGGTGCGCCCCGGAGATTTGCGGCTGCTGCTAGGGTCGCCGCCCTCCCGGTGTTTGACGACTTCGGTCGTGCGCTTGAGCGCGCTCACCTTGCTGATCCCGGCGACGGCCGTGTTGCTGCCGACGAACTTCACCTGGAATTTGAAATTCTTGTAGGGATCGTGGCGCTGCGCGTTGACGATGAATTCGGCCATGTTGGCTGCCTCGCGATCTCGTTCAGACTTCGACCTGCCCGGTGATCTGTTGGAGCTGGATGATGACGAACTCGGCAGGCTTCAGCGGCGCGAAGCCGACGACCACGTTGACGACGCCCAGGTTGATGTCGTTCTGGGTCGTGGTCTCCTTGTCGCATTTGACGAAATAGGCATCGCGCGGCGAGCTGCCCTGAAACGCTCCGCGGCGGAACAGATCGTGCATGAAGGCGCCGACATTGAGCCGGATTTGTGCCCAGAGCGGGTCGTCGTTGGGTTCGAACACAACCCATTTCAGCCCACGGTACAGACTTTCCTCGATGTAGAGGGCGGTGCGCCGCACCGGGATGTACTTGTATTCGTCGGCAAGCTGATCGGCGCCGCGCAGCGTGCGCGAGCCCCAGATCACCCGCCCGCCGATCGGGAACGCCCGCAGGCAATTGACCCCGAGCGGGTTGAGCTCGCCGTTTTCCGGATCGGTCAGCGGCACGCTGAGCTGCGGCACCCCGGTCAACGTCGCATCGAGCCCGGCGGGGGCCTTCCATACGCCGCGCTGCCCGTCGGTGCGGGCAAACACGCCGGCAATCGCGCCGATCGCCGACGAGACTTCGCTTTGGTTGTTGCGCAGCGGGTTGACCAGCTTCAGGCGCGGGAAAAACAGGGCCGCGTTGGCGCTTCGCGTGCCGATGAAGTCGTTGTCGGCGTCGTTGAACTGGGTGGTGGCGATGGTCAGGCTCAGCCAGTTCTTCGGGGCGTCGAGCAGCATCATCGCCCGGCGCTGCTCGCAATAGGCGGCCGCCGCCGCGACTAGGTTCGGATCGACGTCGATCGAGTCGACCGGCGAGTGATACGGCGGGATGCACAGCAGGTTGAACAAATCCGCCTGCTCCAGCGCATAGATGCCGTGCTTGTCGGGCAGGCCGTTCTGCGGCAGGAAATCGCTGACCGCGAGCGGCAGCCCGTCGGAGACGGCGGCCAGCGCGTTGGTGACGCCGGTGTCGAGCGCGGTCTTGGCCGCCGCGACGGCCGCTTTTTCCGCGTCGACATTGGCGCTCGGGTCGGCGGTCAGCTTGTCCGCGAGCGCCTTTTTCGCGGCGGCGAGGGTGTCTTCGAGCTTGCCGAGCGCGTCCTTGCCGGCGGCGATGGCGGTGGCCGGATCGACCGTTCCGTCGTAGCGGATCAGCGCCGACTCGGCGACCAGCACATTATCGACCCGGCGCGGGCCGTCCTTGACCGTCAGGTTCAGGATGCGCTCGCCGCGCCCGCTCGAAGTGTCGGTGACAGACAGGTTGAACACATCGGCCGTGGTGACGCCGAGCAGCGTCGCGACATCCGCGGTGACGCCGGTCTGATCGACGGTGACGCGCAGGCCGACGCCCCACTGTCCCTCGTTCGCGGCGACGAACTTCAGCGCGCCGACCGTGAGCGGCGCCTTGGTCCCCGGCGCGGCCACCGGCGGATCGGCCTGCGGGTTGCCGGGGTCGGCATGGTAGAGCCGCACCACGATCGCCTGGCTGCCGCCGTTGAGGAAAAAGTCGCGCACCGAGAATCCCAGCGTGCTGTTCAGCCACAACCCACCGAAATTGGTGTCGAAGTCGCCGAAATTGTTGCACACCGTCGCGACGTTGACGGGTCCGCGGCTGGCGCGGCCGATAAACGCGGTGATCGAGGTGGCGACGCCGGTGATCGTGCGGACGCCGCTGGGGATTTCCTCGACGTAGACACCGGGATACGTAGGAACGACCGGCACGATCAGACCTCCGTCAAGCTGGCAGGTATCGATGGGGCACGCCGCGCGGCGGCGATTTCGGGGTTCGCTCCGGTCATCCGTCGGACCCGGTCACGCGGATCGCGTCGACGAGCCCGTCGACCGAAAGATCGTTCAGCGGGGTCGCGTGCGGGCGAAGCTCGTAGAGGGTGCCGTTGCGCCCGTCGCTGCCGATCGTCACGACCTTTGTCGGACGCTGCCGGAACAGCTCGTCGGCGCTGAGCTCGCGGCCGTTGCTTTCGGGCTGCATCAGCACCAGCACGTCGCCGCGCAGCCGCCGGATGGCGGAGACCAGCCCCTCATCGGCGGGCGCGCGCCCGGCGACGTGAAATTCGGGATGGGCGGCGAGGGCGGCTTTCATGAGCTCCAGCATCATTCCCGACATGCCGGCAAGGACGATCCGGGTGCGTCTCACGTTTCACCCCGCGGCAGTTGCCGCGAGTGTCGAGGTTCGGCGGCGCGGGTGTAAATGGATCGGGAGATCGGGATAGCCGCCCGGTTCTTTGGATACCCGCTCGAAGGTCTAGGAATGGACCTTCGCGGATGGATCGCCGAGGCGCTGGCTGAGGCGGCCGGGCGGGGCTTGCAGGCTGCGGGCGCTCGCGGCGATCTCGCCGCGGCTGCGGAGCTGCATCTTCTCCAGGATATTGTGGACGTGGTTCTTGATCGTCGCGATCTCGATCGAGAGGTGCCGGGCGATCTCCTTGTTGGACAGGCCGCGCTCGATCAGCGGCACGATCTCCCGTTCGCGAGGGGTCAAATTATACGGTCCCGGCGGCGCCGTCGGCCGGCCGGCAAGCTCGGCGATCCGGCCGAGCAGCAGCATCGCCTGGTGGGGCGAGACCGACGTCTCGCCGCGCCGCACGCCGTCGATCGCCCGCATCAGATCGTGGTGCGAGCCGTCGCGGCCGACAAATGCCGTAATCCCCGCCTCGGCGCAGGCGATCAGCTCTTGATCGACCTCTCCGAGGGCGACCGCGACCACCTTGACCCCGTCGACCGCCTCGCGGACCCGGCGGACGCAGCCCGACAGATCGTCCAGCGTGGCGTCGAGCAGGACGATGTCGGCGCCGCGCTCGCAGAATTCGCCATTCACATCCTCCGCCGACGCGGCGCCGACGACGTTGAGCGACGGATTCCGCGACAGCAGTACCGTCAGACCCTCGCGGAAGAGGCGAATATTGCTGATGATAAAAACGTCCGCGGCTGCTCCGGCAATGCGCTCAACCGCTTGGGGCGTCGTTCGCATGGTCACCTCCCGCCCAACGTTCAGGTCTAACCCATGATCGCAAATTGGGAGTTATTTTACTTAATTGTAGGAAGAAGCACGCCGGCTCGGTTTATCCTGTTATCATCTATACGATTATGGCCGTTGTCGAGAGGTCTCTCAAACTTTTGAGCGAAATCGCTCTCGGTAACCCTTCGATCGGGGCCTGCTTCGCAGCGCCCTCATGACTTCTGCGCACCGCCCTCCGGGCGTACGATGCGCCATCGGAGAAACATCGGAACGGCGGGGTCATGGAGTTCTGGACGGAACCGCAGCTGGCGTCGATCCGCAAAATGCTTAACCCGCGCTCGATCGCGATCGTGGGCGCGACGCCGCGGATGCAATATGGCGGGCGGTTTCTGGCCGCGGCGCTCAAGGCCAAGGACCGGGTGCGGGTTTACGCCGTCAACCCGCGTTACGACGACATCATGGGGGAGAAGTCGTATCCGAGCGTGACGGACTTGCCGGAGGCTCCCGACGCGGTCGCCGTCGTGGTGCCCTACGACCAGGTGATGGACGTTCTCCGGGAGAGCCACCGCAAGGGGGCGGGATCGGCGATCGTGATCTCGGCGGGGTTTGCCGAGCGCGGCCTCGACGACCGGCGCGATCTGCAGGGGGAATTGGGCGAGTTTGCCCGCGCCTCGGGCATGCGGATCAGCGGCCCCAACTGCCTCGGGCTCGCCAACGTCAAGGACGATATCTGGGCCACCGCCTCGTCGCGCGGGGCGTCCGGCCTGACCGGTCCGATCGGCCTCGTCTGCCAAAGCGGCGCGACGGCGTTCGGGCCTTTCCTGGTGCGGGCGGTCGAGAACGGCATCGGCTTCAGCTACATCATCTCGACCGGCAACGAGGCCGACCTCGACTTCACCGATTTCGCCCGCTACCTGCTCGACGACCCGGATACGCGCGTCATCGCCGGCTTTGTCGAAGGCTTCAAGCGGGCCGACAAGTTTCTCGAACTCGCCAAGCTCGCCGCGGAGCGCGGCAAGCCGATTGTCCTGATCAAGATCGGGCGTTCGGAACTCGGCGCGCGGGCGGCGCGCTCGCATACCGCGGCGCTGACGGGCGAGGATGCCCGCTACGACGCGATCTTCGCCCAGTACGGGGTGATCCGCGTTCAGGATTACGACGAGCTGATCGAGGTCGCGCATCTGCTGGCCCACACCCCCAAGCCCACGGTGCCCGGCATCGCGGTGGTCTCGCACTCGGGCGGCATCAGCTCGCTGACCGCCGATATGTGCGGCCAGGCCGGTCTCGACCTGCCGGTGCTCGGCGACGCGGCGCGCGACGGCATCAACGGCATCCTGAAGGGCTTCGGCTGGGCGGCGAACCCGGCCGACGTGACCGGATTCGCCAACAGCGAGTCGTTCCCGCAGATCATGGAGCACATGATCGCTGACCCTCGGATGGGGACGCTCGTCGTCGCGAGCGCCGGGGCGGACGCGCAGGCGCAGCAGGTCATCGGCCAGCGCGACCGCACCGACAAGGGCGTGGTGTTCCTGTGGACCGGCAGCCGCGACACGAAAGCCGGCCTGCCGCAGCTCAAGAGCGCCCGCATCCCGATCTTCTACACCCCGGACAAGCTGGCCCGCGGCCTGCAAAGCCGCCTCGCCTATCACACCTGGCGCGAACGCCGCCTGGCCGACGGCTTCGCCACGGCCCCGCCGCGCACGGCGGCGCAGGATGCGGTGATCGCCCAGGCCCTCGCCCTGGGGCGCCCGACCCTCTCCGAATCCGAAAGCAAGCAGCTCTTGGCGGCCTGGGGCGTGGCGAGCGCGCGCGAGCGCCGGGCGAATTCCGCCGAGGAAGCCGCCGCCGCCGCGGCGCAGCTCGGCTTTCCGGTGGCGCTCAAGGTCGACTCGCCG
>DASUIE010000279.1:0-12263 GCA_036273175.1 Allostellaceae bacterium
GCGTGCGGCACGGCGATGTCGCGCTCGCCAAGCTCGACCCGACGCTGACCACGCTGGCCGCCGCGATCGGCGGTGTCGTCGCCGGAAAGGCGGCGCCGCTGTTGTGGGGCGAGCTGCTGACCGGCGCCAAGCCCGACAAGCGGCAAATGCGCAAATTCGTTTTGGCGCAGCCGGTGCTCGACTACAGCGCGCTCGAACCCGGCGCCAAGGCGACCGCCGAGATCCGCCGTCTCGTCGCCGAGCTCGGCCTCACCGCGGCAAACGGAGTGCGCGTTCGCATCACCGGCCCGGTCGCGCTCGGCGACGAGCAATTCGCGACGCTGCGCGAAGGCGCCTTGCGCTCGACCGTGTTCTCGCTGGTCTCGGTGTTCGTGCTGCTGTTCGCCGCGCTGCGCTCGCTGCGGCTCGTCGCGGCAATCCTGATGACGCTTGTCGGCGGCGGCGTCCTCACCGCCGCCTTCGCCGCGCTGGCGATCGGATCGCTCAACCTGATCTCGGTCGCGTTTGGCGTCTTGTTTATCGGTCTCGCGGTCGATTTCGGCATCCAGTTCGGCATCCGCTACCGCGATCAGCGCCATCGCCGCCGCGATCTCGGCGGCGCGCTGTCCGGCGCCGGCGAGACGATCGGCCCCTCGCTCGTCCTCGCCGCCGGCGCCACCGCCATCGGCTTCTACTCGTTCGTCCCGACCGATTATGTCGGGGTGCGCGAGCTGGGCTGGATCGCCGGGACCGGCATGATTATCGCGATCGTGATGAACTTCCTGCTGCTGCCCGCGCTGCTGACGCTGTTGCGGCCGCGCGCGGAGCCAGAGCCGGTGGGGTTCCGCTGGGCGGCGCCAATCGACCGCGCCCTGCTGCGCCACCGGCGTCTCGTCTGGGGCCTGGCCCTCGCCGCCGCAATCGGCGGCCTCGCGCTGCTGCCTCGGGTCTCGTTCGACTTCAACCCGCTCAACCTGAAAGACCCGCACAGCGAGTCGGTCATGACCGTGTTCGACCTGATGCGCGACCCCGACACCTCGCCTTACACGGCCGAAATCCTCGCCCCGTCGCTTGCCGCCGCCGATGCCCTCGCCGACAGGCTGTCGAACCTGCCCGAAGTCGCCCGCGCGATCACCGCATCGAGCTTCGTGCCCGCCGACCAGGACGCCAAGATCGCGGCGATCGAGGACGTCGCGATGCTGCTCGCGCCGACCCTGACCCCGGCCACGACCCAGCCGCCGCCGACCGACGAGCAGGTGCTGGCGGCGATGCGCGACTGCCGGGACGCGCTGTTGGCGGTCCAGCCCTCAGGCGCGGCGCTGGACTCTCCGGCCGCGAATCTGGCCCGCTCGCTCGACGCCGCTGTCGAGAAGGGACCCGGCATCCTCCCGGCCCTGCGGCAAAGCCTCCTCGCCGGCCTGCGCCCGCAGCTTGCGTTGCTCGCGCAACTGATCCATCCGCAAAAAATCTCGCTCGAAACCCTCCCCGCCGAGCTCCGTTCCGATTGGATCACGCCGGATGGCCGCGCGCGGGTCGAAGTCTTTCCGAAAGGCGATGGCCGCGACAACGCGGTGCTGCGGCGCTTCGTCGCCGCGGTGCGCGGCGTCGCGCCCGGTGCCACCGGATCGCCGGTGACGATCCAGGAATCGGGTCGGTTGATCACCCATGCCTTTCTGGTCGCCGGTATCGTCGCCGTCGCCGCAATCACCGTGCTTCTCGCGGCGGTCCTCCGGCGGGTGCGCGACGTCGCGCTGGTCTTCGCCCCGCTCCTGCTGTCCGCGATTCTGACGCTGGCGGTGACGGTGATCGTCGGCATGCCGCTGAACTACGCCAATATCATCGCCCTGCCGCTGTTGCTCGGGATCGGCGTCGCCTTCGACATTTATTTCGTCATGAACTGGCGACGCGGCGTCACCGAGCATCTGCAGTCGAGCACGGCGCGGGCGGTGCTGTTCAGCGCCTTCACGACGCTCGCCGCGTTTGGCAGCCTCGCCCTTTCCAACGACCCCGGCACCGCCGATATGGGCAAGCTGCTGTCGGTCTCGCTCGCCTGCACCTTGCTGTGCACGCTGATCGTGCTGCCCGCGCTGCTCGGTCCCTCGCCGGTTACAGGGCGGCGTAGCTCGTAAGCCCGATCCCCAGTTCCGCGATCCGCGCACGCACCGCCGGGCTCAGCAGCGCCTCCAGCTCCCCGGCTCCCTGCCCTGGATGCGAATAGATTTCGCTCAGCCCGTCCGGCAAATGCGGCAGCAGCGCCAGCACGCGCCGCTCGACCATTGCTCCGCTCCAGGCGATCCCGAAGACGCGGTCGTTCGCCGTCACGCCCGCCCGCCGCAGCCGGCGCCGCAGCGCCGCGACCGCAAACCCATAGGCGGGCGGGCGGTACGTCTCGCCCGGAAACGCCCGCCGCAGCACCGCCGCCGGCTCGTAGGGCAAGCGCATCGCCTGCATTCCGTATTCGCGGCCGATTTCGGCGATGAGCCGGCCGACCGTCGGATGGACCTGGACGTGCTTGTGTCCGTTGACATGGTCGAGCGCCAGCCCGGTCTCCCGAAACGCGTCGAACTGGGCACGGATTTCCGCCGTAAGCTGCCCCCGCGCGCCCGGCCGAAAAAAGAAGCGGATCGCCGCCCTGACCTCGTCGTCGAGAAACGACCCGTCGCGGCCGACCAGGTTCGGCACCCGGGCCGCCGGCAGCACCGGCGCCCCCTCGACCAGCACCACATGCAGCCCGACCGGAAGGCCGAGCCGCTTCGCCCGCGCCGCCGCATCCGCCGCCGCGGGCGAAGCGACCATCAGGCTGGCGCAGGTCGTTATCCCGTCCCGGAAACCCCGCTCCACCGCCTCGTTGACCGCGAGGCTGCGGCCGAAATCGTCGGCGCAGACGACGAGCCGCCTCAGCCGGCCATCTCCCGATGGCGCAGGAACTGGAAGAACTCGACCCCCTCGCGCAGCCGCCGCTTCATCATCTGCGGGCTCTTGATCATCTCGGCGACCAGCGAGGCGATCTTTTTCCGGCGGAAGTAGAAGCGTTTGTAGAAGGTTTCGAGCGATCCGAAGATCTCGGTATGCGACAGATGCGGGTAGTGGAGCGGCGCGATCTGCACGCCGTTGTCGTCGATCAGCTCGGCATGCGTGGTGTCGAGCCAGCCCTCCTGCACCGCCTGGCGGTAGAGCTCGGTCCCGGGATAGGGCGCGGCCAGAGATACCTGGATCGTGTGCGGATTGATGTCGGTGGCGAACTGGATCGTCTCCTCGATCGTCTCCTTGGTCTCGCCCGGCAAGCCGAGAATGAACGTGCCGTGGATCGTCACGCCGAGCTCGTGGCAGTCCTTGGTGAACCGCCGCGCCACGTCGACCCGCATCCCCTTCTTGATGTTGTAGAGGATTTGCTGGTTGCCGGTCTCGTACCCGACCAGCAGCAATCTCAATCCGTTATCGCGCAAAACCTCGAGCGTCGCGCGCGGTACGTTGGCCTTGGCGTTGCACGACCAGGTGACGCCCAGCTTGCCCAGTTCCTTGGCGATCGCCTCGGCGCGCGGCAAATTGTCGGTAAAGGTGTCGTCGTCGAAGAAAAATTCCTTGACCTGCGGGAAGTAGCTCTTCGCCAGGCGGATCTCCTCGATCACATGCTCGACCGAGCGCACCCGGTAGCGGTGCCCGCCGACGGTTTGCGGCCACAGGCAAAAGGTGCAGCGCGACTTGCACCCGCGGCCGGTATAGATCGAGACGTAGGGGTGCTTCAGATAGCCGATGAAGTAATCCTCGATCCGCAGGTCGCGCTTGTAGACCTCGGTCACGAACGGCAGCTGGTCCATGTCCTCGAGGACCGCGCGCGCGTCGTTATGGGCGATCGACCCCGCGGCGGTGCGATAGCTGAGCCCGTCGATCTGGTCGAAACCGCGGCCCTCCGCGACCTCCTTGATCGTGAAGTCGAATTCCTCGCGGGCGACGAAATCGAGCGCGGTCGAGGCGGCCAGGCTCTGCTCGGCCTCGACCGCCACTTTGGCGCCGACAAAGCCGATCTTGATGCGCGGGTTCGCGTCCTTGAGGGCCTCGGCAACCTTGATGTCGGACGCGAAGGACGGAGTCGAGGTATGCAGCACCGCGAGCTCGTACTCGCCGGCCTGCCTCAGCACGGCGTCGAGGCCGATCCGCGCGGGCGGCGCGTCGATCAGCTTGCTGCCGGGCACCAGCGCCGCCGGCTGCGCGAGCCAGGGCGGAAACCAGAACGACTTGATCTCGCGCCGCGCCTGGTAGCGCGAGCCGGCGCCGCCGTCGAACCCGTCGAATGACGGCGGGTGTAGAAAAAGGGTCTTCATCATCCCAGTCTGTCTCCATCGGCAGACATGCGTCCCGCGGCGTCGACCCGAAAGAGCTGGTCGCGCCATGTCACGCTGCGCCCGCAGAAGCTACCTACAAATACCGCAAACGACAAAACATCGCGCAACGGCAACAGCCACAGCCGCTCCGTCGAGAGCCCGAGAATTCGCGCCAGCGCCCCCGCCGAAGCCCACCTGACCCCGCAAGCCAGGACGAAAAACCCGCAAGCGAGCGGACCCATCCCCGAAAAGACCGCGACGAGCAGCGCGATCGCCAGGGAATGGGTCAATGCCGAGCCGGCGAATCCGATCGGCGCCATCGCCCGCACCGTGCGCGCCCAACGCAACTCGTGCCGCCACAGATCGGCAAAGCTCGGCTCCGTGACCCTGTTCTCGACGAGATAGGACGACAAGATTGTGGCGAGCCCGCGGCCACGCACGGCGGCGCCGATGCGGTGATCGTCGGCCAGCTCGTCGCGCAGCGAGGCAAAGCCGCCGATCCTGTCCAGCACCTCGCGCCGCAGCGCGATCGTCGCGCCAAAGCAGCCGCCCCCGGCGCCCAGCGCCTCGCCGACGAGAGCGCTCGGCAGAAACCCGTAATTGATGTGCAGGGCGCCGAGCTCCGACCACAGCCCGCCGGTCGGCACGCCCTTGTAAAGGCAAGTGACCAACCCGACCCGCGGGTCGTGCAGCGGCGCGGTCACGGTCGCGAGATAGTCGCGCCCGACCCGCATGTCGCTGTCGGCCATGACGAGAAAATCGTGCTTTGCCTCTGGCAGCATGTTTTCGAGATTGGCGACCTTGAGATTGCTGCCGCGGGCGCCGGTATCGATCACCAGCGCGATATCGCCGCCCGGTCGTTCCGCGATCACCGCGCGCGCCGCCGAAAGCGCCTCGTCGGCCGGGTTTCGCACGCCGAACACGGTCTGCACCGCCGGGTAGTCCTGATCGACAAACGACCGCAAATTCTCCCGTAATCCGGGCTCGTCGCCGTGCAGCGGCTTCAGCACCGACACCGGGGCCTCCGTCGAGGAGGGCGCGGCGCGGCGCCGGGCGAAGGCCCGCGCGGCAATGACGACACCGAGGAGATAGACCCAGACCGGGAGCAGGACGAGGGCAAAGCCCAGCCAATCCATGGCGCCGCCGTGAACCATCGCGCTGCGGTACCGGATAGAGATTTGTCGTTGCGTTCGCAATCGGGATTGTCGACGATGCGCCTGGGGGTTGCTTATGTTCCCCGCTTTGGTCGGTCGACTTTCCGGAATTTTCGTGAGTTCAACCCAGGTTGCCTACGGGGTTGCGCGCCGTTGCTTTGCGGTAGCCGCGCTCGTCGCGCCGGTTCTGTTCGGCTGCGCGACGCCGCCAACCGATCCGGCCGAGCGGGCCGCGTTCGAGCAGACCAACGACCCCCTCGAACCGACCAACCGCAAAATCCTCGAGGCCAATATGGTCCTCGACAAGATCCTGCTGCGGCCGATCGCCAAGGCCTATGTGACGGTGCTGCCCGACGACGCGCGCGATGCGCTGCGCCGCGTGCTCGACAATCTCAAAGAGCCGGTGGTGATCATCAACAACGTCCTGCAGGGCCGCGCCGAGGGCGCCACCATCTCGGCCGCCCGGTTCGCGGTGAACTCGACGATCGGCATGGTCGGGATCATGGACGTGGCGGCGAAATGGGGCCTGGAAAAGCAGCCGGCGGATTTCGGCCAGACGCTCTATGTCTGGGGATTTCCGGGCGGACCCTACCTGGTGCTCCCGGTGTTCGGCCCCACCGATGTGCGCGACGCGATCGGTATGGGCCTCGACGCCTATCTCGACCCATTCAACTACCTCGCCACCAAGGAGCATCTCGACGGCGTCCAGATCGGCCGATACGTCCTCGACGGCGTCGACAAGCGGGCGCGCGTCCTCGACGTGCTCGACGATCTGCAAAAGAACTCGCTCGATTTCTATTCGCAGCTTCGCAGCCTGTCGCAGCAGCAGCGCGCCTCGGAGTTGCGGCGCGGCCCGGCCGCAGCCCCGGCGCCGAGTTTCTACGACGATCCGGAAAAGCCCGCCGCCGCGCCCAGCGCCGCTACCCCCGCGCCCGCGAAACCGCCGCACCCCAAGCCGGCGCCCCCGAAACCGCCCGTGCCGGCCCCGGTTTCGGCACCGGCTCCCACCGCCCAACCTCCGGCGCCCGCCGCCCCGCCTCCGGGGCCGGTCGCCTCGAGTTTCAACGATCTCGACGAAGGCCCGCTGCGCGGATCACCCCGCCCGTAGCGCCGCCGAGCGCTGGTCGAGCGTGCGGACGAGCCCATCCGCGCCCGAGCTTTGGAGCACCCCGGAAAATTCCGAGCGGCGGGTCGCAAGCTCGCTGATCGTCCCCTTCAGGTAGACGTCGATGACCCGCCAGGCGCCGCCGGTGCCGCGATGCATCAAGTAGTTCAGCGTCACCGCCTCGCCGTCGCCCTTGACGAGACGGCTCTGCACCACGACCCCATTGGCGTTTGGCTGCGCGGCGGGATCGACCTCGAATCGCTCGCCGCCATAGCCGTCGAAGCGGCCGGCGTATTGCGACACGGTGAAGCGGATGAACGACGTGGTCAGCCGCTGCTGCTGGTCGGGGGTGAGCTGGGTCCAGCTTGGCCCGACCGCGATGCGCGCCATCAGCCCGAGATCGAACACCCGCTCGATCACCGGCGCCAACCGTGCAAACCGTTGATCGAACGACTCGGATTTCGCCTGCTTCATCGCGCCCAGCAGCGCCTCGTAAAGCTGCCGAATCGCGGCGGGGGCAGCTTCTTCCGCCCCGAGCGCCGGCGCGCCCGGCCTCAAAACCGCAACGACCAGCGGCAGAACCAATAGACTGCGCCGTGAAACCGACATGGGCGATCCGCGTTTGGGTTTGGGAGCCGGTAGAGATAACAAACAATCTTTCCGGCTACGTATATAATAGGCGGCATCGGGACGCCGGTCTCCCGCCGATGATTGCGCACGCGGCGCGCGATGGTTTATGGCAGGGATGCGAGCGGCGCCGCGCAGGCTAACGAGGCGAGATGATGCGAGTGGTCCTGGCTCAACCCCGCGGTTTTTGCGCCGGCGTCGAGCGGGCGATCGAGATCGTCGAGCGGGCGCTTGAGAAATACGGCCCGCCGATCTATGTGCGCCACGAAATCGTGCATAACCGGCACGTCGTCGAGCGGCTCCGTGCCAAGGGCGCGCGCTTTGTCGACGAGATCGACGAGGTGCCGCCCGGCTCCGTGACGATATTCAGCGCCCACGGCGTCGCCAGCGCGATCGAAACGCGCGCCGGCGAGCGCGGGCTGCCGGTTATCGACGCCACCTGCCCGCTCGTCTCCAAGGTGCATATCGAGGGCCAGCGCTACGCCAACCAGGGCCGCGAGATCGTCCTGATCGGCCATGCCGGCCATCCGGAGATCGAGGGCACGATGGGCCGAATCACCGGCAAGGTGCACCTCATCTCCCGTCCCGAAGAGGTTGCGAAGCTTCGCGTCGGCAACCCCGACAAGCTTGCCTTCATCACCCAGACGACCTTGTCGGTCGACGACACCCGCGCGGTCATCGAGGCGCTCAAGGCGCGATTCCCGTCGATCGTCGGACCCGATACCAAGGACATCTGCTACGCGACGCAAAATCGTCAGCGTGCGACGCTGGAGCTCGCCAAGATCGTCGATGTGGTCCTGGTCGTCGGCGCGCCGAACAGCTCCAACTCGAACCGCCTGCGGGAGATCGCGGCCGAGTTCGGCGTGCCGAGCTATCTGATCGAGGACGCCAGCGCGCTCGACCCGCGCTGGCTCGAAGGCGCCTCGGCGGTCGGCATCACCGCCGGCGCCTCCGCGCCCGAGGAGCTGGTCGAAGAGCTGGTCGGGCGGCTCGCCGAGATGGGCAAGATCGAGATCGAGCGGCTTTCCGGCGTTACCGAAAACGTGCGCTTCCGTATGCCCTTGCAGGTCGCCGAGCCCCTTCCGGGCGAATGACGGCGGGCGAATAAGGAAAAGAATTCGTGGCCATTTCGCTTCACCAGAAGATTCGCGTCGGCGGCTATGTGATGAGCCAGCATCTGCGGGGGGTTAAGCGCTACCCGCTGGTGCTGATGCTGGAGCCGCTGTTCCGCTGCAACCTCGCCTGCGCCGGCTGCGGCAAGATCGACTACCCCGACGAGATCCTGAACCAGCGCCTCTCGGTCGCCGAATGCCTCGACGCGGTCGACGAGTGCGGCGCCCCGATCGTCGTCGTCGCCGGCGGCGAGCCGCTGCTCCACCGCGAGATCGAGCAGATTGTCGAGGGCATCATCGCCCGCAAGAAATTCGTCTACCTCTGCACCAACGCCCTCTTGCTGGAAAAGAAGATCGATCTGTTCCGGCCCAACCCGTATTTCGCCTGGACCGTCCATCTCGACGGCGACCGGCGGGATCACGACCGCTCGGTCTGCCTCGACGGCGTCTACGACCGCGCGGTCGAGGCGATCCGCGGGGCGAAGGCGCGCGGGTTCAAGGTCAACATCAACGCCACGCTATTCGACAACGCCGAGCCGGACCGCATCGCCCCGTTCTTCGACGCGGTGACGGCGATGGGCATCGACGGGATCACGGTCTCGCCCGGCTACGCCTACGAGCGCGCGCCCGATCAGGAGCACTTCCTCAACCGCCGGCGGACCAAGGAGCTCTTCCGCGACATCTTCCGCCGGGACCCGAAGCGGCGCTGGTCGTTCAACCAGTCGAGCCTGTTCCTCGATTTTCTCGCCGGCAACCAGAGCTACCACTGCACGCCCTGGGGCAACCCGTGCCGCAATTATTTCGGCTGGCAGCGGCCTTGCTACCTGCTTGGCGAGGGCTACGCCAAGACCTTCAAGGAGCTGATGGAAGAGACCGACTGGGACGCCTACGGCACCGGCAACTACGAGAAATGCGCCGATTGCATGGTGCATAGCGGCTACGAGGCCACCGCCGTCGTCGACTCGGTCCGCCATCCGCTGAAGGCCGCCGCCGTCGCGCTGCGCGGCATCCGCACCGAGGGCGAGATGGCCGAGGACATCCCGCTCGACCGCCAGCGCCCGGCCGACTACGTCTTCTCGGCCCATGTCGAGGAAGCGGTGGCCCGGCTACGCGCTCAGAAGGTCTGAGAGCGCCGAGGCCGGCGCGGCGAGCGCCGCCAGCGCGCGCCGGGAGTCCCGCGCCAGGGCCGTCAAGGCCGGGAGCTGGCCGGGCCGCGCCATCGCCGAAGCCAAAACCCGCCCGATCCGAGGCCTCCCCTCGGCGTTTAGCGGGATCAGCGCGGCGGCCGGCAGGTCGCGCGTCGCCGCGTCGGCGATGGCGCGCAGCACGACAAACGGAATGCCATTCTCGGCCGCGGCGCGGGCGACGACCGCGCTTTCGAGATCGACCGCGGCGGCCCCTGTTTCCGTCCTCAGCCGCCGTTTGTCCTCGGCGCCGGCGACGATGTTCTCGGCCCCGAAAACGGGTCCGGCCGCGGCACCGATCTCGCGCGCCAAGCCGTCGATCCGCCGCAACCAGGCGTCGCTGCCCCGCCAGCGCGCCGCCTCGCCGATCACCTCGCCCGAGAGCACCACCGTCCCGCTCCCAAGACCGGGGTCGAGCCCGCCGGCGATGCCGAAGCTGATGAGGCATCCGGCGCCGGGCAGCGCCGCCTCCAGCCGCCTCGCCGTCAGCCCCGCATCGCCGCCGCCGACGATCGCGGCGAACCCGGCCCTGCGCGCGACCGCGGCCTCCGCGGCGAGCCCGCAGACGCAAAGCGCCGGCCGCCCCTCAAAGGCCAAAGGCGACCCGCGGAGAATTCGACCGCGTCAGGCTGCGGTAGCGGGCCAGTGCCCAGAGCGGGAAAAAGGCGCGGTAGCCGTGGTAGCGGAGATAAAACACCCGCGGAAATCCGACCGCGGTGAACCACGGCTCGTCCCAGGTCCCGTCCGCCTTCTGCGTTCCGACCAGGTACTCGATCCCCCGCGCCACGGCCCGATTGCCGGCTTCCCCGGCCGCCATCAGCCCGAGCACCGCCCAGGCGGTCTGCGACGCCGTGCTGTATTCGGCGACCCCATGCGGCACGCCGGGGTAGTAGCTCTCCTCGTCCTCGCCCCAGCCGCCATCCGCGCGCTGCCGGGCCACCAGCCACGCCGCCGCACGCCGCATCTCCGGCGCCGCCGCTTCCAGTCCGGCGGCGTTCAGCGCCGCGAGAGCCGACCAGGTGCCGTAGATGTAGTTGGTGCCCCAGCGCCCGAACCAGCTGCCGTCCGCCTCCTGCTCGCGGCGGAGGAACTCGACCGCCTTGGCCTGCGCCGGGTTGTCCAGGCCATAGCCGAACTGCGCGAGAAACCCGACGCAGCGCGCGCTGACATCCGCGGTCGGCGGATCGAGCAGCGCCCCGTGATCGGCAAACGGGATGTGGTTCAGGTAAGTGTAGGTATTGTCGGCGTCGAAGGAGCCCCAGCCGCCATTGCGGCTCTGCATCCCGACGATCCATTCCGCCGCCCGGTCGATCGCCGGCCGGTAGCGCTCGCGGTCGAAGCGGTCGAGCGCGAGCCCGACGACCGCGGTATCGTCGACATCGGGATAGTACGGGTTGGCGAATTGGAACGCCCATCCGCCCGGCCGCAACCCCGGCCGCTGCACCGCCCAGTCCCCGGCGAGGTCGAGTATCTGCTCGCCGTTGAGCCAGTCGAGCGCGCGCCGGATCGCCGGGTTCAGCCGCTCGTCGCCGGTTTCGAGGAGCGCATGCGCCGCCAGCCCGGTATCCCACACCGGCGACAGGCAGGGCTGGCAATAGGGCGGCTCGGCGTCGAGCACGAGCAACTTTTTCATCGCCCCCACGGCCGTCGCATAGTCGGGGTGGTTGGGCGGAAAGCCGAGGCAGTCGTACATCATCACCGCGTTGGCCATCGCCGGGAAAATCGAGCCGAGCCCGTCCTCGCCGTTGAGCCGCTCGGTGACGAACGCGACCGCCTTTTCGATCGCGCGCTTGCGGATTGTCTTGGGAAACCATCTTTCGCCCCAGCGGAGCAGCCCGTCGAGCCCGACAAAGAGGCTGCCGATGACGCTCGGGTCCGGCGGCGCGATCCAGCCCGTCACCCGCTCCGGCGGCTCGACGAACAATTCCGGGATCGAGATGCCGAGCGGGTTCTTCGCCCTCGGCCGCACCGACATCAGCACGAGCAGCGGCACGATCACCGTCCGCGACCAGTACGACACCTTGTCGAGATGAAACGGGAACCAGCGCGGCAGCAGCATGATCTCGACCGGCATCGTCGGCGCCGCCCGCCACGGCGCCTGCTCGAACAGCGCGAGCATGATGCGCGTGAAGACATTGCACCGCCGCGCCCCGCCGGCGGCGAGGATTGCCGCCCGCGCCTTCGCCATATGCGGTGCGTCGGGCGGGTCGCCGGCCATCCTGAGCGCGTAGTACGCCTTCACCGAGCAGCTCACATCGAGCCGCCCGCCGTGAAACAGCGGCCAGCCGCCATGCTCGCCCTGCTTCGCCCTCAGATAGACGGCGATGCGCCGTTCGAGCTCGGGCTCGGGCGTGCCGAGGAAATGGTTGAGCAGGATGTATTCGGCCGGGATCGTCGCATCGGCTTCGAGCTCGAACACCCAGGCGCCGTCGTCGCGCTGCCGCGCCAGAAGCGAGGCCGTGGCCGCCTCGATTGCGGCGTCGAGCATGGAGGCTTCCCCCGCCATTACCGTCCCGCGATCATCCCGGCCGCCACGAGGCCGGAGCGAATAGCGCCTTCGATCGTGGCCGGCAAGCCGGTATCGACATAGTCGCCGGCGAGGAAAAGATTGGCCCAGCGCGTGCGCGTGGGCGGCCGCAGCCGCAATTGCGCCGGCGTCGCGCGAAACGTCGCCCGCCGTTCCTTGACGACGCGCGACGGCGGCACGGGTTCCGTCGGAAGCCCGTAAGCCCGCGCCACATCCGCCCAGAGCAGCGCCGCCAGCTCCTCGCCCGGCAAAT
>DASUIE010000280.1:0-7043 GCA_036273175.1 Allostellaceae bacterium
CCTCGCCAAGACCGGCGTGATCGGGACGATCAGGCGCGGCAACTCGCTCCGCTCGGTGGGGCTTCGCGCCGACATGGACTGCCTGCCGATGCAGGAGCTGAACGATTTTGCCCATCGCTCGACCCATGACGGCAAGATGCATGCCTGCGGCCATGACGGGCACACGACGATGCTGCTCGGCGCCGCGCGGTATCTGGCCAAGACCAAGAATTTCAACGGCGTCGTGCACTTCATCTTCCAGCCCGGCGAAGAGGGGTTCGGCGGCGGCCGGGTGATGGTGCAGGAGGGCCTGTTCGACAAGTTCCCCTGCGACGCGGTGTTCGCGATGCACAACAAGCCGGGAATCCCCGTCGGTAACATGGCGACGACGCTGGGGCCGCTGCTCGCCGCCTCGGACCGGTTCGACATCAAGGTCAAGGGCGTCGGCACCCACGCCGCGCACCCCCATGACGGCAACGACCCGTTCATCATCGGCAGCCAGATCGTGCTGGCCTTGCAGACGATCCCGTCGCGCAACGTCGATCCGATCGATTCGGCGGTGATCTCTGTCGGGTTTATGCGCGGCGGCTCCGCCTACAACGTGATCCCGGACGAGCTGCATATCGGCGGTACGGTCAGGAGCTTCCGGCCGGAGGTACAGGAGCTTCTCGAACGCCGCATGGGCGAGGTCGCGCGCGGCATCGCGGCGGCGCACGGCGCGACCTGCGATTTCGCCTATCGCCGGGGCTATCCGCCGACGATCAACAATGCCTTTGAGGCCGAGTTCGCCGCCGGCGTCGCGGCGGAGGTGTGCGGCACCGACAAGGTCAGCACGACGATCGCGCCCTCGCTCGGCGGCGAGGATTTCTCGTACATGCTGCAAAAGGTGCCGGGCGCGATGCTGTGGCTCGGCAACGGCCCCGGCGAGGGCGGCTGCTTTCTGCACAACACCAGATACGATTTCAACGACAGCGCGTTGCCGGTCGGGGCCAGCTTCTTCGTCCGCCTCGCCGAACGCTTCCTCGAACGCACGGAATAGCAAGCAATGAGAGTTCACGTCGTCAACGTGATGCGCGGCACGCCCGACATCGCCGGGCACACGCTCGACCGCTTTGCCAAATTCGCCGCCGATGTCGAGACGCGCGGGTTTCACGGGCTGTGGATGACCGATTCCTTCGGCCGCGGCCGGCCGACCATGGACCCGGTCGTGCTGATGAGCGTCGCGGCGACCGTCACCAAGAAGGTCGAGATCGGCACCTGCGTGCTGCAGGTTCCGGTGCGCCATCCGGTGGAGCTCGCGCACCGGATCGAGTCCCTGCACGCGCTGACCGGCGACAGGCTGATGCTGGGGCTCGGCTCCGGCTCGACCAAGGCCGATTTCGACCTGGTCGGCGAGGATTACGACGCCCGCTTCAAGACGCTGATGTCGTCGCTGGAAATCATGCGCGATGCCTGGGCCGGGAAACCGCTCGCCGGCGGGCAATTGACCCCGTGGCCGGGCACGGAGGGCGGTCCCAACCTGATGCTCGGCGCCTGGCGCAACAAGCGCTGGATCGTCTATGCCGCCGAGCGCTGCGCCGGCTGGATCGCCTCCGGCCTCTACAGCCAGCCCGAGGAACTGACCAACGGCGTCCAGTTCTACCGAGACGCCGGGGGCAAGCGCGCCGTGCTGTCGAACGTGATCGTCGAGCTGCAAGGCGACATCGCCAATATGCCGCTCGCCGGCCGGGCGACGATGCAGATCACCAGCGCCGACGAGGCCCTCGACCGGCTGAAGCGCATTCGCGCGGTCGGGTTCGACGATGTTTTGTGCATGGTCCGCCCCGAAGGACTCGACGATCTGGCGCGGCTGCGCGACCGGCTCTGAATGTTGACGGCCCGCCCGGGTCGGCCTACCTAGCAAACATGGCTCTGTTACCGATCATCACCGCTCCCGACCCGCGCCTCAAGGTCAAGGCAAAGCCGGTCGGCAAGGTCGACCACGCGACGCGGCGGCTGATGGACGACATGGTCGAGACGATGTACCGCGCGATCGGCATCGGGCTCGCCGCGCCGCAGGTCGGCGTCGCTAAGCGAATCATCGTCGTCGATGTGGCGCGCCAGGGCGAGGAGCCGCGCCCGATGCGGATCGCCGACCCCGAGATCGTCTGGCGGTCCGAGCAGACGATGGAGGCCAACGAGGGTTGCCTGTCGCTGCCCGACCACTACGCCGACGTGACCCGCGCCGCCGAGATCCGCCTGCGCTACCTCGACCACGAGAACGAAATCCGCGAGATCGAGGCGAAGGGCCTGCTCGCGACCTGCCTGCAGCACGAGATCGACCACCTCGACGGCATCCTGTTCGTCGACCACATCTCGGCGCTGAAGCGCGGCATGATCCTGCGCAAGCTGGTCAAGACCAAACGCTCCCGCGCGATGGAACCGGCCTGACCGCGCCTCTCGGCCTCGTCTTCATGGGCACGCCCGATTTCGCGGCGACGATCCTCGCCGCGCTGATCGAGTCGGGCCACCGGCTGCGCGCGGTTTATTCGCAGCCGCCCCGGCCGTCTGGGCGCGGCCACCGGCTGCAAGCCTCGCCGGTGCAAGCGTTGGCCGAACGGCACGGCATTCCGGTGCACTGCCCGACGACCCTGCGCGATCCCGCAACCCTCTCCGAGTTCGCCGCGCTCGACGCCGATGCCGCGGTCGTGGCGGCCTACGGGCTGATTCTGCCGCCGCCAATCCTCGCGGCGCCGCGGCTCGGCTGCCTCAATGTCCATGCCTCGCTCCTGCCTCGGTGGCGGGGCGCGGCGCCGGTGCAGCGGGCGATCCTCGCCGGCGACCGCGAAACCGGGGTGACGATCATGCAGATGGACGAGGGGCTCGATACCGGCCCGATCCTGTCGCAGAAAGCCATTCCGATCGGGCCGAAGGCGACCGCCGGGGAGCTGACCGAGACGCTTGCCGGGCTCGGCGCGCGGATGATGGTCGAGGCGCTCGGCGGCGGCCTCACGGCCCGGCCGCAGCCGACCGAGGGGGTTTACGCGAAAAAGCTGCGGCGTGAGGAGGCGGCGCTCGACTGGCGCCTCCCGGCGGCCGTGCTGGAGCGACAGGTGCGGGCCTTCGATCCGTGGCCGGGCGCGCATTTCGTCGTTGGCGGCGAGCGCATTCGGGTCCTCGCCAGCGATGTCGCGGCAGGGAGCGGCCCGCCCGGCACCGTGCTCGACGACCGGCTGACCATAGCCTGCGGCGATGGCGCATTGCGGCCGTCGCGGGTGCAGCGGCCGGGGCGCGGCCCGGCCGCTACCGCGGATTTCCTGCGTGGATACGCGATTCCGCGCGGGACGGTGCTGCCGTGCCCCGCTACCGCCTGACCGTCGAGTATGACGGCACCGGCCTCGTCGGCTGGCAGCGCCAGCGCGAAGGCGTCTCGGTCCAGGCCGCGCTGGAGGCGGCGATCGCCGGGTATTGCGGCGCCGAGGCGCGGGTCCACGGCGCCGGCCGCACCGATGCCGGCGTTCACGCGCTCGCCCAGATCGCGCATGTCGACCTGCCGCGCGAGGCGCCGCCGGAGACCATACGCGGCGCGATCAACTTTCACCTTCGCCCGCACGCGATCAGCGTCCTCGCGGTCGAGCCGGTGCCGGACAGCTTTCATGCCCGCACCTCGGCGCGCGGGCGGGTCTATCGCTACCGCATCCTCAATCGCCGCGCGCCGCCGGCCTTGGACCGCGCCCGCGTTTGGCATGTGCCGCCCCCGCTCGATTTCACGGCGATGCAAGAGGGCGCCCGCCACCTGATCGGCCACCACGATTTCTCGACCTTCCGCGACTCGTTGTGCCAGGCAAGATCGCCGGTCAAGACGTTGGACGCGCTCGACCTCAGCCGCGACGGCGACGAGATCCGCATCGAGGCGCGCGCTCGCTCGTTTCTGCACCACCAGGTGCGCAACATGGTCGGCACGCTGAAGCTGGTCGGGATCGGAAGCTGGCGGCCGGACGACGTCGCGGCCGCCCTCGCCGCCCGCGACCGCCGCGCCGGCGGCCCGACCGCGCCGGCCGCCGGCCTCACGCTGATCGCGGTGGAATATCCTTAGATCAGCATGATCGCCTTGAACCCGATCGTCACCAGCAGGAGCTGCCACAGGCATCCCGCGACGCCGAGCCCCAGACCGGCGACGAGGGCGCGGCTGTCTTCCTCGATCAGGCCCAGCGCCATCACCGCGATGCCGAACCCGATCGGGATGTTGCCGAACGGGATCGGCAGCGCCAGCACCAGCCCGTAGAGCATCAGCGCGAGCCCCATCATCCGCCGGCCGAGCGGGGTCGTCAGCGCGCTCGGGCGGCTGGCGATGCGCCGCTCCATGCGGATCAGCCACGGCGCGGCCCGGTCGACGAAACGCACGAAGCGATCGCGCCCAAAGGTAATCCGGTGCAGGAAGCCCGGCACCCGCCGGCCGCTGCGGCCGAGCGCCATCTGCCCGCCGATCCATAGGATCGGCAGAGCCAGGACTGTTGAAAACCCCGGCAGATAGGGGCCGGGGATGCAGTTCGGCAAGGCCATGCAAAGGATCGCGATGCCCGGGCGGCGGTGGCCCAGCGCCTCGCCGATGCTGCCAAGGCTGACCCGGTCCGGCGCCGTGTCCGCCAGCGTCCGCAACAGCGCGGAGGTACGGGCGAGCGGTTCGTCCGTCGACATCGCGAAACTAATAGAGGCTCTCATCGACCTGTCGCATCACCGCGGCGAGCAGCAGGTCGACGGCCACCACGAGAGCCGCCGCCCCCGCCGCGACATCGAGCGCGACCCGCGCGACGAACCATTCGTACACCAGCACCGCCGCGGCGGCCGCCAACCCCGCCCCCGCCGCGACCGGGCTCGTCAGCAGCCCCGCCGCCTCGGCCAGGGCAATCGCCGAGAACAGCACGATCTGCGGCACCTGGCACCAGTTGTACGCCGTCATGAAGCCGAGAAAATGGTCGTCGCGGTCGAGCCGCCGGCATAGCGAAAGCACGATCAGCGGAAACGCCGTCCATGACACGACATAGCCGATCGTCTCGATCAGGACCGCGCGAAGGCTGGCATTCGCCGCGCCGAGCCGCGATAGCGTCAGCCCCAGATAAAACGGATAGCAGATCGCGCCGGCCCGGAACGAGCGCCAGAACCCGCCGATCGACGCATCGAAACAGCCCAGCCCCCGCGCATCGCCCCGCGCCAGGAGCAAGGTCCCGGCCAGAGCCCGCCGCGTCTCGGGCCAGGCCGGGCCGCTCACGCCGGGCCGAAGAAGCGCTCGAGAAACCCGCCATAGATCGCGGTGAGCTGCGCGAGGTCGGCGATGTCGACGCGCTCGTCGACCTTGTGCATGGTCTGGCTGACCAGACCGAATTCGGCGCACGGGCAATAGGCGTGGATGAAGCGCGCGTCGGACGTGCCGCCCGTGGTGCTGAGCTCTGGGGTGCGGCCGGTCACATCCTGGATCGCCCCGGTCAGGCAGTCGCTGACGATGCCCGGCGGGACCAGGAACGATTCGCCGCTGACCTCCCAGGCGAGCTTGTACGGGTTGCCGACCGCATCGAGCCGCTGCGCGACCCAGTCCTTCAGCGTGGCGCTGGTCCACAGATCGTTGAAGCGGATGTTGAAGGTCGCCTTGGCCTCGCCCGGGATGATGTTGGTCGTCGGGTTGCCGATATCGATCGTCGTGATTTGCAGCCCCGAGGCCTGGAAATGCTCGGTGCCGGCATCGAGCGGCTCGGCGATCAGCGCCTCGACCAGCCGCACCAGCCGGTGCGCCGCGTTGTCGGCGAGATGCGGATAGGCGACGTGGCCCTGGACCCCATCGACGACGATGCGGCCAGTCATGCTGCCGCGGCGGCCGATCTTGACCATGTCGCCGATCTGGGTCGCCGAGGTCGGCTCGCCGACGACGCAGGCGTCGATCTTCTCGCCGCGCTCCTTGAGCCAGGACAGCACTTTGCGGGTGCCGTTGATCGCCACCCCTTCCTCGTCGCCGGTGATCAGGTAGCTGATCGATCCGGCAAAGCCCGGTCCGCGCGCGGCGAGAAATCGCTCGGCGGCGGCGGTGAACGCGGCGATCGCGCCCTTCATGTCGACCGCGCCGCGCCCGCACAGCACGCCGTCTCGTATCGCCGCCGAAAACGGCTCGAACGACCACTGATCGGCCGCGCCGACCGGGACGACATCGGTATGCCCGGCAAAGCATAGATTGGGGCCGCCGGAGCCGAACCGCGCGTAGAGATTGGCGATCGGGTCGGCCCCCTCCTCCTCGAAGGTCAGGTGGTGGCAGGAAAAGCCGAGCCGCTCCAGCCGCTCGCCCAATACCGACAGCGCGCCCTCGTCGCGTGGCGTCACGCTCGGCCGCCGGATCAGCTCGGCGGCGAACTCGACCGGGTCTACCGCGCCGCTATTGCCGCGAACATCGCCCATCAGTCGCGCAAAAGCTCGTTGATCGCGGTCTTGGCTCGGGTCTGCTCGTCGACGGTCTTGACGATGACCGCGCAATAAAGGCTCGGTCCCGGAGCACCGCTGGGGAGCGCGCGACCCGGCAGCGACCCCGGCACGACCACCGAATAGCTCGGCACCCGGCCCATGTGAATCTCGCCGGTGTCGCGATTGACGATCTTGGTCGTCGAGCTGATGAAGGTGCCCATCGCCAGCACCGCGCCCTTCTCGACGATCACCCCTTCGACCACCTCGCTGCGCGCCCCGATAAAGCAATCGTCCTCGATGATCACCGGCTCGGCCTGGAGCGGCTCGAGCACGCCGCCGATCCCGACCCCGCCCGAGAGGTGGCAGTTCTTGCCGATTTGGGCGCAGGAGCCGACCGTCGCCCAGGTATCGACCATCGTGTTTTGGCCGACATGCGCCCCGACATTCACAAAGCTGGGCATCAGCACGACATTCGGCGCGATATAGGCCGAGCGCCGCACGATCGCCCCCGGCACGGCGCGAAACCCCGCGTCACGAAATCGGTTCGGGCCCCAGCCGGCGAATTTCGACGGCACCTTGTCCCACCATTTGGCGCTGTCCGGGCCGCCGGCGATCTCCTCCATATCGTTGAGGCGGAACGA
>DASUIE010000281.1:0-8036 GCA_036273175.1 Allostellaceae bacterium
CAAGGAGCTGACGATCAAGCAGGTGCTGACCGCGCTCGACGACGGGCTCGGCCGACATTTCTTCCCCGATGACGGGTCGGGCCGCGACCCGCGCGCCTGCCCCGGCTGCGGCGACGGGCGGCTGGCGCTGAAGCTGGGCAAGTTCGGCGCCTTTATCGGCTGCTCGAATTATCCGAATTGCCGCTACACCCGCGCCTTCGGGATCGATAGCGGCGAGGCGCAGCCGGCGGCCGGGGGCGACACCGCGCTCGGCGCCGACCCGGCGACGGGCCAAGCGATCGCGCTGAAGAAGGGTCCCTACGGGCATTACCTGCAGCTCGGCGAAGGCGCCAACGGCAGCAAGCCCAAGCGCGTCGCCCTGCTCAAGGGCGTGAACCCCGCCGATATGACGCTGGAGACCGCGGCACGCCTCTTGTCGCTGCCGCGCGAGATCGGACGTCACCCCGAAACCGGCGAAACCGTCTCCGCCGGGATCGGCCGCTTTGGCGCTTACCTGAAGCATGGGAGCGCCTTCACCTCGCTCGGCGGCGACGACGACGTGCTGACGATCGGCCTCAACCGCGCCGTGACGCTGCTCGCCGAGGCGAAGACCGGGCAACGCCGCGGGCCGCAACTGCTGCGCGAGCTGGGGCCCCATCCCGATAGCGGCACGGTCGGCCTCTATCGCGGCCGCTTCGGTCCCTATGTGTCGAATGGCGGCACGATCGCCTCGCTGCCGAAATCGGCCGACCAGGACACCTTTACCCTGGCTGAGGCGGTCGCTCTCCTGGCCGCGAAAGGCAAGGGGGCGAAAGGCCGGGGCGGCCGGGGCAGGACGGCGCGCGCCAAGACCGCGGGCGGGGCAAAGGCCGCAGCGAACGGCGCGCCCTCGGCCGGGCCCAAGCGCGCGGCAAAAACCGCGGCCAAGCCCAAGCGCTCGGCAAAGACCGCCGCAAGCCGCAAGCGGCCGCCGTCGCGCGGTGCCTCCGCCTGAGAAGCGGACGGGTCCCGGGGCCGCAAGCCCGCTGGCGCCACCGCGCGGCGGAAAGTGCCGAGCCCACCGCCCCCGCACGCATCGTTGGCGTGTTTCGGCGCGGACGCGAGGGCGGCACCCTGGTGTCGGCGGACCGGCGGGAGCGGCGCGACTTCGCCATATCGGTGCGCGAAGCCGAGGGACTCGCGGATGGCGATCTCGTGGTCGCGGCCGAAATCGCCGGGCGCCGGTTCGGTCCGCCGCAGGCGCGTATCCTCCAGCGGCTCGGCTCGGCCGAGGCGCCGGGCGCCTTCAGCCTGTTGGCCATCGCGCAATTCGAGATCCCGGACGAATTTCCCCGGGCCGCGCTCGACGAGGCCGCTGCCGCCACGACTCCCGACGCCAACGGGCGAGCCGACCTGCGCGGCCTCGGCCTGGTCACCATCGACGGACCGGATGCCCGCGACTTCGACGACGCGGTTTGGGCCGAGCCCGACCCGGACGCCGGCAATATCGGCGGCTGGCACATCGTCGTCGGGATCGCCGATGTCGCTTTTTACGTGAGTTCCGGCAGCGCGCTGGACCGCGAAGCGGCGCGTCGCGGCAACTCGGTCTATTTCCCGGACCGCGTCGTCCCGATGCTGCCCGAGGCGCTGTCGAACGGGCTGTGCTCGCTCGTCCCCGGCGAGGACCGGGCCTGCCTCGCGGCGCATCTGTGGATCGACGGCAACGGCCGCAAACGCCGCCACCGCTTCGAGCGCGGGTTGATGCGATCCGCCGCGCGGCTGACCTACGAGGCGGTAGAGGACGGGACCGCGGCGCTGCCGCCAGAGCGGCGCGGCGCACTTTACGGCGCCTTTGCCGCGCTCGACCGGGCGCGGAACGCGCGCAGCGCGCTGGCGCTCGACCTGCCCGAGCACAAGGTCGTGCTCGACGCGGCGCGCCGGCCGGTCGCAATCGTCACCCAGCCCCGCCTCGACAGCCACCGGCTGATCGAGGACTTCATGATCCTCGCCAATGTCGCCGCCGCCGAGGAGCTGGAGGCGCGCCGCCGCGCCTGCGTCTATCGCATCCACGACCTGCCCGACCCGGACAAGGTCGACGCCCTGCGCGACTTTCTGGCCGAGCTGGGCCAGCCCGGCCTGACGATCGCCAAAGGCGAGCGGATGCGGCCCGAACTGTTCAACCGCGTCCTCGGCCGCGCCGCCGGCACGCAAGAGGCGCCGCTGATCAACGACCTCGTCCTGCGCGCCCAGGCCCAGGCCTCGTACAGCGCCCGCAACATCGGCCATTTCGGCCTCGCGCTCGGCCGCTACGCGCATTTCACCTCGCCGATCCGGCGCTATGCCGATCTCCTCGTCCACCGCGCCCTTCTCGGCGAGCTCGATCGACAGCCGGCGGAGCTGGAGCCGACCGCCGAGCACATCTCGGCGACCGAGCGGCGCGCCATCGCCGCCGAGCGCGCGGCGCTCGACCGCTACCGAACGGCCCTCCTCAGCGATGCGGTCGGGGCGACGTTCAGCGCCCGCGTCACCGGTGTCGCCCGGTTCGGCATGTTCGTCACGGTGACCGAGGGCGGCGGCGACGGGCTTGTCCCGATATCGAGCCTGCCGGCGGACTTTTACCGCCACGACGCGCGCCGCCACCGCCTCGTCGGCCAGCGCACGCGCCGCGTCTTCGCCCTCGGCGATTCGGTGACGGTGCGGCTCGACGAAGCCGACACGACGACCGGGCGCCTGCTCTTCCGGCTCGACGAGGAGCGGATGCCGATCCCCCAAGGGCGAACGAAGCGGCGAAACTGATCGAGCCCGGCTTGTTGATCGCCATCGGGCGCTCTACTGTGGCGGTGCAAGGCCGAACGGCCACGGATGCGGCGAGAAATCGCCGGTCGAACTGGGGGCGCCGGCGTTGTCGATCCATTCGGCCGTGAAAACCTTGGTACGGGTCGCCGCGCTGGCCGGGCTTGGCCTGTTGGCCTCGTGCGATACCCCTGGCGGCGGCGTCGATGTGGCGACGGCGCCGGGATCGAGCGACCGCCTTTTCACCTACGCGCTGCGCCAGATCGACAAGCTTTACATTCGGCAAATCCCGCCCCAGACGCTGATCGCGGCGGGCGTCGGACATCTGTCGGCGATCGACCCCGCCTTTTCGGCCACCAAGGGGCCGGAGGCCTGGAGCCAGGCGACGCTGATCATCTCCTACGACGGTCACACCGTCGGCTCGCACGTCATGCCGGAAAGCGGCGATCCGGCGGAAACGGCCCGGTTTCTCGAGATGGCGATCGACACCGCGCGGCAAGTCTCGCCAAAGATCGCCGCGGCAAAGGAAGACGCCGTCGACCACGCGGTGTTCAACGGCATCACCTCCGCCCTGGACCGCTTTTCACGCTATTCGCCGCCCGATCTCGCGCGTGAGCTGCGCGCCCAGCGCAATGGCTATGGCGGCATCGGCATCACGCTCGACAGCAGCAACGACGAGTTCCTCATCACCAAGCTGGAGCCGCGCGGACCCGCCGACCGCGCCGGCATCAAGCCGGGCGACCGGATCGCCGGGATCGACGGCATTGCGGCCGCGAAGCATTCGCGCGCTTGGGTCGTCCAGCATCTGCGCGGCCCCGTCGGCACGCCGATCGCCGTCGCCGTCTCTCGAAGCGGTACCGGCGAAGCGCGCGAATTCCATTTTCACCGCGAGAAGGTCGTGAGACCGACGGTGACGCTCGCCCGCGACGGCGGCATCGCGGTTTTCCGCATCGGCAGCTTCAACCAGAGCACGACGCAGCTGATCGCCGACGCGCTGAGAAGGGCCGGCGAACGCCCGGAGGACCGCATCTCTGGCGTCGTCCTCGACCTGAGGGGCAATCCCGGTGGCTTGCTCGAGCAGGCGGTGAGCCTCGCCGAGCTTTTCGTCAATGACGGCCCCATCATCGCCACCGTCGGGCGCAACCCGGCGAGCCATCAGTTTTTCGCCGCGACGGGTCACGGCGTCGCGCCGCGGGTTCCGGTCGTCGTGCTGGTCAACGGCGGTTCGGCCTCGGCCTCGGAAATTCTCGCCGCGGCGCTTCAGGATGTCGGGCGCGCCGTCGTCGCCGGCAGCGCTTCCTACGGCAAGGGCACGGTGCAGACCGTTATCCGCCTGCCCAACGACGGAGAGCTGACGCTGACCTGGGCACGGCTGATCTCCCCCTCCGGCTACCTGTTGGAGGCGCATGGCGTCGTCCCGACCCTCTGCACGGCCGATCTCGCCGACAACCCCCGCGCCTTGGAAATCGCGATGCAACGGGCGCGCGGCGGGTCGGCCTCGCCATCCCGCGCCGGGCTCGACGAGCGCGGCTGGGCTGCGCTGCGCCGCACCTGCCCCGGGAATCACGAAAGCCCGCAGGCCGACATCAAGATCGCGGAGAGGCTTCTGGCTGATCCGGCGCTTTACGCCGCCGCGCTGCAAGTTTTGCCGGCGGCTACCCAGCTTGTACGCAAGGCGGCGGGAACGCCGAACGGGCTTGCCTTGACAGGCTCCGACCGCGCGCTAAATTCGGGAATACGCTAGTTTCGAGCCGCGCGGGATGCGACGATGGCCAAAACCAACACCGTTATGATCAAGCTGGTGAGCAGCGCCGACACGGGCTTCTTCTACGTGACGAAGAAAAACCCGCGCACCAAGACCAACAAGCTCGAGTTGAAAAAATACGATCCCGTGGCGCGCAAGCACGTGGTCTTCAAGGAAGCGAAGATCAAATAGCGCCCGCGCTACGACGCGATCGCGACCGCCACGGGTTTCAGCGAGGCAATCGTATCGGTCTTCGCGCCGTGTGAGACGACGCGGTTGCGCCCGCTATTTTTCGCCGCGTAGAGCGCCTCGTCGGCGCGTCTCAGGAGCTGCTCGACCGGTTCGCCGGTCTCCGCCGCGACGGCAAGGCCGATGCTGATCGTGACCGGGACCGTATTGCCGGTCGCGTGCAGCACGAACGGCTCGGCCGCGACGGCGGCCCGTAAGCGCTCGGCGACGACCATCGCCGCCGCCAGGTTGGTCTCGGGCATGACCACGAGGAATTCCTCGCCCCCGAACCGCGCAACCAGATCGACGCTGCGCAGCCCGCGCAGCGTGCGCGCGGCGAGCTGGCGCAGGACATCGTCGCCGCCGGGATGGCCGTACTGGTCGTTGACGTTCTTGAAATGGTCGATGTCGAACATCAGCACCGCGGTATCCGTCACGGCGCCGTGGCCCCGAACCGCGAGCTCTTCGAGATGGGCGAGCACGTAGCGGCGGTTGTAGAGCCCGGTCAATTCATCGGTCAGCGCCAGCGACAGGCTGCGGTGGTAATTTTCGTGCAGCTTGTCCTGCAGCCGCTTGCGGCGGATTTGCGTGCGGACGCGGGCGAGCAGCTCGTTGCGGTCGACCGGGCGGATCAGATAGTCGTTGGCGCCGAGATCGAGCCCCTTGGCGAGCTGCGCGAGCTCGCCGTCATTGGCCAGCAGCAGGATCGGCAATTGGCGGAATGCCTCGGTTGCCCGCCACTGCGAGACGAGGCGGAGTGGGTCTCCGTCGGACATCGACAGGCTGGCGATGACGAGCTCGATGCCGGGGTCGAGCAGCGCGGCGGCTTCGCCGCAGCTATCCGCGCGCATGACGGTCTCGGCGACCGGGGCGAGCGTCTCGGCGACACGGGTCGCGGCAAACCCATGCTCCTCGAGAAGCAGGATGCGGGCCGGACCGGCATCCTCGATCGGATCGTGCTCCCCGCCCCTTGCCGCGAAGCGGCCGCAGATTTCCTCGCGCAGCCGGAGCTCCTCCATCATCCGCTTGAGGCGGACGAGCGAACGGACCCGCGCGAACAAGGCGATGTCGTTGACCGGCTTGGTCAGAAAGTCGTCGGCGCCGACTTCGAGGCCGCGAAGCCGGTCGGAGACATCGGACAGCGCCGTCACCATCACGACGGGGATATCGACGGTGGCGGGATTAGCCTTGAGCCGGCTGCACACCTCGAAGCCGTCCATGCGCGGCATCATCACGTCCAAGAGGATGATATCGGGCGATTCGGTTTCGGCCAGTTCGAGCGCGGTCATGCCGTTATAGGCGGAGATCACCTCGAAATACTCGCTCGCCAGCTTAGCTTCGAGCAGCTTGACGTTCAGCTCGACATCGTCGACGACCAATACGCGGGCAGTCATGACAGCAACACCGAACGGGGATTACGACAGAAACTGTTCGACCGTACGCAGGAAGCCCAGCACCGAGATGGGCTTTGCGATATAGGCCTCGCAGCCGCCTTCACGAATCTTTTCCTCGTCGCCCTTCATCGCGAAAGCGGTGACGGCGATAACCGGGATCGCCTTCAAATCCTCGTCTTCCTTGAGCCACTTGGTGACTTCGAGCCCGGAAATTTCCGGAAGCTGGATATCCATCAGGATCAGGTCGGGACGGTGCTGGCGCGCGATCTGCAGCGCCTCGATGCCGTCTTTGGTGCGCAGCGTGCTGTAGCCGTGCGCTTCGAGCAGGTCGTTGAAGAGCTTCATGTTGAGGTCATTGTCCTCGACAATCAGCACCTTCTTGGCCGTCGCCTGATTGGCGTGTCCCATCCCTTCTATCGCATGAAGCGTCATTCCGGCCGGCCTCTCAGTTGGTCCATCCGGTTTTAACCCTCATCCGCTTAAGAATTGGTAAGCATGACGGGGGTTCGGGGCGAGCGCGGGGTTTGCATGGCGGCCTCGATAGGGCCATTTTCGCGAGCCATGGCGAACGGATTTCGCATCGGCATCGACCTCGGCGGCAGCAAGATCGAGGCAGCCCTGTTCGACCGTGCCGGCACGGTGCTCGATCGCCGCCGGATCGCCACGCCGAGCGGCGATTACGCGGCGACGGTCGCGGCCATCGCCGGCCTCGTCGCCGCGATCGAGAGCAAGGCCGGGCTGCGCGCGACGGTCGGCATCGGCATCCCCGGCACGATCGCCGCGCGGACCGGGCTCGTCAAAAACGCCAACTCGACCTGCCTGATCGGACGCCCGCTTGGCCGCGACGTCATGGCGGCGCTCGACCGCGAGGTACGTTTCGCCAACGACGCCAATTGCTTCGCCCTGTCGGAGGCGACCGATGGCGCGGCGGCGGGATGCGCCGCGGTGTTCGGCGCGATCCTCGGCACCGGGGTCGGCGGCGGCATCGTCATCGACGGCCGGATCGTCACCGGGGTCAACGCGATCGGCGGCGAGTGGGGCCATAACCCCCTGCCCTGGCCGGGCCCGGACGAGCTTCCCGGCCCGCCGTGCTATTGCGGGCGCCGGGGTTGCATCGAGACCTTCCTGTCGGGTCCCGGCCTCGCCGCCGACCACGGTGGCGGGCTGACCGGCCCTGAGATCGTCGGCGCCGCATCGGCCGGAGACGCCGCGGCCCAGGCGAGCCTCGCCCGCTACGCCGAACGCCTCGCCCGCGCCCTGGCGAGCGTCATCAACATCCTCGATCCCGAGGCGATCGTGCTCGGCGGCGGCCTGTCGCAGATCGAGGCGCTCTACGACGAGGTGCCGCGTCTGTGGCGGCGCTGGGTCTTTTCCGACGACATCGCCACCCGCCTGCTGCCGCCGAAACACGGCGATTCGAGCGGGGTGCGCGGCGCCGCCTGGTTGTGGCCGCCGGTATGAGCGTGCTGTGCCGCGATTGCGGCGCCCTCGCCGCCCCGCTGGCGACGCCGGACCGCTGCGCCGAATGCGCCTCGCCGCGCGTCATCGCCCATGACGAGCTGGCCGAGCTCTCGGTCGCGCATATCGATTGCGACGCGTTCTACGCGACCGTCGAGAAGCGCGACCGGCCCGAGCTGGCCGAGCTGCCGGTGATCGTCGGCGGCGGGCAGCGCGGCGTCGTGCTCGCCTGCTGCTATGTCGCGCGGATGTACGGCGTGCACTCGGCGATGCCGATGTTCAAGGCGCTGGCGGCCTGCCCGAACGCCGTCGTGATCCGTCCGGACATGGCGAAATACCGCGATGTCGGCCGCGCCGTCCGCGCCGAGATGCGGGCGCTGACCCCGCTGGTCGAGCCGATCTCGATCGACGAGGCGTTTCTCGATCTCGGCGGCACCGAGCGGCTGCACGGGGCGGCGCCG
>DASUIE010000282.1:0-6397 GCA_036273175.1 Allostellaceae bacterium
TGCGCGCCACCGCGCCCGCCGCGACCCGCGACGCCGTCTCGCGCGCCGAGGCCCGCCCGCCGCCGCGATAGTCGCGGATGCCGTATTTCTTCCAGTAGGTGTAGTCGGCGTGGCCGGGGCGGAAGCGGTCGGCGATGTTGCGGTAATCCTTCGACCGCTGGTCGGTGTTCTCGATCAACAGCTGGATCGGCGTCCCGGTGGTGACGCCGTCGAACACGCCCGACAAAATCTTGACCTGGTCCGGCTCCTGCCGCTGCGTCGTGTAGCGCGACTGGCCCGGCCGCCGCTTGTCCAGATAGGCCTGGATGTCGGGCTCGCCGAGCGGGATGCGCGGCGGCACACCGTCGACGACGACGCCGATCGCCGGTCCGTGGCTCTCGCCCCAGGTGGTAAAGCGGAACTGGGTGCCGAAGCTGTTGCCGGCCATCACACGCCAGCCGTCCTCACACGGTCGAGATGTCGGGCGCGTCGACGCGCTTCATGCCGACGACGTGATAGCCGCTATCGACATGATGCACCTCGCCGGTCACGCCCGACGACAGGTCGCTCAATAGGTAGAGCCCGGCGCCGCCGACATCCTCGATCGTCGTGTTGCGCTGCAAGGGGGCGTTGAGCTGGTTCCATTTGAGGATGTAGTGAAAATCGCCGATCCCGTAAGCCGCCAGCGTCTTGATCGGCCCGGCCGAGATCGCATTGACGCGGATATTCGCTCCGCCGAGATCGGCCGCCAGGTATTTGACGCTCGCCTCGAGCGCGGCCTTCGCCACCCCCATCACGTTGTAGTGCGGCATCACCCGCTCGGCCCCGGCATAGGTCAGCGTCAACAGGCTCCCGCCCTGCGACATCAGCGGCACCGCGCGCCGGCACAGATCGGTGAACGAGAAGCAGGAGATCTCCATCGTGCGCAGAAAATTGCCGCGCGTCGTCGCGAGATACTGCCCGGTCAGCTCGTTCTTGTCGGAAAAGGCGATCGCATGCACGAGGAAATCGAGCCTGCCCCAGCGCCGCTCGATCGCGCGGAAGACCTCGTCGAGGCTCGCCTCCGAGGTCACGTCGGCATCGAGCACGAAATCGCTGCCGAGGCTTTCGGCGAGGGGGCGCACCCGCCTTCCCAGCGCCTCGCCCTGATAGGTAAAGGCGAGGCCCGCGTCGTGCTCGTGCAGGGTCTTGGCGATACCCCAGGCGAGCGAGCGATCGTTGGCGACCCCCATGATGAGGCCCCGTTTCCCACTCATCAGCGGCATGTGTTCCCTTTCCCGCTCGGGTGGAGCCTCGTTCGCGGCCCATCCTACACGAACCCCGATGGGCGATCACGGAGATTGCCCCGGCCGCCGCGTCGGAGTACCGGTTGCGCATGATCGACGACATCGCCGAGACCGAGCCGCTGGCGCCGTTCCGCCGCTGGCTCGCCGCGGCCGAGCAGCAGGAAGAGCTGGCCGAGGCGATGAGCGTCGCCACCGCGAGCAAATCCGGCACACCGTCGCTGCGGATGGTGCTGCTGCGCGGGCTCGACGAGCGCGGCTTTGTCTTCTACACCAACTTCGAGAGCCGCAAATCGGGCGAGCTGGCGGAAAACCCCCACGCGGCCTTGTGCTTCCACTGGAAATCGCTGCTGCGCCAGGTGCGCATCGAGGGCCGGGTCTCGGTGGTCAGCGACGCCGAGGCCGATTCCTATTTCCACTCGCGCGCCCGCGAGAGCCAGGTCGGCGCCTGGGCGTCGGACCAATCGCGCCCGCTTCCCGACCACGCCACGCTGGTGCGCCGCTTCGAGGAATACACCGCCAAGTTCGCCGGCGAGGATGTGGTGCCGCGCCCGGACAACTGGTCGGGCTACCGCATCGCCCCGGACCGCGTCGAGTTCTGGCAGGAATTGCCGCACCGGCTGCACGACCGTCTCGTCTTTATCCGCGAGGAAAGCGGATGGCGCAGGGAGCGGCTGTATCCCTGACCGACCCCGAAGAGGTGGCGCAGGCGATCCGGCTGCGCACCCGCGCCACCTATGCCGCGCTCGCCACCGCGCTCGTGCTGATCGCCGCCAAGCTGATCGCCTGGATCGACAGCGGCTCGGTCGCCCTCTTGTCGAGCCTCGTCGATTCGCTGGTCGACGCGGTCGCCTCCGCGGTCAACTTCCTCGCCGTGCGGCACGCGATGACGCCGGCGGACCGCGAGCATCGCTTCGGTCACGGCAAGGCCGAGCCGCTCGCCGCGCTGGGGCAATCGGCGTTTCTGGTCGGCAGCGCGTTCCTGCTGCTGGTCGAGGCGGCTCGGCGGCTGACGGCCCCGGTTCCGATCGATCACGGGCTCGCCGCCATCGCCGTCATGGTATTTTCCTCGGCCGTCGCCTTTGCGCTGACGGCCTATCAGCGCCATGTCGTCGCGCGGACCCGCTCGCTGGCGATCGGCGCCGACGAAATCCACTATCGCGGCGACATCGTCCTGAACATCGCCGCGATCCTGGCCATTGCGGCCAGCAGCTTCTGGAACCAGCCGATCCTCGACCCCGCCTTTGGCGCGGCGGCCGGAATATGGATCATCTACCGGGCAATCGGCATCGTCCGCGTGTCGGTGACCCAGCTTATGGACCACGAATTGCCCGATGCGGAGCGCGCCCACATCCGCCGCATCGCCGAAGGCGTCCCCGGGGTCGCCTCGGTCCACGACATCCGCACCCGCCTGTCGGGCCCGACGGCGTTCGTCCAGCTTCACCTGGAGATGAACGGGAGCCTCAGCCTGACCCAGGCGCACGAGATTTCGCACGAAGTCGAGGCCGCGGTGCGCGAAGTGCTGCCCAACGCCGAAATCATCATCCACGAAGAGCCGCCGGGCCTGCCGGACCCGCAGACCTACCTGTCGCGGCCGCAGCCCGCTACCGCGCCTTCGGCAGCTGAAGGTCCTGCCAGACCGCGCTGAACGCGGCGACCAGCGCCTCGATATCGGCGTCGCCGTGCAGCGGCGTCGGCGTCACCCGCAGCCGCTCGGTCCCGCGCGGCACGGTCGGGTAGTTGATCGGCTGGACATAGATGTTGTGGTCGCGCAGCAGCAGGTCCGAGGCCATCCGGCACTTCGCCGCGTCGCCGACCAGCACCGGAACGATATGGCTGGTCGACGGGAAAAGCGGCAGCCCCGCCTCGGCCATGCGCCGCTTGACCAGCGCGACCCGCTCCTGGTGCCGCTCGCGCTCGGCTCCGCTCTCGCGCAGATGCCGTACCGCCGCCATCGCCCCGGCCGCGACCAGCGGCGGCATCGACGAGGTGAAGATAAAACCGGGCGCGTGGCCCCGCAGGAAATCCACCATCAGCGCCGAGCCGGCGACATAGCCGCCCATCGTGCCGAACGCCTTGGCCAGCGTGCCCTGGATCACCGTCAGCCGGCGCGAGACGCCGTCGCGCTCGGAGACGCCGCCGCCATGCTCGCCGTAGAGCCCGACCGCGTGGACTTCGTCGAGATAGGTCATCGCCCCGTGGCGCTCGGCGACGTCGCAGATTTCGGCGAGAGGAGCGATGTCGCCATCCATCGAATAGACCGATTCGAAGCAAACGAGCTTTGGCCGCTCGGCCGGGATCGCGGCGAGCAGTTCCTCGAGATGCGCCGTGTCGTTATGGCGGAAAATCACGCGCTCGGCCCGGCTGTTGCGGATGCCGGCGATCATCGAGGCGTGGTTCATCGCGTCCGACAGCACCACCATCCCCGGCATGCTGCCCGCCAGCGTCGACAGCGCCGCCTCGTTGGCGACAAATCCCGAGGTGAAGACGAGCGCCGATTCGGTCCCGTGCAGCTCGGCGAGCTCGCGTTCGAGCAGCACATGGGCGTGACTGGTGCCCGAGATGTTGCGGGTTCCGCCGGCGCCGGCGCCGGTGCGCCGCATCTCGGCCGCCATCGCCGCCAGCACCGCCGGATGCTGGCCCATGCCGAGATAGTCGTTGGAGCACCAGACCGTGACCTCGGCGCCGATACGGTGATCCCAGGCGCGCGGGAAATCGCCGGCCCGCCGCTCCAGATCGGCGAAGATGCGATAGCGCCCCTCGGCATGCAGCGCGTCGACGCGCGCTTTGAAAAAGCTGTCGAAATCCATCGTGTTTCGCGAGTTGGTTAAGGCCTGGACGATACCAATATCGCGCGGTCGTCGCTATTGCGCGCTGTGTCGCGGCCCTAGCGTTTCGGCACGCAGATAAAGGTCGCGCGGCGCGGCAACAGCGCCGGGCAAAGGTCCAGCGACCTGAGCCCCAAATCGGTGTCCTCACGCACCACGCTCATGTTGGGGCCGCAGGCGTCTTCCGCCGCTTTCCGTACCTTTTCCGGGTCGTTGATCCAGCCGCCGAAGCAGATCCCGACCCGCTCGCGCTTGTCGTTGGGGCTCGGCGGCGGCTTTAGCGGCAGCGTCTCATAGGGGTCGAGCGTCGTGCAGCCGGCCACGGCCAGCGCGATCACGATCGCGAGAGCGCGTCTCATCGCCCGCCCGCCAGGGCTCGTTCGAGGAACATGGCGCAGGACATCAGCCGCGCGTCGTCGCCGATTCGGCCGACCAGCTGGATTCCGCAGGGCAATCCGTCCGTCCCCCACAAAGCCGGCATCGTCACGCACGGCGTTCCCAGCAGCGTCCACATGCGGTTGAACACCGGGTCGCCGGTAAAGCCCAGCCCCTTCGGCGCGAATCCCGGCGCGGCCGGCACCAGCATCGCGTCGCATTCGCCGAAAAACGCACCGAGCCCCGCCCGCGCCGCCGCTGCCTCGGCCAGCGCGGAATCGTAATCCGCCGGCTCGACCGCCGCGCCGACATCGAGCAGTTCCCGCAGCCGCGGCGACAGCTCGGACCGGCGGTGGAGATGCTCGTAGGCCAGCCCGCGCGCCGATTCGTGCCACATCACCTTGTCCTGCGCGGCGGTGAGGCCCTGATGCGCGGCCGGCACCGCGACCTCGTCGACCCGCGCGCCGGCCCGGGCGAGCGCATCGCGGGCGCGGGCGAGCGCCTCGCCGACGACGGCATCCGCCTTGGGCCACATCGCGGTGAGGCACACGCCGACGCGCGGCGGCGATCCCGGCGGGCTCGCGTCGCGCAGCGCCGGGCGCCCGGCCAAGACGCCGATGAAATAGGCGGCGTCCTCGACCGTCGCGGCCATCGTGCCGATCGTGTCGAGATTGTCGGCGAGCCCCTTGACGCCGGCGCGCGGCACCAGGCCAAAGCTCGGCTTGTAGCCGATGACGCCGCAATAGGCGGCCGGCCGCACGATCGACCCGGCGGTCTGCGAGGCGAAGGCGAGGGGCACCATTCCGGCGGCGACCGCGGCGGCCGAGCCGCTCGACGATCCGCCGGGCGTATGGGCGGTGTTGTGCGGGTTCGCCGTCTTGCCCGGGGTGAAGGTGGCGAACTCGGTGGTCACCGTCTTGCCGACCATGACCGCCCCGGCCGCGCGGGTGATTGCGACCGCGGCGGCATCCGAGGGCGGCCGGTTGCCGGCATAGATCGGCGAGCCGTAGCCCGACGGCATGTCGGCCGTGTCCATCAGGTCCTTGACCCCGATCGGCACCCCGTGCAGCGGCCCGGCCGGTGCCTTGCGCGCATTGGCGAGCGCGGTCTCGCGGTCGAGATATTCCCAGGCGCCGATCTCCGCCTCGCGCGCGGCAATTCGGTCGAGAGCGGCGGCGGTCGCCGATTCCGCCGTGAGCCGCCCGGCGGCGATCTCCTTGACGAGGGCGCGAACGGAAAGCGAGAGCGGATCGGGCACGGGGTCACCTCGGCGCGGGGAGCCGGAAACCTACCGCTTGCCGTGCCGGCGCGCCACCGGCAGGATTTGCCGATGTCCGACAACCGCGATCAGGATCACGAACCCGATAGCCGTCGCGGCGCGCTGATCGGTCTTGCCGTGATCGCCCTGTTGGTGATCGCCGGCTATTACCTGGTCAACGCGCTGCGCGAGGAAGGCAAGCGCGAGGATTGCCTCGCCGCCGGCCGCCACAACTGCGCGCCGCTCGATATCCCCCCGCGCAAGGACTGACTACTCCGGCTTCGCCATCAAACCGGGCCGACAGGCAATGTGGCGCGCGATCGTGCTCCTCGCCGACGGTGATTCAATAGTGGGTGGCGAGCTAGGGCGGAAAGAATCCCTCAATATCGTTCGGGCCAGCGAGATACGTCAGAGCTTCCCTGACGTCATCAGTCAGGTCGTCCGGGCCCTTAACCAGACAGTGAGCGGCGTTTGTGTTTGGCGGCGGCGATTCGTCCGGATCATATTCGACCCGTAGAGGCCCAGTGGACAGGATGTCGCCGACATTCAGAACCAATAGCCGATGGCTACGTCTCACGCTCAAATTCATTACGCTTTTCACGCCCGATAGGTTGTGCGCCTTATCGCCACCGAAAAACTCCAACGAGATTACGGAGAGCCCATCCGTATCAGGC
>DASUIE010000283.1:0-27235 GCA_036273175.1 Allostellaceae bacterium
TGGCGTGGCGGGAACGTGGAAGGATCTGACCGACACCGTAAACGTCATGGCCGCAAACCTCACGGAGCAGGTGCGCGGCATCGTGAAAGTCGTGACCGCAGTGGCAAACGGCGAGCTCAAGCAAAACCTCACCGTCAAGTCGATGGGCGAGGTCGCGGCGCTGGCCGAGACCATCAACAACATGACCGGCACGCTCGCCACCTTCGCCGACCAGGTGACGACGGTGGCGCGCGAAGTCGGCGTCGAGGGGCGGCTCGGCGGCCAGGCGAACGTGCCGGGCGCCGCCGGCACCTGGAAGGACCTGACCGGCAACGTCAACCTGCTGGCGGCCAATTTGACGACCCAGGTGCGCGCGATCGCCGAGGTGGCGACGGCGGTGACCAAGGGCGATTTGACCCGCTCGATCCAGGTCGAGGCGCGCGGCGAGGTGGCCGAGCTCAAGGACAACATCAACACGATGATCGGCAATCTGCGCCTGACCACCGACCGCAACACCGAGCAGGATTGGCTCAAGACCAATCTCGCCCGCTTCACCAACATGCTGCAGGGCCACCGCGACCTTGCCCGTGTCGGCCGGCTGCTGCTGAGCGAGCTCGCCCCGTTGGTCAACGCGCAGAACGGCGCGATCTATCTGGTCCAGCCCGAGGGCAGCCTGATCCGGCTCTCGGCCTATGCCGACCGCGACGGCGGGGCGCAGCCGGAGCGGCTGCGGCCGGGCCAGGGGCTTGTTGGGCAATGCGCGGCCGATGCGCGCCGCATGCTGATCACCCAGCTTCCGGACGACGTGGCGCCGATCAGCTCGGGCCTCTACGAGGTGCGGCCGAGCAATTTGATCGTCCTGCCGGCTCTGTTCGAAGGCCAGGTCAAGGCCGTCATCGAGCTCGCTTCGGTCGGCAATTTCACCGATTTGCAGATCTCGTTCCTGGAACAGCTCACGGCGAGCATCGGCATCGTGCTCAACAGCATCGAGGCGACGATGCAGACCGAGGGGCTGTTGACCCAGTCGCAGCAGCTCGCCGGCGAATTGCAGGCGCAGCAGGGCGAGCTGCAGCAGACCAACGAGCAACTGGAGCTGAAGGCGCAGCAGCTCGCCGAGCGCAATGTCGAGGTCGAGGCGAAAAACCAGGAGATCGAGCAAGCCCGCCGCGCGCTCGAGGAAAAGGCCAGCGAGCTGGCGCTGACCTCGAAGTACAAGTCGGAATTTCTCGCCAACATGTCGCACGAGCTGCGGACCCCGCTCAACAGCATCCTGATCCTGGGCCAGCAGCTCGGTGACAACCCGGACCAGAACCTGACCGCGAAGCAGGTCGAGTTCGCGCGCACCATCCACAGCGCCGGCACCGACCTCTTGAACCTGATCAGCGACATTCTCGACCTGTCGAAGATCGAGTCGGGTACGGTGTCGGTCGATGTCGAGGAAGTGGTCTACACCAACCTGGTCGAGATGGTCGCACGGCCGTTCCGTCACGAGGCGGAAAGCCGCAGGCTCTCCTTCCAGGTCCAGGTCGACCCGACGCTCGACCGCTCGATGACCACCGATTCGAAGCGGCTGCAGCAGGTGCTCAAGAACCTGCTTTCCAACGCCTTCAAATTCACCGAGCACGGCGGGGTCAACCTCAACCTCTACCGGGCGACGAAAGGATGGAGCGGCGACAACGCTGTGCTCAACGGCGCTGGCGCTGTCGTCGCCTTCGAGGTGTCGGATACCGGCATCGGCATCCCTCCGGAAAAGCAGCGCATCATCTTC
Source organism: Allostellaceae bacterium (assembly GCA_036273175.1). Taxonomy (GTDB): domain Bacteria; phylum Pseudomonadota; class Alphaproteobacteria; order ATCC43930; family CGMCC-115725; genus DATARH01. The sequence continues at coordinate 1,748 of DASUIE010000283.1, forward strand.
GAGGCGTTTCAGCAGGCCGATGCCAGCACCAACCGTAAATACGGCGGAACCGGTCTCGGCCTCGCGATCAGCCGCGAGCTGTCGAACCTGCTGGGCGGCGAGATTCATCTGCGGAGCACGCCCGGCATCGGCAGCGGCTTCACCCTGTATCTGCCGCAGAAGTACAGCGGGGCGCCCGGGCCGGCGCGCAGCCCGGCGGCGGCGGCGCCCTCACCCTTCGCCGATGCGCTGGTCGCCCTGCACGGCAACGGGGCCGCGTCGGTCGAGCAGCCGCCCGACGACCGGCTGGCGGTCCAGCCCGGCGACGCGACGCTGCTGATCGTCGAGGACGACCCGCATTACGCGCGCATCCTCACCGACCTCGCGCATGACGGCGGGTTCAAGGTGCTGGTGGCGATGCGCGGCGCCGATGCGCTGGCGCTGGCGCGCGACTACCAGCCGATCGCGATCTCGCTCGACGTGTTCCTGCCCGACATGCTCGGCTGGACCGTGCTGAGCCAGCTCAAGCAGAACCCCGCGACGCGGCACATCCCGGTGCAGGTCGTCACCCTCGACGAAGACCGGCAGCACGGCCTCGCCCGCGGCGCCTTCTCCTTCGTCAACAAGCCGAGCACGACCGACGATCTCGAGGCCGCGCTCAACCGCATCACCGATTTTGTCAAGCCGCGCCGGCGGCGCCTTCTGATCGTCGAGGACAATCCGGCCGAGCAATTGTCGATCTCGGAGCTGCTCGGTCACGACGACATCGATCTGGTCGCGGCCGGCACCGGGGCGGAGGCGCTGGCGGCGATACGCGACGAGCCGCCCGATTGCATCGTGCTCGATCTTCGCCTGCCCGACATGTCGGGCTTCGAGTTCCTGGAGGTGCTGCGCGGCGACCAGCGCCTGGCCGATCTGCCGGTCGTGGTCTTCACCGGCCGCGAGCTGTCGCCCGAGGAGGACGCGCAGCTGCACACGATGGCGCGCAGCGTCGTCGTCAAGGGCGTCGAATCGCCGGAGCGGCTGCTTGACGAGACCGCGCTCTTCCTGCACCGCGCCGTCACCAGCCTGCCGGAAGACAAGCAGCGCATGATCGAGCGGCTGCACAGCTCGGATGAGGCGCTGGTCGGCAAGACGGTGCTGCTGGTCGACGACGACGCGCGCAACATCTTCGCGCTGAGCAGCGTGCTGGAGCGTCGCGGCATGCACGTGCTGACCGCGACCACCGGCAACGAGGCGGTCGAGCTCGTCGAATCGACGCCCGACCTGGCGATCGTCCTGATGGACATCATGATGCCGGAGATGGACGGCTATCAGACGATGCAGGCGATCCGCGCCAACCCCGCTTTCCCGCGGCTGCCGATCATCGCGCTCACCGCCAAGGCGATGAAGGGCGACCGCGAGAAATGCCTCGATGCCGGCGCCTCCGATTACCTGGCCAAGCCCGTCAACACCGAACAGCTTCTATCCGCCTTGCGGATGTGGCTGCACCGCTAGCGACGGAGCAGGGCCGTGAGCAGCGAGGAGTCGGTCAACATCCTGCTGGTCGACGACCAGCCGGCAAAGCTCTTGGGCTACGAAGTCATCCTCAGCGAGCTTGGCGAGAACCTGATCAAGGCCGGTTCGGCCAACGAGGCGCTGGAGCTGCTGCTCAAGCACGATATCGCGCTGATCCTGGTCGATGTGGTGATGCCCGATCTCGACGGGTTCGAGCTCGCCGAGATGATCCGCGGACATCCCCGCTTCCAGAAGACCGCGATCATTTTCGTCTCCGCCGTCCAGGTGACCGATATCGACCTGCTGCGCGGCTACGCCGTCGGCGGCGTCGACTACGTGCCGGTCCCGGTGATCCCCGATTTGCTGCGCGCCAAGGTCAGGGTCTTCGCCGAGCTGTACCGCAAGACGCGGCAGCTCGAGGCGCTCAATGCCGAGCTGGAGCGGCGGGTGGCCGAACGCACCGCCGAGCTGGAGCAGGCCAATACCGATCTGGAGCGGCGGGTCGAGGAGCGCACTCGCGAGCGGGAGGCGGCGCTCGCCCAGGTCCACGAGATGAGCAAGGTCGAAAGCCTCGGCCAGTTGACCGGCGGCGTCGCACATGACTTCAACAACCTCTTGATGGCGGTGCTGGGCAATCTGGAGCTGCTGTCGAAATACCTGCCCGACGATCCGCGCCTGCGGCGGCTCGTCGACGGGGCGGTGCAAGGGGCCGAGCGCGGCGCCACGCTGACCAAGCGCATGCTCGCCTTTGCGCGGCGCCAGGAGCTCCGGCCGGAAATCGTCGAAATCGGCGCTCTGGTCGACAGCATGGTCGATATGCTCGGCCGTTCGCTCGGTCCGAACATCGCGATCACCACCGCGTTCGAGGACGGGGTGCCGGCGACGCGGGTCGACCCGAACCAGCTCGAGCTGGCGATCCTCAACCTCGCCCTCAATGCCCGGGACGCGATGCCGCGCGGCGGCTCGCTGCACATCTCGGCGCGGGCCGAGCGGGTCGGCCTGGGCGATGTCCCCGGACTGGCGCCGGGCGACTATGTCTGCATCGCCGAGCGCGACAGCGGCATCGGCATGGACGAGGTGACGCTGAGGCGCGCGACCGAGCCGTTTTTCACCACCAAGGGGGCGGGGCACGGCACGGGTCTCGGGCTTTCGATGGTCGACGGGCTTGTCGCGCAATCCGGCGGGGCGATGCGGATCGTGAGCATGCCGGCGGCCGGCACTACGGTCGAGCTGTGGCTCCCGGCGACCGCACGGGTCGCGGCGAACGCCGCCGCGACCGCGGCGGTGGTCGAGGTCGTGGATATGCGGCCGTACCGCGTGCTCGTCGTCGATGACGACCCTGGCGTCGCCGAGGGCACCGCCGCGATCCTTGAGGATTTGGGCCATGCCACCGTCGTCGTCGAATCGGGCGAGCAGGCCTTGCGGGCGCTCTCGCTCGACAGCACGATCGACATCGTCATCACCGATCATGCGATGCCGCGCATGACCGGCACCGAGCTGGCGGCGCGCATCCGTCGCAAGTGGCCGAACCTGCCGGTGGTGCTCGTCAGCGGGTATGCCGATCTCCCGGAGGACGAGCTGCCCGATCTGCCGCGGCTCTCCAAGCCGTACCGCCAGTCCGAGCTGGCGGTGATGCTCGCCGCGCTCCATCCCCGGCAGCTGCGCCGCGGGAAGGCCGTTCGCGGGATGACGCCCGCCGCCGAGTAATCGGCTTCAGCTATCGAAGACGCGGCGGAATTTATGCGCCAGCGCGACGTGGGTGAAGGGCTTGAACACGACCTCGACGCCCGGGTCGACCCGGCCGTGATGGACAATCGCGTTGCGGGCGTATCCGGTGGTGAACAGCACCTTCAGCCCGGGCTGGCGCGCCACCGCCTCATCCGCCAGCTGCCGCCCATTCATCCCCCCGGGAAGCCCGACATCGGTGAACAGCAGCCGCACCTCCGGGTGACGCTCGAGCTGGCGCAGGGCTTCGGCGCCGTTGGACGCGGCGAACACCTCGTAGCCGAGCTCCCGAACGACCTCCTCGGTGTAAACGCGCACGCCCGGATCGTCCTCGACGACGAGCACCGTTTCGCCGGCACGCGCGGGCGGAGAGGATTTTTCCTCGAGCTGGGGTTCGACTGTCTCGGCGTCCATGCGATGGCGCGGGAAGTACAGCTTGACGGTAGTGCCCTCGCCGATCCCGCTGTAGATTTTGACGTGACCGCTCGATTGCTTGATGAACCCGTAGACTTGGCTCAGGCCGAGCCCGGTGCCGTGTCCGACCTCCTTGGTGGTGAAGAACGGCTCGAAGGCCTTTTCGATGACCTCCGGCGACATCCCGGTGCCAGTGTCGGTAACGAAGACGCCGACATACTGGCCCGGTTCGACATCGACATTAAGCGCGCAATAGCCTTCGTCGAGATAGCAATTGGCGGTCTCGATCGTCAGCTTGCCGCCATCCTCCATCGCGTCGCGGGCGTTGACGGCGAGGTTGATCAGAACGTTTTCGAGCTGGTTGGCGTCGACAAAGCTGTTCCACAGCCCTGCCGCCAGTACCGTCTCCATCCCGACGGATTCGCCGAGCGCGCGGCGCAGCAGGTCCGACATGCCGGCGACTAGCCGGTTGAGCGAGACGATCTCCGGCATCAGCGGTTGCCGGCGGGCAAAGGCCAGCAGGCGCTCGGTCAGCTGCGCGGCGCGCCAGGCGCTGCCCAGCGCGGCCGACACCATCGGCTGGAACTCGTGTCCCGAGGTGAGGCGTCGCTCGATGGTTTCCAGATTGCCGAGGATCACGGTCAGCAAATTGTTGAAATCGTGCGCGACGCCGCCGGTTAGCTGGCCGATCGTCTCCATCTTTTGCGCCTGGCGCAGCCTGTCCTCGGTCTGTTGCCGGTGCTTCACCTCGTCGGCGACCCGCTCCTCGAGCTGGTCGTTGACGGCCTGCAGTTCCGTTTCCGCCTGACGGCGCGCGGCCAGCTCGCGCTGCGCCGCGTCGTAAAGCTGCGCGTTGTCGATCGCGATCGCCGCCTGCGCGGCGATGCCGGTGACGATCCGCGCGACCCGCTCGGTAAACACGGCGGGGTCCGCATGCCCAAAAATCAGCCCGCCCAGCACCCGTCCCGCGCGCGACGTGACCGGCACCGCCAAATAGCTGCGCACCGGCGGGTGACCTGGCGGGATCCCGTAATGGGGCGGACTCAGGCCGTAGCGCGGATCGGCGGTAATGTCATCGGAGCGGATGATAGCCTCTCCGCGAAAGGTCGGGCCAAAGATCGCGGTCTCGGACGGCACCGGGAACTTAGCGAATGCCTCGCGCGGCGCGCCCGACAAGGCGTAGAGCTCATATTTATCCGGCCGCTTGTCACCCTGGTTGAGGAAGAACGCACCGTATTGCGCGCCGGTCAGGTCGACCGCCGCATCGGTCAGGGTCTGCACGACCCGCTCCGGGCTCAATTCGGCGTTCAGCGCCGCGCCCGTGCGGATCAAGGTCTCCAGCGTATGCACTTCCGCGCGCTCGTGGACGACCCGGGCCTCGAGCATCTCGTTGGACGCCAGGAGGCGCGCCTCCAGATGCTTGCGCTCCGAGATCTCGTAATAGACACCGCCGATCCAGCGCGCCTTGCCGTTCTCGTCCTGGGTCGCCTGCCCCTTGCCGGCGATCCAGTGAACGCTGCCGTCGCCATGCTTGACGCGGAACTCGGTGTAATAGGCGCCGGTCTCTTCGGCGATGTCGACCGCCGCGTGCAGCTTCAGTGCGTCATCGGGAAATATCGCGTGCTCCCAATCGGCGAAGCACGGCCGCGCCTCGTCTGGGTTAAGCCCGAACAGCTCCGCGATGTACGGGGTCCACTCCCACTCGTCGGTGCTCAGATCCCATTCGAACCACCCGATGCCGCTGGCGACTTGGGCGAGGCGAAAGCGCTCTTCGATACGGCGCAGCCGCTGCTCGATATGGTCGCGACGGTACTCTGTGTCGTCCATCGATCCCGCACCCCGTCAGGCGCCGCATAAGATCGCTTTCGCCTCGGTCATTGCCCGAAGCTTACCCAGCGCGACGTGCCGGGGAAGGTGATTGAAGCCGCACGAGCTGGTGATGATTGTCTGTTCCGGTGTCAGCCAGCTCTGCGCCCGGATACGTTGTGCGACCTGTTCTCCGGTTTCGATATTCGGTGCCTGAACATCGACGGCACCCACACCCAGTTGTTTATTGCCAAGGAACTTCTCGAAATAGTGCGCCATATCGTACTCGATGAGATAAGAATCGCACTCGATCTTGCATACATAATCTGCCTTATATCGCCCCACGTCAAAGTATCTGTGACCGATCTGCCCGTCGTAATCGGGTCCGACTGCGTAATTGCCCTGACATATATGCAGCGAAACGTGAATGTCGTTCGGCAGTCCTTCGATCGACAGATTGATGGCATCCACTGCCGCGCCGATTTCCTCATCGCTGCCGGGGGTCAGGTATGGCTCGTCGATCTGAATGTGCTTGCACCCGGCATCCGCGAGCCGGTGAAGGTTGAAGCGCAGCAGCTTGGCGAGGTCGGTCATCATCCGCTGTGCGTCGCCGTAATATTCGTCATAGGCGACCACCGCGAGCAGGTGCGGGCCGGTCATCGTCACCTTGACCGGATGCCGGGCAAAGGCCGAAACGGTGCGAAATTCCTCGACGAGGCCAAGATCGACGGTTTCGGCAATCGCCGCCGTACAGGTCGCCGCCGGATGAGTCACGTTCGGGTCGTGGGCGGTGATCGGCCGGGGCCTCGTGACGCCCTGAAAGGCGGGCATCTTCTGCCAGAAGTGGTTGAGCATCGCGTTGGGCGGGGAGTGCCGGTTATGCGTTCGCCGATGCATCTCGCCGCCGGTGATGATGTCGATACCGGCCGTTTCCTGGTCGAGCACCGCTGCCTGCATGCAGCGGAACTGGGCATCCGCCATGTCGGCGGCCAATAGCTGTCCGGTGTTGACGAGCCGGTCGAGCGCTTCGTACCAACGAGGGACGCTATGGGCTCCGATCACGGTCGTGGTGTACTTCGGATAAGGCGGCATCGAGCTTCCTAATAGCCCACCATCCGGTGGAACGCCTGAAACGCCATGACGTTCAATCGAATAACGCCGTGGAGGTTTCCAGGCCAGCCATTTGCCGCCTCGAGCTACTTATCGTCTGCAGTTCCATCGCAACTTCACGCTGCGCGACGCGCTGGCGCTGGTGCCGTATCTCGACAGGCTGGGGATCAGTCACGTCTACGCCTCCCCGATCATGGAGGCGCGGCCCGGCTCGACCCACGGCTACGACATCGTCAACCACAACCGGCTCAATCCCGAGATCGGCGACGAGGCCGACTTCGCGGCGTTCGTGGCGGCGCTGCGCGAGCGCGGGCTCAGTCTCATCCTCGATATCGTGCCGAACCACATGGGGGTCGGCGGTCACGACAACGCCTGGTGGCTCGATGTCCTCGAATGGGGCGAGGCCAGCCCCTATGCCGAGTATTTCGACATCAACTGGGAGGCCGCGCGCCCCGATCTGAGGGGCCGCGTGCTGTTGCCGGTGCTGGGCGACCAGTACGGCGCGATCCTCGAAGCCGGCGAGATCGAGTTGCGCTTCGACGCTGGCGAGGGCAGCTTCAGCTTCTGGTATTACGAACACCGCTTTCCGGTGTCGCCGTCGAGCTATGCGACAATCCTCGCCGCGGGCGGGGAGGCCCTCGCGCCGCTGGCCGCGGCATTCCCCGAGGGACGGGTCAGGGGCGAGGCGGCGCGGGCGCGGGTCGCGGCAGCCAAGGAGCGGCTTACGGCCGCCGCCGCGCGGCCCGAATGCGCCGAGGCCATCGGCCGCGCGGCTCGTTCGTTTGCCGGGCGCCCGGGCGAGCCGGCGAGCTTTCGCCGGCTGCACCGGCTACTCGACGCGCAATCCTACCGATTGGCCTATTGGCGCGTCGCCGCAGACGAGATCAATTACCGCCGCTTCTTCAACATCAACGATCTCGCCGGGCTCCGGATGGAGTTGCCTGCGCTGTTCGCGGCCACGCACCGGCTGATCTTCGAGTGGGTGGGCCGCGGCGACGTGCAGGGGTTGCGCGTCGACCACATCGACGGGCTGTACGATCCGGCCGCCTATATCGGCGCGCTGCGGCGGTCGCTGCCGCAGCCGGTCTATCTGACCGTCGAGAAGATACTCGCCCGCTACGAGACCTTGCCCGCCTGGCCGGTCGAGGGCACGACCGGTTACGATTTCGCCAACCAGGTCGCGGGTCTCTTTGTCGATGCCGAGGCGGAGGCGGCGATGACGCGGCTTTACCAGCGCGTCACCGGCCGGCACCAGGATTTCGACACCGTGCTGCTCGCCGCCAAGCAGCGCATCATGCGGGTCAACCTGGCGAGCGAGATGAATGTTCTGGCGCGCCGGTTTCACCGGCTGTCGATGAGCCGGTGGCGCACCCGCGACTTCACCCGCAACGGCATGCTGGCCGCGCTCGAGGAGGTGGTCGCCGCGTTTCCGGTCTACCGCACCTATGTCGACGGCAACGGGGCGAGCGAAGACGACCGGCGCTATATCGGATGGGCCATCGCGCAGGCGAAAAAGCGGTGGCGCTCGATCGACACCAGCATCTTCGACTTTCTCCACCGGACGCTGAGCGGTGGCGGGCGGGAGGCGATGCAGTTTCAGCAGGTGACCGGGCCGGTCATGGCCAAGGCTTCGGAAGATACGGCCTTCTATCGCTATTTCCGGCTGCTCGCGCTGAACGAGGTCGGCGGCGATCCGCGCCGCTTCGGCCTATCGGTCGCGGCGTTTCACCACGCGACGCGAGAGCGGGCGCAGGCCTGGCCGCACGCGATGCTGGCGACCGCGACGCACGATACCAAGCGGGGCGAGGATGCGCGGATCCGGCTGGCGATGCTGTCGGAAATGCCGCGCCGCTGGGGGCAATGCATCGCCCGCTGGCTGCGCGTCAACCGCTCGCGGCGCAGTGAAGTCGACGGCCGCGCGGTACCCGACCGCAATGTCGAATACTTGTTCTACCAGGCGCTGGTCGGGGCGTGGCCGGTCGGGCTCGACCCCGGCGACGCCGAGGCGGTGACGTGTCTGCGGGAACGGATGTCGGCCTTCATGGTCAAGGCGGTCCGCGAGGGCAAGGAGGAGTCGGGGTGGAGCAACCCCGATAGCGAGTATGAGGCGGCGTTGACGCGGTTCGTCGAGGCGACGCTCGACGCCTCGCGGCCGAGCGCCTTCCTGCGCGACTTCGGCGACTTCATCGCCTCGTTCGCGCGGCATTCGGCGATCTCGTCCTTGGCGCAGCTTGCGTTGAAACTGACCGTGCCGGGTGTGCCCGACATCTACCAGGGGTGCGAAGTCTGGGATTTCAGCCTGGTCGACCCCGACAACCGCCGGCAGCCCGACTGGGACCGCATCGGGCGCGACCAGGGCGAAAAGCTTTTCGTGACCCAGCGCCTGCTCGATCTTCGCCGGCGGCACGCGGGTTTGTTCGCTCACGGGGATTACACGCCGTTGGCGGCGGATAGCGACCATCTTTGCGCCTTCGCCCGCGACCACGCGGGCGAGGGGCTGGCCGTCGTGGTGCCGCGGCTCGTCTACCGGCTGTACCGGGGCGGCGACACGCCGGATTGGGGCGATGCCGGGCTCGCGCTCCCCGAGGGGGATTGGCGGGATGAATTCACCGGCGACCGCCATGCCGGGGGCTCGCATCTGCGTGCGGCCGACCTGCTGTCCGGGTTCCCGGTTGCGGTGATGCTGCGCCAATAGCGCAACGGCAAACCGCCGGGCGACGCACGCCCGGCGGCGGCCTGGTCGGATAACGCTATTTGTGTTCGGGCTCGCGCTTCGGGGCCGTCGGCGCGCCCGTCGTCTTCGCGGTGTTGTTCGAAGCCGACTCGAGCTCGAATGCCGGCGCCGCCTTGAGCTGATCCTTGCTGCGGTTAAGGGTCAGGCGGTCATTGGTGGTCTTGATGTCGTTGAGCGACACCGCGACGTATTTTCCGCCCATGCCGAGGAAGCTGCCGACATCGATGACCACGGACGAAACCTGGCCCTTGCGGTCGAGGATCACATCCTTGACGCTGCCGACATCCTGGTTCTGCACGTCATAAACGCTGCTGCCGATCAGCTTGCTGGCGCGCATCTGGTCGGGCTGGACCGTCAACGCGGCTGGGGTCGCGGTTGCCGGCCGGGCGGCTTGGGGCATATTTTGGCTCTGAGCCATCGCCATCGGCGCCGCCAGAGACATTACTACGGCAACGGCCGCTAATCCGGATTTGCTCATCGTCATCACTCCTTTGAGAAGATAAGGGTAAAACAGTACGCGTTGGCCTCCGTTCCCAAAGAGCGAAGCTGGCTTACAGCTTTCATCCATCCCGCGATTTCGCGTCTCTGCTAGATGCGAGCGCCTATCACGTGCAGAACGTGTTCAGCAGTACTGCTGGTATGCCGCGTCGGCTATTGTCGAATCTCGCTCGCTATGCCAGTTTTGGTCGCCGTTGGCGCGATAATGTCGCCGCGGAGGGAGGAAGCGGACACTCGGATAGGCTAGGCACGGGAGATCTGCTGGTGACGGCACATTCGACAGCGTCGCGGCCTGACAACGGCGACCCGTTGGACAAGGCCGAGCTATGAGCGATAACGGCCATATCCTCGTAGTCGACGACGAGGTCGAGGTCTGCAATCTGATCCGCAACTATTTGAGCGGCGAGGGGTTTGAGGTCAGCGTCGCCCATAATGGCGACGACATGCGCGAGACGCTGGAGCGCTCCGCGATCGATCTCGTCATTCTCGACCTCGTGCTGCCAGGCGAGGACGGATTGGCGCTGGCCCGCTCGCTGCGGGACGTTTCGGCGATCCCGATCTTGATGCTGACCGGCCGCGGCGATCCGGTGGACCGCATCGTCGGGCTCGAGATGGGCGCCGACGATTACCTGGCAAAGCCCTTTCATCTGCGCGAGCTGCGCGCCCGGGTGCAGAGCGTGCTGCGCCGGGTCTCGGGGGCGATGCAGGCGGAGACGTCCGACGGGACCAGGCCGCCGCGTCCGCGCGCCCGCTTCGCCGGGTGGACTTTCGACCTTTCGACGCGCGAATTGCTGTCGCCCTCGGGCGAGGATGTGCGGCTCACTCCCGGCGAGTTCGACCTCTTGGTCGCCTTCGTGACCAACGCGGGCCAGACCCTCAGCCGGGATCGGCTGCTCGATCTGATCCGCGACCGCGACGCCGACGCGTTCGACCGCACCATCGATGTCCGGGTGGGGCGGCTGCGGCGCAAGCTGGGCGACGACCCGCACAGCCCCCAGCTGATCCGCACCGTTCGCGGCGGCGGGTATTTGTTCAGCCCGCCCGTGGCTTTCAGCTGACGGGCGCCGGCGCTTCCTCGTCGCCGCGCTCGATCGCGCCGTTAAGCTCGGCGCCGGCGAGGACGATAAAGGTCGAGGTGTAAAGCCAGATCAGCAAGATCGCGACCGCGCCGAGCGAGCCGTAGGTCTTGTCGTAGGAGCCGAAATCGGCGACGTAGACCGAGAACGCCGCCGAGGCGACGAGCCACAATATCACCGCGGCGATCGTGCCGGGGCGCAGAAAGTCCCATTGCGGCCGGTCGCGGTCGGGAGCCAAGCGATAAAGCGTCCCGACCCCGAGCAGCGCCAGCAACGCCAAGAGCGGCCAGCGCAGCAGCGGCAATAGCTGGCGCCAAAATTCGGGCATCGGCAGGTTTGCCGCGGCGGCAGGCACGCCGGCGATCAGCAGCAGCGCGGCGACGCCGAACAGAAACAGCCCGATCGTCAGCCCCAGCGCCAAACCATAAAAATGCAGCAGGCCGCGCCGCTCGCGGCCCTCATAGGCCACGGTCAGCGCCTGCATGATCGCGCTGACGGCGCCACCCGCGGTCCACAGCGCAAAGAGCACGCTGACGACCAGCCCGATGCCGAGGCTCTCCCGCGGCGCGGTGACCAGGGTGTGAAGCTGGTCCGAGATCAGCCTGAGCGCCTCGCCCGGCATCACCCCTGCCAGGGCATTGATGTGGTGCTCGATCGTCGTCGGGTCGGCGACCAGCCCATAGGTCAGCACGACGGCCGACATGCTCGGCACCATGGCGAGGATCAGGTAATAGGCGGTGCCCGCGGCCATGATCGAGATGTTGTCGCGTCCCAGCGCCGTCCAGACCGCCCCCAGCGCTCGCCACCAGCGCCGGCCGCCGCGCGGTGAACGGATCGGTATCGCGGTCATGCCCGATAAACGGCGGCCGGATCGAACCCTCCCGCGGAGGCGTTGCTAGCAGTGCCGATGGATGCCGATTTACCCCCGTTCCGCCGCCGCCTCCCCGTGGGCGCCGAACTCTGTCCCGGCGGCGCGCATTTCCGGGTCTGGGCGCCGGCCGCCCGCGCGGTCTCGGTCGAGATCGAAGGCGCGTCGCCGGAGCCGCTGGAAGCCGAGCCGAAGGGCTATTTCTCGGGTCGGGTCAAAGGCGCCGGCGCCGGCGCGCGCTACCGCTACCGGCTCGACGGCAAGCATCCGCCGCTTCCCGATCCAGCCTCCCGCTTTCAGCCCGACGGACCGCATGGCAGCTCCGAGATCGTCGATCCCGCCGGTTTCGCCTGGACCGACGCCGCTTGGCGCGGCTGCAAGCGGGAGCGGCTGGTGATTTACGAGCTGCATATCGGCACCTTCACTCCGGAGGGGAGCTGGGCGGCGGCGATGCGTCACCTGCCGGCGCTCGCCGAGCTCGGCGTCACCTGTGTCGAGATGATGCCGGTGGCTGAGTTTCCGGGCCGGTTCGGCTGGGGCTATGACGGGGTCGATCTGTTCGCGCCGACCCGGCTCTACGGCGGGCCGGACGATTTGCGCCGTTTCGTCGACCGCGCGCACGGTCTCGGCCTCGCGGTGATCCTTGATGTCGTCTACAACCATCTCGGCCCCGACGGGAATTATTTGCGGCTATTCTCCGGCGATTACTTCACCGACCGCTACGCCACCGAGTGGGGCGAGGCGATCGACTTCGGCCGAGGACCGGTGCGCGAGCTTTTCGTCGCCAATGCCGGCTATTGGATCGACGAGTATCACTTCGACGGGCTGCGGCTGGACGCGACGCATCGCATTTACGACACCTCCGCGGAGCACGTCCTCGCCGCCATCGGCCGCCGCGTCCGCGAGGCCGCCGGCGGGCGGCGCGAGACCTTCGTCACCGCCGAAAACGAAGACCAGATCGCCGAGGTGGTGCGCGACCACGGCCTCGACGCGCTGTGGAACGACGATTTTCATCATGCCGCGCGGGTCGCGCTGACCGGCCGGCGGGAGGGCTACTACCAGGATTATCGCGGCGCCGCGACCGAGTTCGTCGCCCTCGCCCGCCACGGCTTCCTGTATCAGGGCCAGAATCTGTCGCGCGGCGAGCCGCGCGGCACGCCGGCGCTCGACCTGGAGCCGACCCGGTTCGTCGTCTGCCTCGAAAACCACGACCAGGTCGCCCATTCCGGCGCCGGCGCGCGCGGCCACCAATTGTCGGATCCCGGTTGCTGGCGGGCGATGACCGCCTATCTGCTGCTGTCGCCGGCGATCCCGATGCTGTTCCAGGGCCAGGAATTCGGCGCCTCGACCCCGTTTCTCTATTTCGCCGACCACCCAGGCGAGCTGGGCGCCGCGATCGCCAAGGGGCGGCGCGAATTCCTCGCGCAGTTCGCCAGCCTCGCGACACGAGAGATGCAGGCGCGGCTCGCCGACCCGACCGATATCGAAACCTTCCGCCGCTCTATCCTCGACCACGGCGAGCGCGGGCGAAACGAGGGCTTTGTCGCGCTCCACCGCGACCTGCTGGCGCTGCGGCGGGAGTATGCGGATGGCGGGCGGGTCGACGGCGCGGTGCTCGGCGACGAGGCCTGGGCCCTCCGCCGCGACAGGTGGCTGCTGATCGTCAATCTCGGGCGCGACACCGTGCTCGACCCGGCGGCGGAGCCGCTGCTGGCGCCGCCCGCGAGCGGCAAGTGGGCGCTGCGCTGGTCGAGCGAGCACCCGCGCTACGGCGGCGCCGGCATCCCGGACCCGCTGGCGGATGGCGACTGGCGGCTTCCCGGCCGCGCGGCGGTCCTCTTTACGGCGCGCCCAGCCGCCACATCACCTTGACGACGCCGGGCGCGGAGGCGAGGCGGGCGACAAACTCGCCCGGTCCCGGATCGTTGGCCGGCGCGCTCCATTGGATCTCGTAGCGGAGGTGACGGCGACCGCCCTCGCGCGAGGCGCCATGCTCGACGACGCGATAGCCGGCCGGCGCCTTGGCGGCAACGAGGTCTTCAGCCATTTCGCCGCCGTCGAGGATCAGCTCTATCGTCGCGCGGCGCTCGCTCGGGACCCGGTTTTCGAGCGCTTTCAGCGCGATCAGCACGGCAAGTCCGATCGCGGTCGCGACCGAGCCCAGGACAAGTTGCCCGCCGCCGAGACACAGCCCGACCATCGTCACGAACCACAACGTCGCCGCGGTGGTGACGCCCTCGACGCCATCGCCGCGCCGGATGATCGCGCCGGCGCCGATAAACCCGACTCCGGTGAGAATGCCGAGCGGCAGCCGCATCAGATCGAGCACCGCGAACGAGCCATCCGGTTTGCCGGATGTGTCGAGCAGCAGATTGGCCAAGATCATCGACAGCGACGCGGCGAGGCCCACCAACAGGGTCGTGCGAAGCCCGGCCGGATGCCCGTGCTCGCCGCGGTTCAGCCCGATCAGCGCACCGGCTATGACGGTCAACAAGAGTCTGAGGCCGATATCGGCCCAGCTTGGCGTCAGCGGCATAGTTCGCCGCCCTGGTCCGACAGAAAGCCGACGATGAGGCGAAACTTGACCCGCGTGTTGGTCACGTCGCGGAAGAAATTGACCAGATCCCCCCACGGGTCGTTCACCTTGGCGAGACCCGATATAAACGCCACCACGGTGCCGACCTCGATGCTGTTCTGCATGACGAGCATCCCGCCGACAAAAAGAATGCCGACGATGCCGAGGTGGTAGAGCAGGTTCATCAGAAAATTCATCGAGAACTTGCGGCGATAGATCTGCATGTTGAGGTCGTAAACCTCGTTGACGCGGGAACGGTAGAGCTCGGCTTCGCGCTCCTCGACCCTCTCGGCGGTTTCGTTGACGATGTCCACCGACAGGTCGCGAAGCGTCTTGATGCGCGATATGGTTCGCCGGTTGATCGCGTTCTGCATCATCGGGACGAAAACGAATTGAGGTGCGACCAGCGCCAGGGCGACCATCGCCATCCACGGCTGGAGGAAAAGCAGATAGGTGAAGACGCTGATCAGCACGCCGCCGTGCAGAACCGGCTCGGAAATGCTGGTGCCGATAAAGAGGCCGACGGAATCAGCCTCCGACAGGATGATCGAAATGCCGATCCCTTCCTGCCCGTTCGTCTCCGGCTGGGGGTGGTGCAGCGCCGCCGCATAGGTGTCGAGCCGCAAGCGCCGGCTCGCCGCCTCTCCGACCGAATTCTTGTAGATGTTGGTCGACACCTTGCTGCCGCCCTGCAATAGCGCCACCGCGGCATAAATCGCGCAGAGCAAGGCGAGCCGGTCGAAGGAGCGGTCGTGGATTGCCTCGTTGACGATCCGCCGCTGCAGTTCGAGCGGCACGAGGTCGAGCAGGAAGACGATGGCGGAGAGCGCCGCCAGCAGGATTTGCCGCCTTCCGCTGGTGCGCCAGATGTAACGGTAAAGACCGATCGGCGCGGAGTCGGAGGGCTTACGCGAGGGCGCTCACTCCTCGCCGATCAGGCGGGCCAGGCTGGTCGATGCCTCCGGGTTGCTCTCGATCGCGCCGGCCTCGCGCTCTAGGCTTTCGGCGGTGCGCATGCGCGCCGCCCAGATCGCCGGCTCGCCCGCGCGCTCCGCGAATTCGCGATACCAACTGGCGAGCTCGCGCAGCTTGCGTGCCTGGTCCATCGGACCCTCTTTCCTGCCTGAGTTTCACCCGGCGAACGGCGCCCCGGAGGGGATTGTTCCGCGTCAGTTCGGGGCGAAGCTGTACCGCGTCAGATAATCCGCCGCGCCGAGGACGAAGAGCAGCGCGAGCCAGAAAAACCCCGCGCCGGCGAACACCCACAGCAGCGATGCGCCACGGTCGAGCTCCATGAAAACGATCATCACGATCGCCGCCATGCAGGCCGCGACGACGACATGGCCGGCGGTGACAAGCGCGCCGCTCCCGAGGTAGGCGAGCCCGATATTCCCCGCGAGCAGCAGGACCAGCACGAGCCAGGCGACGATCAGCCGGAGCATCTCAGAGTCCCCGTCCCGGCAGGTAGATCAACGCGAACAGAAACACCCACACCACGTCGACGAAGTGCCAATAGAGGCTCACCACCCGCACCGGCGCGAAGTAGACCCGCGAGAACTCGCCTTTCGCGCTGCGCCGCGCGATCGCGGCGACCGCGGCGACGCCGATCGTCAGGTGCAGCGCGTGGATGCCGGTCATCACCCAATAGAGAAAGTAAAATACCTCGCCGACGCGCGGCTCCGCCGTGTCGATGCGGAAAGAGGGGCCGGGCCATAGGTGCTCGCCGATCTCCTGGCCATACTCGATGCCCTTGAGGACGATAAACAGCGCGCCCAGTCCCGCGGTCACCGCCATCAGCCGCGCGCAGAGCCTGCCCTCGCCGTTTCGCGCCGCGACCGATGCCCACGACATGAAGAAGCTCGAGGTCAGCAGGATCGCGGTGTTGGCGCTGCCGATGACGATCTTGGTGTGCTTTGCTGCTTCCGCGACGCCGAGCGGGTGAAGGTAGCGGTAAAAGGTGTAGGCGACGAACAGCCCGCCGAGAAACAGTACCTCGGTGGCGATAAATCCCCACATCCCATATTCCGCCGTCTCGCCCTGATGGGCAAGGTCGGGGTATTGCTCGCCCAGCGCCGTCATTCGGTCGGCTCCGGGTAATTGTACGGGTCTTCCGTCACTACGGGCGTGCGCGGGAAATTCTCTGTCGGCGGCGGTGACGGTATCTGCCATTCGAGGCCGGTCGCCCGCCACGGGTTGGGCGGGGCGCGTTCGCCGCGAAACCACGACCAGGTCAGGTACACAAGCGGCAGCAGATAGGCGACGGCGAGGATCGAGGCGCCCGCGCTGCTCAAGACGTTCCACACCTGCAGCTCGGGCGAATAGGCATGGTAGCGGCGCGGCATGCCGAGATAGCCCAGGATGAACTGCGGGAAGAAGGTGACGTTGAACCCGAAAAAGATCAGCACCGCGGCAAACCGCGCCCAGGCCTCGTGGTAAAGCCGCCCGGTGATCTTGGGCCACCAGTAGTGCAGCGCCGCGAAATAGGCGCTGACCATACCGCCGACCATGATGTAGTGGAAATGCGCGACGACGAAATAGGTCGCCGTCACATGCACGTCGAAGGCCAGCGTCGCGAGGAACAGCCCGGTCAGCCCGCCGATCGTGAACAAGAGGATAAAACCGAGCGCGTAGAGCATCGGTGCGTCGAAAGCGATCGTGCCTTTGTGCAGCGTCGCCAGCCAGTTGAACACCTTGATCGCCGAGGGCACCGCGACGGCGAAGCTGAGGAACGAGAACACCAGCGCCGCATAGACGCTCTCGCCCGAGACGAACATGTGATGGCCCCAGACGAGAAAGCCAATCACCGCGATCGCGACCGACGACCAGGCGATGAATTTGTAGCCGAAGATTTTCTTGCGGGCGAAAACCGGGATGATCTCGGTGATCACTCCCATCCCCGGCAGGATCATGATGTACACCGCCGGGTGCGAGTACAACCAGACCATGTGCTGGAATAAGAGCGGGTCGCCGCCATAGGCCGGGTCGAACACGCCGACATGCCACAGGTGCTCGATCGCCACCAGCATCAGCGTCACCGCGAGGATCGGGGTCGCCAGCATCAGGATCAGCGAGGTTGCATAGGTCGACCAGCAGAAGATCGGCAGCCGGTACCAGGTCAGGCCGGGCGCGCGCAGCCGGTGGATCGTCACGACGAAATTGAGCCCGGTGAGGATCGACGAAAAGCCGTTGACGAAGATCCCGGCGAGCACCACGACCAAGGCGCCGCTGGCATAGCCGCTCGACAGCGGCTCGTAAAACGTCCAGCCGGTATCGACGCTGCCGCCGAGCAGCCCGCTGAGGACGATCAGCCCCGAGAGGACGAATAGGTACCAGCTCAGCAAATTGAGGCGCGGAAAGGCGAGGTCGCGCGCGCCCAGCATCAGCGGCAGCATGAAGTTGCCGAAGGTGGTCGGGATCGACGGCACCAGGAACAGCCACACCATCACCACGCCGTGCAGCGTGAAGGTGCGGTTGAAGGTCTCGGCGCCCAGCAGCGTGCCTTGCGGGGTAAGCAGGTTGAGCCGGATCAGCGCCGCGGCCGCGCCGCCGACGAAGAAGAAGACGGTGATGCTGATGAAATAGAGGATGGCGATGCGCTTGTGGTCGCGGGTCAGCAGCCATGAGGCAAGCGTCGAGCCGTCGGTCAGGTAGGAGTCGCGCTTGGGGAGCGGCAGTTCGGTGACGGTGACGATCGTCATGGCTGCGCCTTTCCGGCATCGAGCGATTTGATGTAGGCGACCAGCGCGACGATCTGCTCCTCGTCGACCTGTCCGGCGAAGGACGGCATCCGGGCCTTGTACCCCGGAACCGGATGGCTCGCCGGTTCGAGGATCGCGCCGCGGATCAGCCCGTCGTCTTTGAGCCCGGCGAGTTTCGGTCCGATCGGGGCCGGCGGATCGTGGCAGCCGGAGCAGCCGAGCCGGCGGTAGAGGATGCCGCCCTGCGCGGCCAGGGTGCCGGTGGTGGCGTTGGCGGCCAGCCATTTCTGAAACTCGCCGCCCGGCATCACGACAACCTGGCCGCCCATCGCGGCGTGCGAGGTGCCGCAAAACTGCGAGCAATAGAGATGGAATGTCCCGGTCTGGGTCGGGTCGAACCACAGGGTGACATAGCGGCCGGGCAGCACATCCTGCTTGAGGCGAAAGGCGGGCACGTAAAACCCGTGGATCACGTCTTCCGAGCTCATCACCAGCCGCACCGGGCGGTCGACCGCGACGTGCAGCGTGTTGATCTCGCGCTGGCCGTCGGGATGCTCGATCTTCCACATCCACTGCTTGCCGACGACGTAGATGTCGGTCGCGTTGCCGGGCGGCTTGTGCTCGCGCAGATAGAACTCGGCGCCCCACGCGTAGAGGCCGACAAACACGACCAGCGAGGCCGCCGTCCAGCCGACCTCCCAATGCCACGACTTCTTGACCTGGTGGTTACGGTCGGCGTCTTCGTTGCCTTTGCGGTAGCGGATGCAAAAGCGGAACATCAGCCATACGACCAGCAGCAGCACGAGCCCGGTGATCGCCAGCAGCGCGACAAAAAGGTCGTTGAACTCGCCGGCGACGCTGCTGGCGCTCGGCGGCAGAAACGGGATGCCGTTCACCGCGCGACCCGCCACACGGTCCCGGCCAGCCCCAGCAGCGTTGCCGCTCCGACCAGCGCGAGCAGCCGCGAGACCGCGAGGTCGTAATGCCCGGTCTGCGGGTCATAGCAATAGCAGAACAGCAGCACCTGCTCGGCCGGGGCGGCGATGGTGCGGCCGGCCGCTTCGATCAGCCCCAGCCGCAGATCGAGCGGCCGCCAATCGAAGCCGAGGAAATAACGCGATATGCGGCCTTCGGGCGTCGCTATGAGGAACCCGGCCGGGTGCGCGTATTGCCCGGTCGCCGGGTCTCGTCGGTAGGGAAACCCGGCGGCGTCGGCGATGCGCCGGATCGTCGCCTCGTCGCCGGTCAGAACGATTTCGGCCCCATGCGCGCGGGCGAAAGCGGCTGCCTCTCGCGAAGTGGCCTCGGGGTCGATATCGATCGCGACAAGGCGCGCGCCGTGCGGCAGCGCCGCGCTCAGCCGGTCGAGCACCGCGCCGCACAGCGTCGTGCAGCGGTCGTACTCGAAATCGAGCACGACGGGGCGGCCGGCGAAGAAGCTGCCGAGCGTCACGTTCTCGCCGTCGGCATCGCGGAGCATCGCGTCGAGCGGGAGCTGGGCGCCCGGGTGCTGCCGAAAGGCGAAGGCGGAGAATTCGGCGGGCGGAATGCTCGACGGTGCCGCCAGCGCCGGCCCCGCCGCGAGCAGCAGGAGGAAGAGGAGCGCCCTCATTTCGGCCAGTCCTTGATGCCGGCGGCGGCGACGTCCTGCATCGCCTTCTCGATTGGGATGCGCACGGTGCCGTGCTGGCGGTCGACCCAGCCATAGCCGCCGAGCTCCCTCTCCTCGGCCGCCCGGAACCAGGCGAGGTCGGCGGCCGGATCGATCTGGAGCCGCGGCGCGGCGGTGACGCTGCGCGGCGCGTCGCTCGGCCCGTGCAGCGCGCCGGGGTAGACAAGCGCGATGACGACGACCGACAGCGCGATGCTCGCCGCGAGCCCCCCGAACAGCGCCCCGGCGAGCGGCAGCGACACGTCGCTGCGTTCGACGCGGATTTCGTCGTTGCGGGTCTTCACCGGGCGAATTCCCGGCGCGCGACCAGCAGCACGCAGGCGCCGATCAGGATCGCGGCGAGCGGGTCGGGCCAGGCGAAGCCGCGGCTCAGATCGGGTAGGGTCAGCCACCAGATCTCGGCGAGGTGCGCCGCCGCGATGCTCACCGCGACAAACGACACCAGCCGCACCGAGCGGCGCGCCGGGCGCCACACCAGCAGCACGAACGGCACCGCGAACTCGGCCAGCGCGAAGCCCAGCGCGACCCAGCCCCAGCCACCGGCCGACCGGCGCAGGTACCACGGGATTTCGTGCGACAGGTCGGATTCCCAGATCACGATGAGCTGGACCGCCGACAGATAGGCCCAGAGCAGGACGATCGCGAGCATGATGCGGGCCGGCGCGTCGAGCAGCGCCCCCGGCTTGAACCGCGCCGCCGCGGCGATGGCGATGGCGAGCGCGCTCAGCACCCAGCCCGTGGTGACGAGGAGGCCGAAAATCGTCGAGGTCCAGCGCGGTTCCAGCGTCATCACCCAGTCGAACGCGGCCAGGGTCGTGGTGCCGAACAGCACGATCAGCGCCGGCCAGGCGAAGCCCGGCGGCAGTCGCCCGTCGGGCCGGCGGTAGCGCCGGATGCCGAGCGCGATGACGTTCCACAGCACGACATAGGCGATCGCCCGTCCAACAAAGAACGGCAGGCTCAGCCAGCCATGCCCGCCAGCCAGCGCCCAGGGATAAATGCTTGGGGCGGCGACCAGCACCGGGATCAGCAAGAGCGCCATCAGCGGTGTCGTGCGCAGCATGGCGGCGAGCGCCGGGCGCAGGGTCAGGCCCCACTCCCCGCCGACGAGCCCGTGCACCAGCGTCGCGAACAGCGCGCCGATCGGGATGCCGACCCAGAACAGATAGGCCGCGAGCCAGGCCTGCGCCCCCGCCGCGATCACTTGAGCGCCGCCTGCTGGTCGGCCGGCACTTCGGCCGGGGTCGCGGCCCGGGCGCGCTGCAAGGCGCGGATATAGGCCGCGATGGCCCAGCGGTCGCGCGGCGCGACCCGCTCGGCAAACGAGTACATGATGCCGTAGCCGTTCTGGATGACATCGACGTAATGCTGGGTCGGCTCGGCGACGATGCGCTTGTCGCTGAGCGGCGGCGGGGCTGGAAACCCCCGCTGGACGACCATGCCGTTGCCTTCGCCGGTGCGGGCATGGCAGGGCGCGCAGGCGATGTCGTAGCGCTGCCGGCCGCGTTGCAGCAGCGCCAGCGACAGCGCGGGCGGCGGCTCCGGAGGCGTGCGCGCGACCATCCCGTCGGGCGGGGTCAGCGGCCAGTCGAGCCCGTTTGGCGGCTGCTCGGCGGCGTGCCAGGTCTTGTCCTTGTTCTGGCTCGACATGTCGCTGTCGCAGCCGGCGAGCGCCAGCATCGCCGCCGCGGCGATCACGGCGGCCAGGGCACGATGCTGCATGGCTTGGATTCCGTCAGCATTTGCTCGGCGCGGGCGAGGTCGCCGGCATCGACGACGAGAAAAAAGCGGTCCTGGCTTGCGCGCTCGATGCCGGGCAGCGCATGGATCGGCTGATAGGGCTTGGGCAGCCGGGCGAGCACGAAAAATCCGGCAAATCCCGCCGTCACCGCGCACAGCACCGCGATCTCGAACGCGATCGGGATAAAGGCCGGCCAGCTCGCGAGCGGCCGTCCGCCAATGTCGATCGGGTACGCGACCGCGGCGCCGTACCATTGCAGGAAGAAACCGCCGGCCAGTCCCAGCATCCCGGCGGCGAATACCAGCACCGGCAGCATCCAGCGCGGGCGCGGCAGCACCGCGTCGAGCGCCTCCACCGGATAGGGCGTGTAAGCCTCTAGGCCGGTCATGCCCGCGGCGCGCAGCCGGGTCGCGGCCTCCACCAGGGCGCCTTCCGCGGCGAATTCGGCGGCGAGGCCGGTCATCCGCGGCGCTCCGGCGGCGGCAGCAGCTCCTTCAGCTCATAGGCGGCGACGACCGGCACATAGCGCAGGAACAGGAAGAACCCGGCGGCGGCCATCCCCGCCGAGCCGAACAGCGTCAGCCAGTCCCACTCGGTTCCCGCGAAATGGCCCCAGGCCGACGGCATGAAATCCTCGTACAGCGACGAGGTCACCAGCATGATCCGCTCGAACCACATGCCGACGACGACCCCGAACGACACGAGGCAGACGAGCCACAGCCTGAGCCTCAGCCGACGCAGCCACAGCAGCTGCGGGATCAGCACATTGAGGCTCACCGCGCCCCAGAACGACCACGCCCATTCGCCGGTGAAGCGGTGCAGCGAAACGGCGCGCTCGTAGCGGTCGTCGCCGTAGAAGGGCAGCAGCGCGTCGATCAGATAGGAATAGGCGAGCAGCAGGCTGCACAAGAGCATGAAGGTGACGAGCAGGTTGAGGTGATGCGCGGTGATGTACGGTTCGAGGCGATAAAACCGCCGCACCGGAATTACCAAGAGCAGCACGGTCGCAAACCCGGACAGCACCGCGCCGAACACGAAAAACGGCGAGAACTGCGTCGAATGCCACCCCGGCAACAGCCCGCCGGAGAAATCCAGCCCGACGATCGAATGTACCGAGATGACCAGCGGCGCCATCAGCGCGGCGAGGAGGCCATAGGCCGTCTTGTGCAGCCGCCACTGCGTGTGCGAGCCGGTCCAGCCGAGCGCCGCGATGCCGTACCAGAGCCGGCGGCGCTGCGTGGGCGCGCGATCGCGGACCAGCGCCAGATCGGGGATCAGCCCCAGATACCAGAACAGGATCGAGGCGACCACATAGGCCAGGATCGCGAAGAAATCCCACAATAGCGGGCTGCGGAATTGCGGCCACAGCCCCATCGTGTTGGGGATCGGGAACAGCCAATAGAAATAGCTTGGCCGGCCGAGGTGGAGGATCGGCATCACGCCGGCGGCGGCGGCGGCGAACAGCGTCATGCTCTCGGCGATCCGGTTGACCGCCGAGCGCCATTCCGATTGCGTCAGATAAAACAGCGCCGAGATGATCGTGCCGCCGCTGGCGATGCCGATCCACCACACGTAGTTGGCGATCGCGAAGCCCCAGGCGACCGGGATGTCGACCCCCCAGATGCCGATCCCGGCGATAAACAGGTACTCGACCGCCAGGACGAAGATCGCGGTGAAGGCGACCGCGACCAGAAACCCGCCCCACCACCACAGGCGCCGCCCGGGGTTAAGCGTCACGTCGGCGACATGGTCGCCGATGGTCGTCAGATTCTGGCCCGGCTCCATCACCGACATCGTCAGCCCTCGGCGATCGCGGGGTTGCGGTTGGTGACGCGCGCGGCATAGCTCGTGCGCGGCCGGGTGTTGAGTTCCTCGAGCAGCGTGTAGTCGAGCGGGCTGGCCTTTTTTTGGGTTACCTCGCTGCGCGGGTCGTTGATATCCCCGAAGACGATCGCGCGGGTCGGGCAGGCCTGCTGGCAGGCGGTGACGATCTCGCCGTCGCGGATCGGCCGGTCGTCGCGGTCGGCGGCGATCTTGGTCTCGCGGATGCGCTGGATGCAGTAGGTGCATTTCTCCATGACGCCGCGGCCGCGCACCGTGACGTCCGGGTTCCACGACATCGCCGGACGGTTGTCGCGCTCGGTGTAGCCATAGAAATTGAACCGGCGGACCTTGTACGGGCAGTTGTTGGAGCAGAACCGCGTGCCGACGCAGCGGTTGTAGACCATCACGTTGAGCCCGTCGGAATCGTGCACCGTCGCCCCGACCGGGCAGACCACTTCGCACGGCGCGTCCTCGCAATGCATGCAGGGCACCGGCTGGAACAGGATTTCGGGGTGGTCCGGCGCCCCGCCCCAATAGCGGTCGACGCGGATCCAGTGCATCGACCGCTCGCGCAGCACCTGCTCGCGGCCGACCACCGGGATGTTGTTCTCGGCCTGGCAGGCGGCGGTGCAGGCGCCGCAGCCGATGCAGGTACCGAGGTCGATCGTCATCGCCCAGGCATTGCCGTCATGGTGCCGGGGCGGGTAGAGCGAGGCCTCGACCGTCTCCTTCCGCTCGCCGATCTCGGCCAGCGGCCGGGTGCGGACGAGGTCGCGCCCGGCCATGTTCTGCTGGTGCTGGGTCAGCGCCAGCACGCGGTGCTCGCCGGTCGGGTGCGGCGTCGTCCCGACCTGCCACAGCGCGTCGGCGCGGCGCAGCTTGCCGGCATCGGTGCCCACACCGGCCCCGATCCGTCCGATCGCCGCGCGGCCATATCCGAGCGACAGCGTCACGCAATCCTCGGCCTGGCCCGGCAGGATCAGCGCGGGCGCCTCCACGGCCTGGGCGAGCGCGACGACATCGCCGGTGTCGAGGCCCAGCCGCTTCGCGGTCTTCGGCGCGATCAGCGCGGCGTTGTCCCAGGTCAGCCGGGTCAGCGGGCGCGGCAGCTCCTGGAGCCAGCCGTTATTCGCCTGGCTCCCGTCGCGAATGAACGGGTCGGGCCGCAGCAGCACGACGATCCCGCTGGGGGCGGCGGCTGGCTTGGGCAGGGACGCGGCGAAATCCGCGCGCAGCTTCACGGCCGCGTCGGGGGCGGCGGTGTTGGGGATCACGCCCTGGCGCAGCCACTCGTCCCAGCCGGCATCGTCGTGCCAGGTCCGGCGCACCAGCGCGCGTGCATCGACGGATTGCGCCCCCACCGCGAGCGCGATCAGCTCGGCCGCGCCGTGGCCGGGCACGAGCGGCCGGATTTGCGGCTGGACCAGGGAGGCTGTGCCGTCGAAGGCCCGTGCGTCGCCCCATTCCTCGAACGGGTGCAGCGCCGGCACGTGATAGGTGGCCTTTTGCGCGGTCTCGTCGACATGGGTGGCGAGCTGGACCGACAGCTTCACGCGGGAGAGGGCCACCGCGAAATCGAGGTCGGCCGGCGCGTCGTAGACCGGGTTCGCGCCCAGGATCAGCAGCGTATCGACCTTGCCGGCCTGCATGTCGGCGGCCAGCGCGGCCAAGCCTGGAGCGGGACTGGCGACCGGCTCGATGATGCGGACAGGCGCGGCGAGCGCTGCGTTGATCGCATGGGCGAGGGCATGGATTGCCGGCGTCTGCTCGGCGCCGGCGTGGACGAGCGCGGCGCCCTTATGCGCGGCGAGGTCGTCGGCGGCGGCATCGATCCAGGCGGGCCGGTCGCCGCCGCTCCATTCCGCCGGCCCGGCGCCAACCCTGGCTGCGATGGCGCGCAGTGCGAGCTCGATCTCCGCCGGCTTCAGTGCGAAGCGATGATCGGCCGAGGCCCCGAAGAGCGTCGGGGTCGCCTCGATCGCATAGACGCGGCTCATCGTGCCGGCGCGGCGGCTGGCGAAGGCGCGGGCATGGGCTAGGTGGCCGGGCGCGTGCGCGATCGCGTCGCTCTCGATGCCGAGCACGATATCGGCTTTGGTGAAATCCGGCAGTGTCTCGACCGGCTTGCCGAAGGCCAGGGTCGCGCCGGCGGCGACCGCGTCGCGCGACAGCGGCTCCCATTGGTGCCAGCCTGCCGCCGGGTATTGCTTGAGCAGCGCGGCGATCTGCGCCGCGAGGGTCGGCGAGGCGACGCGGCCGGTCAGGAGGCGC
>DASUIE010000284.1:0-4387 GCA_036273175.1 Allostellaceae bacterium
GCCTCGATTGTCGGCCGGGCGACTTAAGGGAAGATTGCCGGCGCCCCTAAAATCCCTCATGGGTCAGCGCCGGTCCCGGATAATCGTTCGGGATTTTATTGGAATTGCCGTAGCCATACCCCCATGTTGCGCGCGGATAGGCCGAGAGCGGCGGCGGCTGGTAGGCCGGCGGATAATAATACGCGGTCTGCGGCGGCGGCCGGCAACCCCAGGCGTAGCCGGTCCACCAGAATGCTGCCTCGGCCTTTGGCGCCACGGCCGCCGCGGCGGCAACCGCGAGCGCGGCGCCGCCGCTCGTGCGCCCGCGGCGCCAAAGCCTTGAGGTCGATCGCCCTACTTGCGGTTCGGGTTCTCGTTCCACATCTGCTGATAGTCGGCCCGCGAGAAGCCCCAGGTCGGAGCCGGGATGAAGCTCGCGGCCATGCCCGCTTCAGGACCAGCGCCCGGAGTATTGGCATAGCCGGCCAGCGCGCCGTGATTGGGCGGCGCAATCACCGAGCCCGGAGGCGGCGGAGTGGTGCAGTTCCAGTCGCCGCCGGCCCACCAGCACGTCGCCGCCTGCGCGCCCGGCGCCACGGCAACCGCCGCCAGGACCGCGGCGGCGGTACCACCCAACAACGCTTTCAGCGAACCCTTGGTCATTTCGGTTCTCCCGTCGACATATCGCAGGGTCAACAACGGTCGTGGGAAAACGATCCGGCCGGCTCGCGAATGACGTTAGAACCAGCGTTGCTTGTCGACGACGTTGCGCAGTTCCCGCCCGGCGGCAAAGCGGTGGCAATTGTCGCTCAGCACCTCATAGCGCCGGTCGTCGAGATAGGGGCCGTGACCCGCCGTGTGCGGCGTCAGGAGAACGCCAGGCATCGTCCACAGCCGGTGATCGGCGGGAAGCGGCTCGATCTCGTAGACGTCGAGCGCCGCGCCGGCGATCTCCTTGGCGTCGAGCGCGGCGACGAGGTCGTCGAGCCGCGTCGTCTTGCCCCGCCCGATATTGATGAAGTACGCGGTCTTCTTCATCCGCTGAAACCGCGCGCGGTTCATAAAGCCCTCGGTCTCCGGCGTGTGCGGCACGGTCAGGATCACGAAATCGGCGCGCGGCAGGAGGGTGTCGAGCGCCGCGGCGCGATGCAGCTCGGCCACCCCCTCGGGCTTGTCGGTGCGGCGCTCGTCGACGCCGATCACGGTGATGCCGAACGCCGCCGCCAGCCGCGCCGCCTCCGCGCCAATCCCGCCGACGCCGACGATCAGCGCCGTCGCCTCGGGCAGGTGCACGACCGTGTCGTCCTCGCGCGGCGCCGGCTTCCATTCGCGGCGGAGCTGCTGCGGCAGGTAGATTTGCAGACCCCGGGCGAAGGCCAGCACATAGCTCATGATGTGGGCCGCGATGTGGTCGTTATAGATCTCGCGGAAATTGGTGATCTCGACCGGGTGCGCGATCAGCTCCGGGTAATAGTAGCCGGCGGGCGGCGCGGCCTGCGGCGCCTGCAGCCAGCGCAACTGCCCGGCTTTCGGCAGCAGATCGGGCGGGATCGTGCCATAGGCGCCCTCGGCGACCGCGATCGCCTGCTCGGCCCCCTCGCGGGTCTCCGCCACGATCACTTCGAGCTCGGGATGGGCGATGGCGAGGGCCTTCCCCCACTCGCGGGTCTTGTCCGATTGCGGCGGCAGCATCAGGAACGGGATCGGCATCGCTCGCCTCCAAAAAAGGTATCGCTCGGGACAAAGGTTAGCGGCTAGCCTGGACCTCGCATAGACGGGGAGGGATCGTGCCTGAGCTTGAGGGCAAGGTGGCTTGGGTCACCGGCGCCGGCAGCGGGATCGGCGAAGCCGCGGCGCTGATGCTCGCCGAGGAGGGCGCCGCAATCGTCCTGACCGGCCGCCGCCGGGAGCCGCTCGACCAGGTCGCCGCCCGCATCTTCCAGCAGGGCGGTACCGCGCATGTCCAGGCGGGCGACCTCACCGAGCCCGAGGCCGTGCGCCGCATCGGCGACTACATCGCGCAGGAGATCGGCCGCCTCGACATCCTGATCAACAATGCCGGCATCAACATCAACGACCGGCACTGGGACAAGCTGACGCCGGAAAACGCCAAGATCATGGTCGACGGCAACCTCGCCGCCTCGGCCGCCTGCGTCACCGTCGCGCTGCCGCTGATGCGGGCGCGCAAAGACGGGCTCATCGTCCACACCGCGTCGATGGCCGGCCGCTTTATCGGCGGCTTCCCGGGGCCGATGTACACCGCCGCCAAGCACGGCGTCGTCGCGATGAGCCATTCGATCAACATGCAGGAATGCGTCAACGGCATCCGCTCCTGCGTCTTCCTGCCCGGCGAGGTCGCGACCCCGATCCTCGACCGCCGCCCCAATCCGGTCGGCCCGGAAGTGCGCGCGCTGATGGTGCAGCCGCAGGATTGCGCCGACCTGATCCGCTACATCGCGCTGCTGCCGGCCCGCCTCGTGATGAACGAGGTCATGCTGAGCCCGACCGCCAACCGTCGCTACATCGCCGAAATCGAGAAGCTTTCATTGCTTTAGGGGACCCCGATGCAGACCACCAACCGCAAGAAGATCATGGCGCCGACGACGATGTCGAAGGCTGGCTGGGCGCTGATCGAGGCCCGCGACGATATCGACGGCGTGCCGTTCGAGAATGGCATCCCGACCGCCGATTTCCGCAAGATGCTCGACGGCGTCGCCGGCATCTGCCTCGGCATCACCCCGTTCAGCGATCCCGAGCTCGACGCCGGCTCGCAGATGGAGGTCGTCTCGCGCATCGGCGTCGGCTATGACGCGGTCGACGTACCGGCCCTGACGCGCCGCAAGGTGCCGCTGATGATCGGCGGCACCGCGAACTCGGTCAGCGTCGCGGAGGCCGGCGTGTTCCTGACGATGAACCTCGCGCGCAAGGGCGCGGCGATGGACGCGCTGGTCAAGGAGGGCCGCTGGGCCGACCGCTACAAGGACATGCCGGTCGATCTCTACGGCAAGACCGTGCTGATCGTCGGCTTCGGCAAGATCGGCACCCGCTCGGCCCGCCGCTTCGCCGCTATGGAGACGAAAGTCCTCGTCTACGACCCGTACATGTATTCCGAGACGATCCGCGGCAACGGCTACGAGCCCGTCGCCAATCTCGACGACGCGGTCGCGCGCGCCGACTTCATCACGATCCACTGCCCGAAAACACCGGAGACGGTCGGTTTGTTCGACGCCGCCCGCATCGCCAAGATGAAGCCGACCGCCTATCTCGTGAACACCGCCCGCGGCGGCATCGTCGACGAGCCGGCGCTCTACGACGCCCTGAAAAACCGCCGCATCGCCGGCGCCGCCCTCGACGTCTTCGTCCAGGAGCCGACCCCCAACGACAACCCGCTGCTGACGCTCCCCAACTTCATCGCCGCGCCGCACGTCGCCGGCGTCACCCGCGAGGCGGTCGACCGCATGGGCATCGTCGCGGTCGAGAACATCCTTTCCGTTCTCGACGGCGCGCCGAACAAGGAAAACGTCGTCAACCGCGAAATCTACGGATAGGCCTCCGTCACCCCAATCCGGCAACCTCCGCGTAGGCCCTCAGCTCCCGCTCCACGTCGTAGCCGCTGGTCCCGAAGATGATGCCGGTGGCGCCGCGGGTTTCGAGCTGGGCGAGACGTGCGCGCAACTCCTCGCGCGTGCCGGTGAACGTCACCTGCTTGGCGGCGGACACGTCGACGAACGCGTCATGGCCGTTCGAAATGTCGAGGTTGTGGCCGCGGTGAACCGAGAGGTGGCGGACGCTTTCGTCCGCGCGCTCGACGCTGGCCAGCCAGGCTTCGCCGTTCGGCAGCCCTTTGACGCTCTCCGGATCGGTCGTGTACCTGTGGTGATAGGCAAGCGCGATCAGCGGTTTGAGGGCGGTCGAGGCGCGCGGCGAGGTGACGTCCTCGCCGTCGTCGAGGACCGTGCCGTTGGTCGACACGAGGCAGGTCGCGAACCCTTCGGCGGGGCCGCCGAGGGAAATCAGCCCGTCGGCAATCTCCTTCGCGAGCGCGCGGGCCTTGGGGCCTTGGCCCGCCATGTAGATCGGCACGTCGATCGGCCGGTTGGGCAGCCAGCCGTCGGACGCGAGGATCTGGGCGAGACCGCCGTCGATGTCGGCGATGTCTCCGCGCAGCAATGCCCTGACCTGCTCGATATGCGTGCGCATGCTCCCGAGGCTCAAGGGCTTCTTGCCCATCCCCGCCCGGCCGGTGAACCCGGTGCCGAACCCGGCCATCAGGCGCCCTGGCGCGATCTGCTCGAGCGTCGCGATGGCCGAGGCCTGCGCCATCGGGTGGCGATAGCTCGGGATCAGCACGGAGGGGCCGAACTTGATGCGTTTCGTCTTTTCGGCGATGCGGGCCAGGGCGACCCAT
>DASUIE010000285.1:0-5598 GCA_036273175.1 Allostellaceae bacterium
TCAGTGTCGAGCTCCCGGCGCGGATGGCGGACACCGTTCGCGCCGCGGTCGCGTCCGGCGACTATGCGGATGCCGGGGAAGTCGTACGCGACGCGCTGCGCGATTGGAGCGCCAAGCGCCGCGTTGCGACAGCGGAGCTCGAGGAGTTGCGACAGCTGATCAGGGAAGGCGACGAAAGCGGCCCAGGTATTGACGCGGAACTCGTGTTCGCGCGGCTTCGCGCAAAATATGCAGCGATGGCCGAGGGATAGTGGCTGCGATCGAGTTTTCCCCTCGCGCTCTATTCGACCTTGAGGAAATAACCGACTACATCGCTCGCGACAATCCGAAGCGAGCCGGTTCTTTCGCGGAGGAGCTCAAGGCTCATTGCTTCCGAATTGCCGAGAATCCGGAAGCATACGCTTACCGGAGGGATTTGAGCCGCGGGCTCAGAATGGCCGTGCACGGTCGATACTTGATCTATTTTCGTAGCGGAACGAGCGGCGTGCGCATCGTCAGAATCTTGCACAGCGCGCGGCGGACGCCCGGGTCGATGTGACTAAGCCCCGGCGACGGTCAGGTCGTCGATGCGGATGGTCGGCGAATCGACGCCGTTGCGGAATTCGAGGTCGTTGGCGGCGACAAGGCGCAGGAACATGTCCTTGAGGTTGCCGGCGACGGTCATCTCGCTGACCGGGAAGGCGATCTCGCCCTTCTCGATCCAGTACCCGGCGGCGCCGCGGCTATAGTCGCCGGTGACGCCGTTGACGCCCTGGCCCATCAGCTCGGTGACATAGAAGCCGCTGTCGATATCGGCGATCAGCGCCTCCGGGGTCTGGGCGCCGGGTTCGAGCCACAAATTCGAGGCCGACGGCGAGGGCGGCGAGGCGGTGCCGCGCGCGGCGTGACCGGTCGTCGTGAGGCCGAGCTGGCGCGCCGAGCGCAAATCGAGGAGCCAGGTCGTCAGCACGCCATTTTCGACGATCGCGCGGCGCCGGTTGGCGATGCCCTCGCCGTCGAACGGCTTCGAGCGCATGCCGCGCGGCCGGTGCGGATCGTCGATGATCGTGATCGCCTCCGGGAAGACGCGTTGGCCGAGCCGGTCCTTCAGAAAGCTGGTGCCGCGGGCGATCGACGGGCCGTTGATCGCGCCGAGCAAGTGCGAGAGAAACCCGCGCGCGACGCGCGGCTCGAACACCACCGCAAACCGCCCGGTGGGCATCTTGCGCGCCTTGAGGCGCTTCACCGCGCGCTCGCCGGCCCGGCGGCCGATCTCGGCCGGGTCGCGCAGATCGGCGGCGTAGACCGCGCTCGAATAATCGTAGTCGCGCTCCATCGCGGTGCCGCTTCCGGCGATCGCCGAGACGCTGACCCCTTGCGAGGAGCCGGCATAGGCGCCGGCGAATCCGTTCGAGGCGGCGAGCGCGACCCGCGAGCGGCCCCACCCGGCTTCGGCCCCCTCGGAATTGGTGACGCCGGAAACGGCAAGCGCGGCCTCCTCGCAGGCCTTCGCCCGCTCCATCAGCGTCTCGGCGCTGGGCTCGCTGGTGTCGAGCATGTCGAGGTGGTCGGGCCAGTCCTTGGCGACCTGGCCCGGCTCGGCGAGGCCGCAGAACTCGTCCTCCGGCACCGCGCGCGCCATCGCCAGCGCGTGCTCGACGAGGTTTGCGAGCGCCGTCGCGGAGCGGTCGCTCGACGAAACCATCGCTTGCTGCTTGCCGACAAAGACCCGGAGGCCGAGATCCTGGCCCTCCGAGCGCTCGAGTTTCTCCGTCTTGCCGAGCCGGCGCGCGTGCGACAGCGAAATGCCCTCGACCAGCACCGCATCCGCCGCGTCGGCCCCGGCCCGCCGGGCGCGGCCGATCAGATCGTGCAACAGGTCGATGTCGTTGGCGGAGTCGGCGTCGAATTTATGGTCGGTCATCGCATTCCCTGAAGCGGCGTCGCCTTTCTCAAATAGCGCAAACCGCTCCGTTTTCGACCCTCTATTCCGGAGACGGGCTCAGATACACGATGAGGCGGCCGATGCAGATGCAGAGCCCGATCAGCGGGTGCGTCAGGGCGATGGCCGATGCGAGCCCGAACAGGCACAGCGTCACCACCGAGCGCAGCCGCATCAGCCGCCGTGCGCCCGCCGAGACGTCGTCGTGGGGTCGGGCCCCCAGGCGGGCGCAAATCCAGCACCAGCACCGTGATGAGCACGGCGAAAACCCCGTCGAAAAATCCGCTCACCCGCTCCGGGGTCGATCTGCCTGGCACGGCGGCACTCCTATGCGCTCTGTTGACTCCGCCGGGGCCGTCTTTCACCGTTCGCGCATGAGCCTCTCGGACGCCGCGTGGCGGCAGCTGATCTCCACCATACAAGGGTCGGGCCCCAAGGCCGCGCTCGCGATCACCGGCGGCGGCAGCGGGGCGATCGGGGAGCTGCTGCGGGTCCCCGGCGGCTCCCGGCTGCTGCTCGAGGCGCAGGTTCCCTACGACGAGCAGGCGCTGGCGGCGTTTCTCGGGTTCGCGCCGGCGCAGGCGTGCAGCGCCGAGACCGCGATCGCGATGGCGCAGAGCGCGCGGGCGCGCGCCGCCGCGCTGACGCCGGCGGGTACCGATGTGGTCGGGCTCGGCGCGACCGCGGCGCTGGTCAGCGACCGCCCCCGCCGGGGCGAGCACCGGTTCCACGCCGCCTTCGCCAATGCCGCGGGCGTCGCCCACTGCACCTGCGTGCTCGCCAAAGGGAGGCGCGACCGCGCCGGCGAGGAGGACCTCGTCGCGCGCGCGATCGTGCTCTGGCTGGCCCGCGCCTGCGGGGCCGCCGCGCCGTCGCCCCAGAGCCTTTTCGATGCCGACGAGCCCTATGCCGAGACGGCGGCCGCGGCGGCGGACCCGGTAGACCGGCTGTTGGCCGGCGGGTTCGACCGCCTCACCGTCCAGCCCGACGGCCAGATGGTGCTGTCGGCGCCGCCGCCCTCGGTGCTGTTCCCGGGGTCGTTCAACCCGATGCATGAGGGGCATGTGCTGCTGGCGCGGATCGCCGAGGAGCTCAGCCGGCAGCCGGTGGCGTTCGAAATCTCGGTCACCAATGTCGACAAGCCGCCGCTGGCGGGCGAGACCGTACGGCAGCGGCTCGCACAATTCGCCTGGAAGGCCCCGGTCGAGCTGACGCGCGCGCCGACCTTCGTCGAAAAGTCGCGCCTGTTTCCGGGGGCGGTTTTTGTCGTCGGCGCCGATACGGCGGAGCGGCTGTTCGTGCCGAAATATTACAACGATGACGCTGGTCTGATGCACCAGGCGCTCGACGAGATCGCCGGCGCCGGCGGCAGCTTCCTGGTCGCCATGCGCCTCGATTCAGGCGGCCGGGTGCGCGCGCTGGCCGATATCCCGGTGCCGCGGCGCTACGCCGACCTTTTCACCGAAATCCCCGAGCACCGGTTCCGCTTCGACATCTCCTCGACCGAGATCCGCGCGCGGGGAGGGGCCCCGGGGGGCTAAGCCAGCGCCAGCTTGCGGTAGCCCTCCGCCGCGATGGCGTCGCAATGCTCGCGATAGGCGGGATGGCCGCCGCTGTAGCGCATGATCCGCGGTCGCTGCTTGCCATCGACGTTGCGGTTGACGCCGGTCATCCACGAGCCGATTTCGTTCATCAGCTGGCCCTCGCCGAGCGCCAGGACATGGTCGGTCCACTCGGCGACGCTTTCGGCGGTGGCCTCGATCCGGGTGAGGCCGCGCTCGGTCGCGAACCGGATCAAGCCGGCGACCCACTCGACGCTGTATTCCGCGGTGCGGGTGTAATTGCCGAGGCCGGCATGCGGCCCCATGGCCATCAGCAGGTTGGGGAAGCCCTCGATCAGGACGCCGAGATAGGTCTGCGGCCCGTCCTCCCATACATCCTTGAGGCGCACGCCGCCGGTGCCGCGGATGTCGATCCGGTCGAAGGCGCCGGTGATCGCGTCGAACCCGGTCGCGTAGATGACGATGTCGAATTCGTACTCGCGGCCGCTGGTCGCGATGCCGGCCGGGGTGATGCGCTCGATCGGCGTCTCGTTGATGTCGACCAGCTCGACATTGGGCTGGTTGTAGACCTCGTAATAGCCGGTTTCGAGCGGCACGCGGCGAGTGCCGAGGCCGTGGTTTTTCGGGATCAGCTTTTCGGCGACGGCCTGGTCCTTGACCCGCTGGCGGATTTTCTTGGCGATGAACGCGGAGGCCAGCCGGTTGGCCTCGCGGTCGGTCAGCATGTCGCTGAATTGCCCCATCCAGACCCCGAAGCCTGGGGAATTGTAGAGCTGTTCCCAGAAGGCCTCGCGGTCCTCGGGGGATACTTCCAGGGTCTTGCGCGGATCGGGCGCGTGGATGTAGCAGCCGGGCGAGGTGCGGCAGAGCGCGAAGATCTGGTCGAAGCGGGCGCGGATGTCGCCCATCTCTTCCTTGGAGATCTTGCCGTTGTGCAGCGGTGCGCACCAGTTCGGGGTGCGCTGGAAGACGGTCAGGTGGCCGACGGTCTTGGCGAGCTCCTGGATGGTCTGCACCGCGGTCGCGCCGGTGCCGATGATGCCGACGCGCTTGCCGGCGAAATCGACGCCGTCCTTGGGCCAGCGATGCGTGTGGCAGGAGGTGCCCCTGAAGGTGTCGATACCGGGAATGTTGGGCATCGTCGGCGCGGATAGAATGCCGATCGCCGTGACGAGAAACCGCGTCGAATAGCGGCGGCCGTCCTCCAGCGTCACGTCCCAGCGCCGCGCCTCCTCGCGGTAATGCGCGGCCGCGACGCGGCTGTCGAACTGGATGTCGCGGCGGAGGTCGAACTTGTCGGCGACGAAATTGAGGTAGCGTTCGGTCTCGGGCTGGGGGGCGAAGTGCTCCTGCCAGTCCCACTCCTCGAGCAGCTCCTTCGAGAACGAATAACCGTAGGTCCAGCTTTCGGAATCGAAGCGCGCGCCGGGATAACGGTTCCAATACCAGGTGCCGCCGACCGCCGAACCGGCTTCGAGGGCGCGCACCTTGAGGCCGAGCTCGCGCAGCCTGTAAAGCTGGTAGAGCCCCGCGACGCCGGCGCCGACCACGATGGCATCGAAATCCTGGCGTCCCAAATCCATGCGTCGCTCCTACCGAATCCACTGCCGCGTTTCGATTTTACCCCTCTTGACGCGATAACGCAGCCGGCCCGCGCCGCATCCCAGGACTTCGCGGCTTGCAGAGCGCTAACTGCGGCAGGAACTGCGAGGCAACGCTCCGCAGCAGATAGGGCTCGCGGCGGGTCAGATCGACCAGCGCCGCTCCGCTTACCGGATGGGCGTGGAGGTCGCGCATCGGATACCCGCCGCGCAAGGTACCGCGCGGCCCGTCCTCGGGGTTGCCGGAACGGCCCTTAGCGAACCGCCCGCGCGTGTCGCGAGTCGAAATAATATCAGGAGCAATGGATTGATTTTGCTTATCTTCACCTTCCGAAAACAGGAGGAGCAGGGAGCGAGTATCTGGAGGAGCGGAAGCCATGCATTTCGACGTTGGGGGCGGTGTTAGCGGAGCGAACGAACGCTGCACGGCACAATCGAAATGCGGCAATTTTAGTGTCGATGTTTCGACCGTGCTTTCCGCAAAGGCCGCAGAGGACGCGCATGCTAGGTCATC
>DASUIE010000286.1:0-3078 GCA_036273175.1 Allostellaceae bacterium
TCCGCGCCCCAGATCGACCCGTTATCGCCGAGATCGCGCAGCCGCTTCAGACCCAGCGGGGCCAGCACCGCGTCATAAAACGCGCGGGCCTTGGTCAGATCGTTGGTGCCGACCGTCACGTGCGTAAAGATGGCCATCGCAGCCTCCTCGGGATTGGGGGGCGCTATGTTAGGCCCAAAACGCGGACGGTCGAAATGGCCTTCGACATCATCCTCGCGCCGGAAGCGGTCGCGGATTTGCGTCGCCTCCGGGCAAACTTGCGGGCCGCCGTGCACGACGCCGAAAGACCAGTCTCAAGATATGACGAATGGGACTGTGGAATCCTGGCGATCGTCGCCAAATCGGAGGCTCAGGCATGGCTCGCGCAGTTCGGACTTCCACGGTGAAGCAGGTATCCGTTTCGGACGTAAAGGAGGAGGCGGAGGGCTGCGATATCGTCATCACCAGGCGGGGGCGGCCGGCGGATGTGCTGAACGACCCGGTAGAGCCGCACCGCCACCCGCACCGCGAGCGGGGAGGAGTCGCAAATCATCTCGGCGAGCCCCTCGGCGGTCTCGATCAGCCTGTCGCGCGGCACGACCTTGTTGGCAATGCCGTGCGCGAAGCACTCGGCGGCGCCGAGCCGGCCGTTGCAGAGCGTCAGATAGGCGGCGAGCGCGCGCGGCAGCGAGGCATAGAGGTTATGCGCCGCGCCGAGTCGGCCGACCTTGGTGTGGGTGTCGCCGATCCACGCCGGTTGATCGTCACATAGGCGACGCGACCCTTTTTCTCGTAGAGGACGAATTTGAGGCGCGCGGCGCCGATGCGGGATCGTAGGGGCTGTCGTATCGCGGCATGACGGGATCCGGCCAACTCGTGGGTTTTGCACTCCCGTCTTACTGCATATTATCGGGAGAGCGCGCAACCCAGAGCCCCCGAAACCGCTGGCCAAAGCGATGACGCTGCCCCTCACCAATCAGCGGATTTTTCACAACTGGCCCGAGGCTTTGGTCGATCCCGTGCTGTTTCGCGCCGAGCAGGAGCGCCTGTCGCGCGTATGGACCTTTCTGGGCTTCGCCCATGACGTTGCCCGTGACGGCGACTGGTTCCGCGCCACGCTCGCGACGCGCTCGGTCTTCGTGCAGCGTTTTGGCGGCGATTTGCGCGGCTTTGAAAACCGCTGCGCGCATCGCTCGTTCCCGTTGCGCACCGCCGACAAGGGCAACGGGCCGATTTCATGCGGCCTGCACGGTTGGCGATACGACAACGATGGCGCGGCCATAGCGGCGCCTGAATGCGAGAGGTTGTTTGGCTGCGCGCCGGACGAATTGGGCGCGCGGCTGAACCCGGTCGAGATCGCGACCTGCGGCGCAATGATCTTCGGGCGGTTTGCCCAGCAGGGCGATAGGCAATCCCTGGAAAAATTCCTCGGCGACAGCTTCGATATTCTGAAGGCGATTTCGGATACGCCGCGGCGCCCGCAACGCCTAACCCGCACGGTCGAGGCCAATTGGCGCATCTGCTTCCACGCGAATATCGAGGACTACCACTCCCCGATCGTGCACCCGCTCACGCTCGGCCGAGACGGCTACCCGAACCTCGACAGGATCCGCTATTACCGCTTTGGCTGGCACAGCGCGTTTTTTTCCACCGCCGCGAGCGATGCCCTGGCAAGGATGTCGGCGGAGTGCCGACAGGGCGTGTGGCGATCAGCCAACTATCGGGTTTTCCATATCTTTCCCGACTTGACGATCTCTCATTTCCGGGTCCATTGGGGCAATTGGTACATCGCGATCGCGCAGTATGCGCCGCTCACCGAGGGCCGTTCGAAAATGCGCACCTGGTTTTATCCGGCGCCGTTTCCGGCCCGCGCCACCACAACCTGGTACGACCGGCTGACGCGCCCGGTCACCAATCTCTTCCGGCGTTGGGTGATGCGGTATGTCGTGGCCTGGGTGCTGCACGAGGACAACGTCGTCTGCGAAAAACTCCAGTCCATCGCCCATCAGCTCAGCCCGGCGCCGATCCTCGGCGCGCTCGAGGAACGACTGCTGTGGTTCGAAGAGGCCTATGCCGAGCTCATGCTCCCGCCGTAATCCACTTGCCATCCGTCTTGGACAGCAGCCCGGCCTCGACCGGGAAATCGTAGTCGTAGGCCCATTCGCGGCAGCGGATCGCGGTCGCGTCGGGATAGGCGCCATCGATCGCCGCGAGGGCCTCGGCGAGAGTCTCGAAATCCCCGGCGAGCTGGAGGCGGCTGTTCCATACCGTGTGCTGCGCCCGCGTCAACATCCCCATGCTGTAGTCGTGGGTCTCGGGCACGCGGTCGATATAGGCGGTGATCTCGATCGTCACCGGCCCGTTGTCGCGGGTCTCGTCGCGGGTGATCTCGACGCGAAAGGTTTCGTACGACATGCGGTAAGCGTAGCATGGCGCATCGCCGCGCGCCGAGAGGGAGAGACGCAATGATCAAGCTGGCGGGTATCGGTCATGTGCTGCTGCGGGTCGCCGACGAGGAGGCCTCGAAGCGCTTTTATCGCGACGCGCTGGGCTTCCGCGTCGCCGAGCAGGACCCGGAGCATGGCGGCGTGTTCATGACGCTCGGCGACGGGTTTCACGCGATCGACCTGACGCAAGCGCCGGAGGGCGCAGCCCAGCCGGAGCCCCGGCAGCGCGGCCTCGTCCACATCGCCTTCAAGGTCGCGAGCTACGCCGCGCTGCGCGACGCCTACACGCACCTGCTGGATCAAGGCGTCACGATCCAGCGCGCGGTCGACCACATCTGCCAGCGCAGCGTCTATTTCACCGACCCCGACGGCAACGGCCTCGAAATCTATTACGAGATGCCGAACGCGCTCTCCCTCTTCCCGAACGGCCGCGGCGACGAGGACGAGCGCCTGCCTCTATCGGGGGCGGGGGAGCCCCTGCCCGCCTGGCTCGCCGAAGAGTGGCCCGGCGCGGCGGCGATGGCGAAGGTGGAACGGCTGGCGCGGGGAATCGCGGTCGCCGCGGAGTAACTGGCGGCATCACCCCCACCCATACCCTCCCCCATCGAGGGGGAGGGTTGGAAAAGTGCGCGCCCTAAAAGCGCCCTCCCCC
>DASUIE010000287.1:0-14912 GCA_036273175.1 Allostellaceae bacterium
TTCCAGCGCCGCGTTGACGCCATCGAGCCGCTTGTACCGCAGCACGTCCTCGACCATCGAGCGGCTGACCAGGGCCGGGTCGCGGACGAGCTGGTTCAGCACCTCGACCGCCTCGCGCCGCCGCTGCATCGCGATAACGCCGCGGATGAACTCGCCGTTGATCTCGGCGCCGAGCCCGGCCGAGGCGATAAGCGTCAGGCTCGCGGCCGGGCGCGCCTTGGCGACCGCCATCGCGACCGCGCCGCCGAGCGAGTGCCCGACGAGATGCGGGTTCTCGACGTCGAGCGTGTCGAGCGCCGCGCCGACCGCGGCGGCGAGGGTCGCGATATCGCCGGCGCCGACATCCTTCGTCGAGCCGCCATGCCCGGGCAGGTCGAGCGCGATCGTGCGATGGCTCGCGGCGAGCGCAGGCTGGATGAACATCCAGGTGTTGAGGTCGGCGCCAAAGCCGTGGATCAGCACGACCGGCGTTCCGGCGCCGAGCTCAAGATACCGCAGCCGCCGCCCGCCGGCTTCGACGTATTCCGGCTCGGGGCCGCCGGCCTCGGTTTCCTCGGCGATTGCGGGAACCTCATAGCCCGCGACGAAGGCGTCGATCTCGGCCTCGGCCACTTCGGCGTCGGCGACGACGGCGATCAGCGCCCCGATCGGCAGGGTCGCGCCCTCCGCCGCCACGATCCGGCGCAGCGTGCCGGTCTCGCCCGCTTCCATGACATTGGTGATCTTGCTGGTCTCGATCTCGACGATCTCGGTGCCGGCGGCGACCGCGTCGCCCTCATGCTTGAGCCAGCCGAGGATTTTGCCCTCGGTCATGGTGAGGCCCCATTTCGGCATCGTGATCGGGGCGATGGCGGTCATCGCGCGTATCCGTGCACCTCGCGCACCGCGGCGGCGATCCGGTCCGGGCTCGGGATGTAGAGCTTTTCGAGGCCGGGGGCGAAGGGCACCGGCGTGTGCGGCGCGGTGACCCGGCGGATCGGCGCCTTCAGCGCGTCGAAGGCCTTATCGGCGACGAGGGCGGCGATGTCGGTGGCGATCGAGCAGCGCGGCGTCGCCTCGTCGACGATGACGAGCCGGCCGGTGCGCTCGACCGATTCGAGTATCGTGTCCTCGTCCAAGGGCGAGGTCGTGCGCGGGTCGATCAGGTCGATCTCGATCCCATCCTTTTCAAGCGCTTCGGCGGCTTCGTTCGCGTAATGCACCATGCGGGCGAGCGCGACCACGGTCACGTCGTCGCCGTCGCGCACGATATTCGCCTCGCCGAACGGGATCGTGTAGGGCTCGTCCGGCACCTCGGCGCGGAGGTCGTACATGAGCTTGTGCTCGCAGAAGATCACCGGGTCGTCGTCGCGGATCGCCTGGATCAAGAGGCCCTTGGCGTCGTAGGCGTTCGACGGCACGACGCATTTGAGCCCCGGCACCGCGGTGAAGATGCCATAGGGACTCTGCGAATGCTGCGCGGCGGCGCTGCGCCCGGCGCCGATCATCGTGCGGATCACCAGCGGCGTCTTCGCCTTGCCGCCGAACATGTAGCGAAACTTGGCCGCCTGATTGAAGATCTGGTCGAAGCAAACGCCGAGGAAGTCGCTGAACATCAATTCGGCGACCGGCCGGAGCCCGGTGACCGCCGCGCCGGCGGCGGCGCCCATGATCGCGCTCTCGGTGATCGGCGTGTCGATGACCCGCGCCTCGCCGAACTCCCCGATGAGGCCCTTGGTGACGCCGAGCACGCCGCCATACGCATCGCGCTGGCCGTCGCTGCCGGCGCCGCCGGCGACATCCTCGCCGATCACGACGATGCGCGGGTCGCGGCGCATCTCCTGGGCCAGCGCCTCGTTCAGCGCCTGGCGGATCGATTTCTGCGGCATGGCGGCGCCCTCCCTGGGTCGTGTCGGCGATCTTAGCCGTATTTCCTGAGCGACGCCCACACCGCGTCGAGCGGCGGGTGCCGGCCGCGGCAGACCCAGACGATGCGGCCGGTTTCGTAGGGCATCGCCCAGGGATCGTCGAAGCGTCCGGCCGCCTCGACCGAGGCGTAGGTCTTGAGGAGCCGGGCGCGCTCGCCGCCGAGGCGGATCACGACCGAGCCGTCATGGCCGCGCGGTCCCCACAGAAAATAATTGTTGTGCGGGCTGACCGCGGGAGGCCCGTCGCCGCCGCCGAGCACGTCGACCGCCGCCGCCTCGCCGTAATTGTTGCCGAGGAAGACGGCCTTGACCCGATCCTCGGGCGGCAGCGCGCGGTAGGCGCGGCCGACGAGAGCGGCCAGCTCGGGCCAGCCGAACATGTCCGAAAAATATTGCGGCAGCCGGCCGACCGCGTTGGCTTCGAGCGAATGCGGCGCCAGACCGAGGATGCGTTGATAGGCGGCGAAGCGCTCGATCGGCAGGATCGGCAGGGCGAACGGGGCGCCGACGAGACCGATGGCGACGACAACGGCGGCGAGCGCCATCCGCGCCGCGCGCCACGGAAGCCACGCTTCGATCGCGACTCCGCCGCCGGCGAACAACACCGTGTAGGCGCCGACCGGGTAATAGGGCTTGGCGTGGATCGCGATCATCGCCGCGATAACAAGCACGAAGGCAACAGCGAAGAGGCGCAGGTCGCGCAATCGCGGCCATCCCGCGAAGGCAATGAGGCCGGCGAGCCAGATCGGCGCGGTGACGTAGTTGAGCGTCTCGGCCTCGGCGAGCATGAAGGAAAGCGGCGACAGCACGATGTTCTTGTGCTCGACCGTGACCCGGGCGAGCTCGAGGAAGGGCCAGT
Organism: Allostellaceae bacterium; assembly: GCA_036273175.1. GTDB lineage: Bacteria > Pseudomonadota > Alphaproteobacteria > ATCC43930 > CGMCC-115725 > DATARH01. The sequence continues at coordinate 2,767 of DASUIE010000287.1, forward strand.
CGTGCGCGGCCTGCCAGATCAGGTTGGGAACGGCGATCAGCAGCGCGATCGCGGCGGCGAGGTAAGGGTACGGGCCCGCCAGCAGGCGCCGCGCCGAGGTCGCGACGATGCCGATCCCGAGCGCGACGAGCCAGAAGGCGACCGTGTACTTAGCCTGGAAGCCGATCCCGGCGACGATGCCGAGCGCGATCCACCAGCGCCGGTCACCGCCGCGGACGAGGCGGATCAGCGCGTAGGCGCAGAACAGCCAGGTCAGCGGCTGCGGCGTATCCGGCGCGACGAGGGTGCCGAAGCCGAGATAGACCCCGGCCATGAGGACGCTCAGCGCGGCGAGAAACTGGCCCCACCAGCCCCCACCCAGCTCGCGCGCGGTCGCCGCCGCCAGCGCCACGGTCGCTGCGTGCGCGAAGGCCGAAGGCAGGCGCAGCATCGCCACCGAGCCGGGAAACAGGTGGTACATCCCGGCGGCGAGCAGCGGGATCAGCGGCGGCTGGTCGACATAGCCCCAATCGGGATGCTGGCCGCAGACGATGAAATACAGTTCGTCGCGGAAATAGCCGTAGCCGTTGCCGGCGGCGATATGCGCGCAAAACGCCAGGCCGGCCAGCACCCAGCCGGGCTGCAGGAGCCGCTTCACCTAATACGAGACGTAGACGCCGGTCAGGAGCCGGCCCTCGCTGCCGGCGACGTCTTCGCCGATCGCGACGATACGCGGATCGCGGCGCATCTCCTGGGCCAGCGCCACGTTCGGCGCCTGGCGGATCGATTTTCGCGGCATCGCGGCCCCCTTCCATCCTTGCACGCATCATAGCGTCCCCGAAGCCCGCGCGCCGCATTCGTTGACATGTGCAGCACATGTTTCAATATGATTTGGATGAGCACGATGATCCAAATCCGCAACGTACCCGAGTCGCTGCATCGCCAGCTCAAATCGCGGGCCGCCCTGGCCGGCATGTCGTTATCCGACTACCTGCTTAGCGAGATCCGCCAGGTGGCGGAACGACCGACAATCGATGAGCTGCGCGCCCGCTTGCGCAGCAGAACGGAGCTGGTGCTCTCCGTTTCGCCGGCGGAAGCGGTTCGCACCGCACGCGATCGGGGGTGAGCGTCGTCGACGCCTCGGCCCTGCTCGAGGTTCTTCTTCGCACGCCGGCGGCGGAAGCGGTTGAGGATCGGCTGTTTGCCCCGCGTCAGACGCTCCATGCGCCGCACCTGATCGACGTGGAGGCCGCGCAAGTCATCAGGCGTTATGCCGCGAACGGCGACATCGATGCCGAGCGCGGCCGCGCGGCCCTCGTCGATTTGGCGGATTTTCCGCTGCGGCGCTACCCGCACGATCTTCTTTTGCCGCGCATTTGGGAGCTGCGGAACAATGTGACCGCTTACGACGCCGCCTATGTCGCGCTGGCCGAAGCGCTCGACGCACCCCTGCTGACGCGCGACCGGCGCCTCGCGGCGGCCTCGGGCCACCGCGCCCAGATCGAATTGGTGTAACTGCGCCTCAATAAGACACGTACACGTCGGTCAGGAGCTGGCTTTCGTCGGGCGGCTCGCCGGCGCGGGCGCCGGCGATGGCGCGGGAGATCAGGTCCTCGACCTCGCCGTCGACCGCGTCGAGCTCGGCCGTGTCGAGCAGCGCCGTCTCGCCGACCCGGGTGCGGAACACCTTGAGGCAGTCGCGGTTCTCGCGCAGGTCCCTGACCTCGTCCTTGCCGCGATAAAGCTGCGCGTCGCCCGAGTGGTGGCCGTAGAAGCGGCAGGTATCGACCTCGATCGCGCTCGGGCCGCCGCCGCTCCGCGCGCGTTCGACCGCCTCGCGCGCGGCCTCGTGCACGGCGAAGAAATCGTCGCCGTCGACCTTGACCGCGGGCAACCCGAACCCGCCGGCGCGGCCGGCAATGTCGCCGCTGCCGCAATGGTACGAGAATCCGGTACCTTCGCCGTACTGGTTGTTCTCGAACACGAACACGGCCGGGAGCTTGAGCACCACGGCCATGTTGAGCGCCTCGAAAGTGGTGCCCTGGTTCGAGGCGCCGTCGCCCGAGAAGCAGACCGCGACGTTGCCGGTGCCCAGCGTCTTCGCGGTCAGCGCCGCGCCCACGACCAGCGGCGGGCCGCCGCCGACGATGCCGTTGGCGCCAAGCATGCCGACATCGAGGTCGGCGATGTGCATCGAGCCGCCCTTGCCGCCGCAGAGCCCGCCCTTCTTGGCGAAAAGCTCCTGCATCATCCCCTCGACATCGCAGCCCTTGGCGATCGAGTGGCCGTGGCCGCGATGCGTCGAGGCGATGTAGTCCTTGGGCCCGAGATGCATGCACATCCCGGTCGCCGAAGCCTCCTCGCCGGCATAAAGGTGGACGAAGCCGGGGATGCCGCCCTTGGAGAACTCCTCCTGCACCCGCTCCTCGAAGCGCCGGATCGTGCGCATCGTGCGATAGGCGCGGATCAGCTCGTCGCGGCCCAGTTGCATCGCGCGGCTCAATGCCATCGCGGCCTCCTCCCCGAGATTATGCCGGCAGGTTTAGCACGGCCGGGGCGGGGAGGTCGCTACCGTTGGCGAGGACGGCGACCGCGAGGCGCTCCTGCTTGCCGCGGAGCTCGACCTCGCGCCACTCGAAACCGGCGCGGTCGAGCCCGGCCGCGACGATGACATCGGCGGAGACGACGACCTCGCACTGGAATTCCTTGGTCAGCTCCTCGAGGCGGCTCGCCGTGTTGACCGGGTCGCCGATCGCCGTGATCGTCGCCGCCGCGCCGTAGCCCATCTCGCCGACGATCGCCGGGCCGACATGGATGCCGATGCCGATGCGCAGCGGGACGGTCAGCTCGCCGCCGAGCGACTCGTTGAGCTCGACCAGGCGCCGCGACATCGATTGCGCGGCGGCGAGGGCGTCGCGGCAGCCGGCCTCGGCGCCGCTATCGACGCCGAACAGGGCCATCAGCCCGTCGCCGATGAACTTGTCGACGCGTCCGCCGGCAGCCTCGACCGCGCGGCCCATCGCGGCGAAATAGCGGTTCAGCACGAACACGATGTCGTAGGGCAGACGGCCCTCCGACAGCATCGTGAAGTCGCGGATATCGGCGAACATGATCGCGATCTCGCGCTCGCCGCCCTGCGCCAGGTCGACCAGGGTGCGCCCGTCGCGGGCATGCGCGAAAGGCGGCAGCAGCGGCGTCACCTCGACATCGATATCGGGCCGCAGCATGCAGGCGAGGCGGACATTCGCGGTGGCGCGGATGCGGTTGAGCACGCGCCGTTCCGCCTCGCCGGGCGGCGGCGGGCCGGGAAGGGCGGCACGGACTCGGATGCGGCAGGTCGAGCAGCGGCCGCGCCCGCCGCACACCGAGGCGTGCGGGTAGTGCGCGAGCCGGCTCGCCTCCAGCACGCTGGTGCCGCGCAGCACCTCGACATGGCGGCCGTCGGGATAGGTGACACGGACGAGGCCGCTGAGCCGCTCCCAGGCGCGCCGGACGAGGCGCGCGGCCAGCAGCACGGCGATGACGCCGAGGAAGAACCAGGTGAGGAGGGCGATCAGATCCTCCATCCGGTCTGCCGTCTCCTTGCTTGGCAAGCGCATGCCGGCAAAGGCGGTGGCGGCCCAGTTCGGGTCCAGCGCCGCCACCGCGCCGAGCTGCCTCCCGATTTCGACCGCGCCGAGCATCGAGAGCACCGGCACCAGCACCGCCAGGCACAGCGCCGCCGGCCGCAACCGCTCGTACCAAGGCCGGACGCGGAGCCAGAAATGCAGCCCCAGCATCGCGTGGCTCCAGGCGACCACCAGCACCAGAAGCTGCTCGGCCCCGCGCCACGGCGAATTGACGAACAAGGCCCACAGCTCGAATTTGTAATACTGCAGGTCCGTGCCGAAAAAGCTCAGGCCGATGCGGTTGGCGACGACGTGGCGCGCGAGCAGGATCGGGATGGCGAAACCGAGCGCGATTCGGATGAATTCGCTGGCGCGCATCCGCAGCGTGCGGCGCTGCCACAGCGCCCACAACGCAAGCAGGTAGTGCACCAGGAAGCCGCCGTAGAGCAGGGCCTGTCCGGGATAGGAACCCCAGACGGCCTTCATCCCGGCGAGCATCCGCTCCATCGCCGCGAGCGAGACGAGCCCCAGGGCGTGGTTGACGAGATGCGCGCCGACATAGGCAAGCAGGATCAGTCCGGAACCGAGCCGGAGCTGCCGGATCAGCATCCTGGCCCCCCATACCGAAGCGCCATGCGGATTGGTATCATGGCCCGCCGGGGGCTGCTGCGCGGTTGCGTCGCGGTGCCTGAACCGTCCGGATCGGGCAAAACGGGCCGCCCCTTTGCGGGAAGACCGAGGTATGCTGGAAATCTGCAATCTCGTCAAATATTTCGGGCCGCTCGCGGCGGTCGACGGGGTGTCGTTCGAGGTGCCGAAAGGCCAGGTTCTCGGCTTTCTCGGCCCCAACGGCGCGGGCAAATCCACAACGATGAAGATGATCACCGGGTTCCTGGCCCCGAGCGCGGGAACGGCGGTAATCTGCGGTCACGATATCTTGACCGCGCCGGTCGCGGCCAAGCGCTGCATCGGCTATCTGCCGGAGGGCGCGCCGGCCTATCCCGACATGACGCCGGCCGAGTTTCTCGACTTCATCGCCCATATCCGCGGCTTTCGCGGCAAGGAGGCGGCGCGGCGGATCGGCCGTGCGGTCGAGATGATCCATCTCGGCGAGGTGATGCAGCAGCCGATCGACACGCTGTCGAAGGGATATCGGCGCCGGGTCGGGGTAGCGCAGGCGCTCTTGCACGACCCGCCGGTGCTGATCCTCGACGAGCCGACCGATGGGCTCGACCCGAACCAGAAATACGAGATGCGCAACATCATCGCGGCGATGGCGCCGGAAAAGGCGATCGTGATCTCGACCCACCTCCTCGAGGAGGTCGAGGCGGTGTGCAACCGCGCGATCATCATCGCCCGCGGCCGCGTGCTGCTCGACGGCACGCCGGCCGAGCTTTACGCCCGCTCGCGCTACCACAACGCGGTGCGGCTCGGCATCCCGATCGGGTCGGACGCGCGGATCAGGGCGGCGCTCGAAAAGCTGCCCGGCATCGTCGCGGTCGAGGAGGCCGAGGACGGCGAAGGGCATGCCCTCATCGCCTTGACCCGCGCCGCACGCGCCCCGGCGCCGGAGATCGCCGAGCTGGCGCGGGCCGAGAATTGGCGCGTCACCGGTCTCCGGGTCGAGCGGGGCCGGCTCGACGACGTGTTCCGGGCGGTCACCGCCGAGCCGGCCCAGGCCCAATAGGCGCATGCGCAACATCTCCACCATCTTCCGCCGGGAGCTGGCCGCCTATTTCGCGACGCCGCTCGCCTATGTGTTCATCGTGATCTTCCTGGTGCTCGCGGGCGTCTTGACCTTCTTCATGGGCGGTTTATTCGAGCGCGGCCAGGCCGACCTGCAATCGTTTTTCACCTTCCACCCGTGGCTGTACCTGGTGCTGATCCCGGCGCTGTCGATGCGGCTCTGGGCGGAGGAGCGCAAGAGCGGCACCATCGAGCTGTTTCTGACCCTGCCGATCCGGCTTTACGAGGCGGTCGTCGCGAAGTTTCTCGCCGCCTGGGTGTTCGCCGGCATCGCGCTGGCGCTGACCTTTCCGCTGTGGCTGACGGTCCGTTTCCTCGGCGACCCCGATAACGGCGTCATCATCGCCAGCTATGCCGCGAGCTGGCTGATGGCCGGCGCGATCCTGGCGCTGGGCGAGGCGGTGTCGGCGGCGACCAAGAACCAGGTCATCGCCTTTGTCGTCGCCGCCGCGATCGCCTTTGTCTTTATCGCCGCCGGGACGCCGGTGGTGCTCGGCCTGTTCCAGGGCTGGGCGCCGGAGGGTCTGATCCGCGCCGTCTCGGCGGCCAGCGTGTTCGGCCATTTCACCGCGATCACGCGCGGTGTCATCGAGCTGCCAGACCTGGTCTATTTCGCCTCGATCATCGCCGCGTTCCTCGCCGCGACGGCGATCCTCGTCGATCTGCGCAAGGCGGATTAGCGGATGCGCCGCCTTTTTGCCTCGCGCGGGGGCCGCTCGGTGGCCGGCTTGTTCTGCGTCGGTGTGATCCTCGTCTCGGTCAATATCGTCGCCGCGCGCTTTTCGGCCGTCCGCCTCGATCTCACGGCCGAGGGGCTCTACACGCTGTCCCGGGCGACCCGGCTGACCCTCGGCAAGATCAGCGAGCCGGTGACGCTGCGCTTCTACTATTCGACCCGGCTCGGCGACTCGCTGCCGAGCTACGGCGTCTACGCGGCCCGCGTGCGCGAGATGCTCGACCAGTACGTCAGCGCCTCGCACGGCAAGCTCCGGCTCGAAATCTACGACCCGGCGCCGTTCTCCGATGTCGAGGACCAGGCGGTCGGGTTCGGGCTCCAGGGGGTGCCGCTCAACCAGCAGGGCGATCTTGTCTATTTCGGCCTCGCCGGGACCAACTCGACCGACGACCAGCAGGTGGTCTCGTTCTTCTCGCCGGACCGCGAGCGGTTTCTCGAATACGATTTGACGCGGCTCGTCCACAGCCTCGCCTTTCCGACCAAGACCGTCGTCGGGCTGATGACGAATTTGCCGCTCGATGGCGACGTAATGGCGATGATGCAGGGGCGGCCGAGCCCGCCAATGGCGGTGATCGACCAGCTTCGCCAGCTCTACGACGTAAAGACGGTGCCGACATCGGTCGAGGCGATCCCCGAGGGCACCGATGTGCTGATGGTGGTGCAGCCGCAAAAACTCTCAGACAAGACGCTGTTCGCGATCGACCAGTTCGTGCTCGGCGGCGGCAAGGCGCTCGTCTTCGTCGATCCCCATTCCGAGCTGCAGGCAGCGACCGCGGCCCATACTTCCACCCCCAATGCCGGCGACTCAAGCAACCTCGAACCGCTGTTCAAGGCCTGGGGCGTCAAGCTGCTGCCCAATGTCGTCGCCGGCGACCGCGCCGATGCACGGCGGGTCGGAGTGCCGTCGCCGGGGCGCGGCTCGCAGCCGATGGATTACGTCGCCTGGCTCAATCTCAAGCCGCCCAACCTCAACCGCGAAGACCCGATCACCGCCGATCTCGACCAGGTGAACGTCGCCACCGCCGGCATCCTCGAACCCGAGGAAGGCGCCAAGACCAAGCTGGTACCGCTGATAACCACCTCGCCGGAGTCGCAGAAAATCCCGGTGGCCGAGGTCAAGGGCCTGCCGAAGGTCGGCGAGCTGCTGGCGCATTTCCGGCCGGAGGACACGCGCTATACGATAGCCGCGCATATCACCGGCACGGCCGACAGCGCCTTCCCGAACGGCATCCCGAACAGCAAGCCGCCGGAAAAGCAGCTCAAGCAGTCGGCCGGTCCGATCAATGTCGTCGTCGCCGCCGATACCGACATGCTCGACGACCGCTTCTGGGCGCAGAGCCGCGATTTCTTCGGCCACCGCGTCGTCGTGCCGAGCGCGGCCAACGGCGATTTCGTCGCCAACGCCGTGGAGGTGCTGGCCGGCGGCGAGGACCTTGTGGGATTGCGCAGCCGCGGAAGCTCGGCGCGGCCGTTTGTCGTGATCGACAAAATCCAGCGTGCCGCCGACCAGGAATACGCCGCCCGCGAGCAGGCGCTCGAAGCCAAGCTGAAGGAAACTCAGGCCAAGCTGCACAATTTGACCGGCGGCGAGGGCGCCAATCCGCCCGCTGCGCCGACCGCCGACCAGACCAAGGCGATCGAGCAGTTTCGCGCCGACATGCTGACGACGCGGCAGGAGCTGCGCCAGGTCCAGGCGGCGCTTCGCCAGGACATCAGCCGGCTCAAGACCTTTCTCGAATTCTTCGACATCGCGCTGATCCCGATCCTGGTCGCCGCGACGGCGCTGGTGCTGGCGGCGCTTCGGGCCAAGCGGCGGCGCCGTCGCCGCGCGGCGGTGGGCTGAGCCATGCGGCGGCGCGCCTTTACCCTGCTGGTTGCCGCGACGGTGGTGTCGGTCGCCGCGGCGGCGGTCGCGCTGACCACCGGCGGCGGCACGGTTACCAGGGCGGCGCAAGGCCAGCGCGCGCTGCCGGACCTCGCCCCGAACCTGGCTCAGCTTGCCTGGGTGCGGATCAACCGCGGCACGATGAAGGCCAATTTCTCGCAGGTCGGCGGCAAATGGGGGCTCGTCGAAAAGGGCAACTATCCGATCGACGAGAAGAAGATGCGGCGGATGCTCTTGGCCCTCGCCGATTTGACGCTGATCGAGCCGAAGACGCAGCGGCCCGAGCTCTATTCCCGGCTCGATGTCGACGATCCGGTGAACGGCAAGGCGACCGAAATCACCCTGCAGGACCGGACCGGCAAGGTGGTGGGCCAGATCATTGTCGGCCGCTCGCGGCCCAACCGGCTCGGCATGGGCAATGACGGGGTCTATGTCCGCCGGATCGGAGAGAACCGGGCGTGGCTGGCGCGCGGCGCGGTCGATGTCGGCGGCGACGCGGTCGACTGGCTCCAACGGCGCATCGTCGACATCCCGGCCGGGCGCATCGCCTCGATGGTCTTCGCCGGCGACCAGGGGGTCGCCGTGATCAGCCGGAAATCGGCCGAGGCCAAATTCGCCGTCGACAACGCGCCGGGCGACGCCAAGTTCAAGGACGAGGCCGCTCTCGCCATGCCCGCCGCGGCACTCGAACGGCTCGACCTCACCGACGTGAAGCCGGCCGCCGACCAGCCCGTGCCGGATACCGGGGTCGATACCGCCGCGTTCACCACGCTCGACGGGCTGACCGTGCGGATCAAGCTGTTCGAACGGGACAAGCAGGAGTGGGTGCTGATCGAGGCGGCCGGCAAAGGCGACGAGGCCAAGGCGCTCAACGACCGGGTCGGACGGTGGGCCTATGCGATCCCGGTCGAACGGGCGAAGCTGCTGCGCACCAAGCTCGCCGATCTGCTGCAGCCGGCGGGCGGGTCGTGACAGAAGTCGTGAAGTCCCCTCGGGCGCCGATCTCGCCCTGCGTCGGGATTTGCCTGATGGACCCGGCGACGCGCCTGTGCCGCGGCTGCCTGCGCCAGGTCGAGGAGATCGCCGCGTGGTACGAGGCGACCGCCGCCGAGAAGCACGAAATCCTCGCCCGGATCGCCGCGCGCCGGGCCGAAGCCAAGGCTGGAGTATCGCCATGACACGATACGCGCTCTTCTGCCTTTTACTTTTGGCCGGGTGCGATTCGCTGCATTTCGGCGGCGACGAGCGCACCACGGCGGCGAGCTGGGTCAAGATCAATGCCCAGCCGGGCGAGACCGCGCAGGCTTATCGCGACTGCACCGACATCGCCGCCGCCGCGACCCGCAAGGACGCCGATATCGACCAGGACATCGCGGCGACCCGCGGCGCCGATATGCAGCGCTCGATGGTGGTGCAGGCGCGCACCAGCCAAATGGCCGACAAGACGCGGCGCAGCAGCGACGCGATCGTCGCCTCGTGCATGCGCCAGAAGGGATTTGCCGAGCGGAGATAGCAGACCCCCGAAAACCCGATGCCGGGCCGGCGCGGGATCGCGTACAAGGCGAGGATACCCGCAGCTTGCGAGACCTCCCCGAAGAATGACCGCCTTCTATGCCTATGCCCTCGCCATCGTGCAGGGGGTCACGGAACTGTTCCCGATCAGCAGCCTCGGCCACGCCGTGATCCTGGCGCCGCTATTCGGGTGGCCGGTGGACCAGAAGGCGCCGGCCTTCCTGCCGTTTGTCGTGATCCTCCATGTCGGCACCGCGACGGCGCTGCTGCTGTATTTCTGGCGGGATTGGCTGTTCGTGCTGCGCGGGATATTTGGCCGCGGCGAGGGGGTGCGCGATGCGCGGCACCTGCTGCTGCTGATCGTCGTCGCGACGATCCCGGCGGTGGTGGTCGGGCTCGTGCTCGAAAAGGCCGTGCGCAACCTCTTCGCGTCGCCGTTCCTCGCGGCGCTGTTTCTCGTCGTCAACGGGTTCGTGCTGGTGGCCGGCGACCGGTTGCGGCGGCGCTCGTCACGCAGCGGGATGGAGCTCAAGGCGCTCGATCTGCGCGGCGCGCTGGTGATCGGGGTGTGGCAATGCCTGGCCTTTATTCCCGGCATCTCGCGCTCGGGCGCGGCGATGGTGGGCGGACTGGTCACCGGGCTCGCCTATAGCAGCGCGGCGCATTTCTCGTTCCTGATCGCGACGCCGGTCATCGCCGGCGCGGCGGTGCTCGAGGTGCCGAAGATGATGGCCCTGCCCGATCATGGGCTGAGCGGCCTCGCGATTACCGCCGGGGTCGTCGCCGGCATCACCGCCTGGCTCAGCACCGCGTTTCTGATGCGCTATTTCCGCCGTCACAATTTCGACGACGCGATGGTGCCGTTCGCGATCTATTGCTGGGTCGCGGGGGCGGCGGCGATGCTGTGGCTCGGCCTGCGCTGACTTCTATTCGACGACCTGGTCGGCGAGCGCGAGAATCCGCGGCGGCACGGTCACCCCGAGCGCCTTTGCCGTCTGCAAGTTGATCGCCAGCGTGAACTTGGCCGATTGCGCGACCGGCAGGTCGGCGGGGTTCTCGCCCTTGAGGATGCGGCCGGTATAGCGCCCGGCGACGTGGAGCACGTCGGAGAAATCCGATCCGTAGCTCATCAGCCCGCCGGCCGCGACATATTCGGGAACATCGAAGATCGAGGGGATGCGGAGCTGCATCGCGAGCGCCGCGATCTTGGCGCGACGGATGTAGAAGAACGAGTCGGAGGCGAAAAGGACGACATTGCCGGGCTGCTTCGGCACCCCCGTCAGAGCCGCCTCGATCTCCGCATCGGTCGCCGCCTTGAGGATCTCGACCTTGACCCCAACGGTCGCGGCGCCGGCATCGAGGTCTTTGGTGAACGGCCCGGCAAGCTGCGAGGTCGGGTTGACGATCGCGGCAAAATGCGCGGCGCCGGGGAGCAGCTCGCGGATCAGGCCTAGCCGTTTCGCCGCCAGCTCGGTGTTGCGGGAGGTGACGCCGGTGGCGTTTCCGCCGGGCTTGCCGATGCTCGCGACGAGACCGACCTCCACCGGGTCGGCGCCGATGGCGAAAACGATCGGGATTGTCGATGTCGCCTTCTTGGCGGCGATGGCGGCGGGCGTGCTGCCGGGCGTCGCGATCGCGGTGACTCCGCTCTGGACCAGTTCGGCCGCCAGGGTGGGGAGGCGGTCGGAGTGGCCCATCGCCCAGCGGTATTCGACCTTCAAGTTCTTGCCCTCGGTGAACCCTGCCTGGGCAAGCCCCCCGAAATACTCGTTTATGCGCTCCGTATTCTGCTCCGGCGCGCCGGAATGTAGAAAGCCGAGCACCGGCGTCGCGTCGGACTGTGCTCGCGCCGCAACGGGCCATGCCGCCGCGAAAACGATGAGTTCTCGCCGTCTCACGCAACTGCCTATAACACATCCGGTCCCACCGCCGGTTGACACTTCAACGCGCGGGCGCTCATCTTCGCGCCCTTGAGCGATTCCCCTTATATGAGTCCCGAGATGACCCAATCCGACCTTGCCGCGACCGTCGACGCCGCCTGGGAGGCGCGCGACTCGATCTCGTCCTCGACCAAGGGCAGCTACCGCGACGCGGTCGAGGCGGCGCTTGACGGCATGGATAGCGGCGAGCTGCGCGTCGCCGAGCAGAGCGGCGGCAAATGGCAGGTCCACCAGTGGCTGAAGAAGGCCGTGCTGCTATCGTTCCGCCTCAACGATATGGAGGAGATCGCCGGCGGCCCGGACAGCGCCAAGTGGTGGGACAAGGTGCCGTCGAAATTCGCCGGATGGGGCCCGAACCGATTTCGTGACGCGGGGTTCCGCGCCGTGCCGGGGGCGATCGTGCGGCGCTCGGCCTATATCGCGCCGAATGTCGTGCTGATGCCCAGCTTTGTGAATGTCGGGGCGCATGTCGGCCAAAACACCATGGTCGATACCTGGGCGACGGTCGGCTCCTGCGCCCAGATCGGCAAGAACTGTCACCTCTCGGGCGGGGTCGGGATCGGCGGCGTGCTCGAGCCGCTCCAGGCCGAGCCGGTGATCATCGAGGACGATTGCTTTATCGGGGCCCGCAGCGAGGTGGTCGAAGGGGTGATCGTCGAGAAGGGCGCGGTGCTGGCGATGGGCACCTTCATCAGCTCGACGACCAAGATCGTCAATCGCGACACCGGCGAGATTCACAT
>DASUIE010000288.1:0-18005 GCA_036273175.1 Allostellaceae bacterium
AAGACTTGACGAGCGAGCGCGTCGTCGCCCAATCCGGCCCGCGCGCCGCGGTGCTCCTCCACCGCCATGCCGACAGGGACCAGCAAGGCTGGCAGAACACGACGGTCGTCGAGGCCCCCGAAGGCATCGCCGGCGAGGTCACCGCCTATGTCGAGATGGCCCGCGACTACGAACCGCGAGACGCCCGCTATCTCAACAACCACCGCGGCCATTTCGTCTTCGTCAAGCCCGAGGAACGCCACCTGATCACCCCGGAGCTGATCCGCCGCACCACCTTCACCGCCGAAGAAGGCGAGATGATCCAGCGCATCGAGGCGCTGAGGAGCGCCGGGTGGAGCCAGGTGGTGATCCCGGTCGTGCCGGGGCAGGAAGACGCGCTCGACGATTGGGCGCGGGTGAAGGCGGCGTTTGGGTGACGTAGCGCTTCGCGCCCCGGTGCCGCGCCCGTCTAAGTGAACTTGGCCCGCCATGCGATCGCGACCGGCCGCGGTCCCTTGACGCCGGAATGGCGCTGAGGCTCGGCAAGCTCTGCGGCAACGGGCCGGAATTGTCACTCGCCTTGCAGGCGCGGTTGACCTCGACCGGCTGAAGCGAGAGAAGCAGGCGCAAATCGCCGCGATCCCGACCCTGGCCGCCGAGTAACGGAGACTTACATGCCCGATGACGCCACCCCCCTTCCCCGGCGCGTCACCCACGCGGCGCTGATCGAGTTTATCGCCGCCGCCTATCGCGCCGCCGGCATCCCGGCGGCCGACGCGGCGAAGGCGGCGGAGCTGATGGCGCGGTCGGATATTTCCGGGGCGGACGGGCACGGCGTGTTCCGCCTGCCGCAGTACATCCGCCGCATCCGCGAGGGCGGGCTGAACAAGACGCCGAACATCCGGGTGATCCGCCGGGCGAAGGCGACCGCGCTGGTCGATGGCGATAACGGGCTCGGCAGTCTCGTCATCGCACGGGCGGTCGAGGAGGCGATTTCGCTGGCCCGCGAGAACGGGGTCGGCTGGGCCGGCACGCGCAACGGCAACCATGCCGGCGCCGCCGCGGTCTATGCCGCGATGCCGGTCGAGCATGACATGATCGGGCTCTATTTCGCGGTCGGCAACGCCAACCACCTGCCGCCCTGGGGCGGCGTGGACATGCTGCTTTCGACCAACCCGATCGCGGTCGCGGTACCGGCGCTGGAAGAGCCGGCGCTGGTGCTCGACATGGCGACGACGGTCGCCGCCTACGGCAAGGTCAAGGTCGCCGCGCAGCAGGGCAAGACGATGCCCGAGGGCTGGATGATCGACCGCCAGGGCCAGCCGCTGACCGACCCGAACCGCGCCGATGACGGGTTTCTGCTGCCGATCGGCGGGTACAAGGGCGCGGCGATGTCACTGATGTTCGGGCTCCTCGCCGGCACCTTGAACGGTGCGGCGAACGGCGAGGATGTCGTCGATTTCAACCACGACGACACGACGCCCACCAATACCGGCCAGGCAATCTGCGTACTCGACATCAAGGCCTTCGCCGAGCCCGTCGCGTTCAAGCGCCAGGTCGACGCGGTGATCCGCCAGCTTCACGGCTCGGCGCTGCTCCCCGGCTTCGACCGCATCCGCCTGCCGGGCGAGGACCGCGCCGCCCGCATCGCCGAGCGGCGCCAGTCGGGCATCCCGATCCCCGGCTCGCTGAAGGCCGCGCTCGACGCGATGGCGGCGGAGCTCGGCATCGGGAGGCTCTTCCCATGACGCTGCTGGTCGACAACCGCCCCGGCTACCGGCTGCTGACGCTGAACCGGCCGGACCGGCTCAACTCGCTGAACGCGCAGATGCATGGCGAGCTGATGGCGGCGCTCGACGCGGCCGATGCCGACCCCGAATGCCGCGCGATCCTCCTGACCGGCGCGGGGCGCGGGTTTTGCGCGGGGCAGGACCTCGGCGACGTGCAGGTCAAGGACGGCGCGGTGCCCGATCTGAAGGCGGTGCTGGAGCGCTACAACGCGCTGGTGCGGCGGCTGCGCGGCCTCAGGATGCCGGTGGTTTGCGCGGTCAACGGGGTGGCCGCCGGGGCCGGGGCCAACCTCGCGCTCGCCTGCGACATCGTGCTCGCGGCAAAATCCGCCAATTTCATCCAGGCCTTTTCGCGGATCGGCCTCATTCCCGATTGCGGCGGCACCTGGTTTCTGCCGCGGCTGGTCGGCGCCGCCCGCGCCCGCGCGCTGGCGATCACCGCGGAGCCGCTCCCGGCCGAGCGCGCCGCCGAATGGGGGCTCATCTGGCGCGCGGTCGACGATGCGGGGCTGATGACCGAGGCGCAGGCGCTGACCGAAAAGCTGGCGAGCGCGGCGACGGTCGGCATCGCGCTGACCAAGCGCGCGCTCGACGCGGCCGAGACCAACAATCTCGACGCGCAGCTCGACCTCGAGCGCGACCTGCAGCAGGAGGCGGCGGAAACGCCGGACTACGCCGAGGGGGTGCGCGCCTTCGCCGAAAAGCGCGCGCCGAACTTCACCGGGTGGCGGTAGCTCACAGCCCCAGTTCGCTGTGCGAGCCGAGCCGGACGAGATCGAGCGTCTCACCGTCGGGCTTGCGGTAAATCAGCACGAGATCGGGCCGTATGTGGCAGTCGCGATGGTCGCTCCACTCGCCGGCCAGAGCATGATCGAAAAATCGCGGCGGAAGCGGCGCGTGTACCTAACAGTCCGCATTAAGGCCCGCGAGCAGCTCGCCCGGCGCGCCAACCGTCACCACATCGCCGCGCCGCGCCGCCCGCATCGCCTCTATCGTCTCCTCGTTGGGAGCGAGCGGCTCAAAGGGCAAGGCCTTGTCTTTTGCGATCTTGATCATCATCAGCCTGACGGCATCGGACAGGGTTAGGCCCATCGCGCCGAGCACGGCGGCGGCCTCGTTCTTGATGCGCTCGTCGATGCGGGCGCGGACGACCGTGTTAATAGGCATGGCAGAAGCTCCTCGTGGCTACAATGTAGCTCACACCGCGTCGAAATCCAGGGTCAGGCGCGGGGTCAGGGGGCGCGCCTGACAGGTCAGGATAAAGCCGGCGTCGATCTCCCATTGCTGCAGCGAATAGTTGACCGCCATTTCGGCGCGGCCGCCGGCGAGGCGGGCGCGGCAGGTGCAGCACATCCCGCCCTGGCAGGAATACGGGAGGTCGAGCCCGGCGGCGCGCGCCGCCTCGATGATCGAGACGCCGTCGGGCACCGCGATCTCGTGGCGGCGGCCGTCGATCACGATTTCGGCAATTGTCGCAGCGGCCGCGGGAACCGGCGAAGGCGGCGGCGCGGCGCGCGGACCCTCGCCGTCGACGCGGAAATGCTCGCGCAGGATCTGGGCGGGCGCGAGGCCGCGCTCGGCGAGAGTCGCGGCGGCCTCGTCCATCATCGCCTCGGGGCCGCAAAGAAAGGCGCGGTCGATCGGCCCGGCGGGGAGCAGGCGGCTTATATGCTCGCGGTCGAGGCGGCCGTTGAGCGCCGGCACGTCCTGCGCCTCGCGGCTCAGCACATGCGTCACCGAGAACCGGTCGATATAGCGGTCCTTCAGCCGAGCCAGCGCCTCGGCGAAGATGATGTCGCGGCCGGTGCGGTTGCCGTAGAGCAGGAAAATGCGGGCGCCCTTGTCGCGGGCCAGCAGCGATGTGACCAGCGACAGGATCGGGGTGATCCCCGAACCGCAGGCGAGCGCGGCGTAGGTGCCTGGCCGCAGCGGCGTCGTGAAGCGGCCGTCGGGCGGCATCGCCTCGACCGTATCGCCGGGGCGCAGCGTCTCGTTGGCGAAGGTTGAGAAGAGCCCGCCGGAGACATGCTTGACCGCGACGCGCAGCTCGCCGTCGTCGAGCCCGGAACAGATCGAATAGCAGCGCCGCACCTCCACACCGCCGAGCGTCGCGCGCAGCGTCAGGTACTGCCCCGGCTTGAAGTGGAACCGCTCGCGCAGCCGGCCCGGCACGGCAAAGGCGAGCGACACGCAATCCGGCGTCTCGCGGCGGATATCGGCGACCGCGAGAGCGTGAAAGCGCGCCCTCACCATGTCGCGCCCGGATAGGCCCGCTGGAGAAACTGCATCTCGGCGAGGATGTAGCCGAGATGCTCGGAATGGCGGCCGCGCCGCCCGCCGGATTGCATATACGTGGATTGCGGGCGGGCCAGCGCCGCGCGGGCGAGCGCGCGGTCGACGGTCTCATCCCATTGCGCGCGCAGCGGGGCGGGCCGATCCTCGAACATCTCGCCCGTATACATCCACAATCCGTCGAGCGCGGCCTGGGCGCGGCGGTGGCTTTCCTCGGTGCCGTCGCCGAGCCGCACCAGCCACTCTCCGGCATGGCGCAGATGATAGACCGATTGCCGCGCCGCCTCGGCGGCAATGTCGGTGGGCTCGGCACCCTGCCAGAACGGCGCGGCATAGGCGGAGTAAAGGAATTGCCGCACGATCGTGTGGGCAAAGTCGCCGTTGGGCTGCTCGACCAGCAGCAGGTTGCGAAATTCCGGGGCGTCGCGGTGATAGGCGAGCCGGTCCTCGTCGCCGACCCGCTGGTAGAGGCCCCGCGCGGTGCCGATCAGGTCGAGCGCGATATTGCCGAGCGCCAGCTCCTCCTCCAGCAGCGGCGCGTGCCCGGTCCATTCCGACAGCCGGTGGCCGAGGATCAGCGCGTCGTCGGCGAGGGCGAGCAGGCGCTCGGATTCCGCCATCACATGTCGCCGACCTCGTCCGGCAACACGTAGAAGCTCGGGTGCCGGTAGGGCTTGGCGGGCTCGAACAGCGTCGCCTCGTCGGCCGGGTCGGAGGCGGTGATCGCGGCCGAGGGCACGACCCACAGCGACACCCCCTCGTCGCGCCGCGTGTAGGTGTCGCGCGCCGCCTGCAGCGCCATCTCGGCATCGGCGGCGTGAACGCTGCCGACATGCCGGTGCGCGAGCCCGGTGCGGGCGCGGATGAAGACCTCCCACAGCGGGGTCAGCGTCTCGGTCATGGCGCCGGATGCTTTGCCGCGTAGGCGAGGGCCGCCTCGCGGACCCAGGCGCCGGCCTCGTGCGCGTCGCGGCGCTGCTGCAGGCGCTGGCGGTTGCACGGGCCGTTGCCGGAGATGACGGCGCGGAACTCGGCCCAGTCGATCTCCCCGCCCTTCCAGTGCCCGCTCGCCGCGTCGTGGGCGAGCTCGGGGTCGGGCATCGTCAGGTCCAGCACCTTGGCCTGCTCGACGGTCATGTCGATGAAATGCTGGCGCAGCTCGTCGTTGGATTGCCGCTTGATCCGCCATTTCATCGACTGGTCCGAATGCGACGACTCGGAATCGTGCGGCCCGAACATCATCAGGCTCGGCCACCACCAGCGGTCGAGCGCATCCTGCGCCATCGCCTTCTGCTCCGCCGTGCCGCGGCAAAGCGTCAGCATGATCTCGAAGCCCTGGCGCTGGTGAAAGCTCTCCTCCTTGCAGATGCGGATCATCGCCCGGGCATAGGGGCCGTAGGAGCAGCGGCACAGCATGATCTGGTTGATGATCGCCGCGCCGTCGACGAGCCAGCCGACCGCGCCGATATCGGCCCAGGTCAGCGTCGGGTAGTTGAAGATCGACGAATAGCGGGCGGCGCCGGCGAGAAGCTGCTCGACCATCTCCTCGCGCGAGATGCCGAGCGTCTCGGCGGCGGCGTAGAGGTAGAGCCCGTGGCCGGCCTCGTCCTGCACCTTGGCGAGGAGCGCGGCCTTCCGTTTCAGCGTCGGGGCGCGGGTGATCCAGTTGCCCTCGGGCAGCATCCCGACGACCTCGGAATGCGCGTGCTGGGAAATCTGGCGGATGAGGGTGCGGCGGTAAGCCTCGGGCATCCAGTCGTTGGGCTCGATCTTGTCCTCGTGCGCGACCCGCGCCTCGAACCGCTCCGTCAGTGCCGCGTCTTCGCTCATAGGCTCAATATAGTCGCTCCAACGCATAGCGGCCCGGCAAATTCGGCGGAAAACGCATGGGACAGCGCGTGAAAGCTGGGTTACAGTCGCGGAAGGTCTCGGTGGCTTATCATCGAGCTCACGGCACTTCTCGTCGCGGGAGATTGAGCAGATGCAGTACAAGCGAATTTCGGCCGATTGCCATCTCGACATGCTCTGGCTGCCGCCCGACCTGTTCACGTCGAACGCGTCGAGCAAGCTGAAAGACCTGATGCCCTACGTCGAAAAGAACGCGGACGGCGTGGAGGTCTGGACCGACAGGAACGGCGCCAATTACGGCCAGTGCGGCGGGGTCGGCGCCACCGGCACCCCGCATGTCCCCGGCAAGCAGCTGCGCGCCGACAAGATGGCCGAGGCCGGGCTTTACCGCGATTATTTCGAAAAGGGCATGCGGCGTCCCGGCGACCCGCACCTGCGCGTCAAGGATTTGGACCGCGACGGCGTCGACGCCGAGGTCATCTACGGCATCCTGGCGGCCTGCGCCAAGATGTCGGACCCGGAAGCCGCCGACGAGATGCTGCGCATCTACAACGACTTCATGCACGATTTCACGAGCTATTACCCCGACCGCATGATCGGTCTCGCCTGCCTGCCCTATAACAATATCGAGGGCGCCGCGCGCGAAGTCCGGCGCGTCGCGAAGAAGGGGATGAAGGGCGTCGAGCTGTCCTGCTCCTGGCACATGACCGGGATGTGGCACCCGATGTGGGATCCGCTATGGGAGGCGGTCAACGAGACGCAGCTGCCGCTGCATTTCCACACCTTCCCGGCGACCGACCCCGAGCTGCGCAAGACGCTCGAGCCGGAGATTTCCCGCCGCATGACCTATAGCGGGCTCGTTCGTTTCCAGATGACGCTGGCGACGATCCTGACCGACCTGATGGGCGCGGCGGTGTTCGAGCGCTTCCCGAATATCCGCGTCGTCTTTGGCGAGAGCGGGATCGGCTGGATCCCCTACGTGATCGACCGCATGGATTTCGAGTACAAGGACCAGTACCAGGACCTCAAGCTGAAGAAGCTGCCGAGCGAATACTGGCGCAACCAGTGCCGCGCGACGTTCCAGTACGACCGCATCGGCACCAAGCTGATCGAGGACATGGGCGTCGAGACGCTGATGTGGGGCTCGGACTTCCCGCATCCGGACGGCGTGTGGCCGGAATCGGTGAAGTATATCGACGACCAGTTCAGCCACCTCCCCGCCGACGTCAAGTTTGCGATGACGTGCGGCAACGCGGGCAAGTTCTACGGGCTGACGAACTGAACTGACCGCTTTTCGCGGCAAGGCAAGGCGCGCTCCCCCGGGGGCGCGCTTTGTCGTATCGTGCGTCCATGACTAGCGATCAATCCCGCATCGCCCATGGGGGGAAAGGGCTTTACGGGGCGCGGGTCGGCATCTTGATGCTCGAATCGCGCTTTCCCCGGATTCCCGGCGATATGGGCAACGCGCTCACCTGGCCGTTTCCGGTGCTGTACAGAGTCGTCGCCGACGCCTCGCCGCGCCGGGTCGTCGAGCAGAAGGCGGCGGGGCTGCTCCCAGCCTTTCTCGACGCGGCGGAGGAGCTGGTGCGGCTCGGCGCCGACGGGATCACGACGACCTGCGGATTTCTGTCGCTCTATCAGCGCGAGATCGCCGAGCGGGCCGGCGTGCCGGTGGCGACGTCGAGCCTGATGCAGATCCCGTTTATCGAGCGCATTCTGCCGCCGGGGAAACGGGTCGGGGTGATCACGATCAGCGCCCGCAGCCTCGGCCGCGAGCACCTGATCGCAGCCGGCGCCGACCCCGAGACGCCGGTCGTCGGCACCGATGACGGGCGCGAGTTCAGCCGCGCGATCATCGGCGACGAGATGCGGCTCGACGCGGCGCTGGCCGAGCGCGACATAATCGACGCCGCCGATACGCTGGTCGCCGCGCACCCGGATACCGGCGCCGTGCTGCTCGAATGCACCAACATGGTCCCGTATGCCCGCGCCGTGCACGAGCACACCCGCCTGCCGGTGTTCAGCATCTACAGCTTTGTCACCTGGTTTCAGGCGGGTCTCGCCCCGCGCGATTTCGGGCCGCCGGGCAGCGGCGCGCGGGAATGGCGCGAGCGATGATCGCCATCCGTTTCGCGACCGAGGCCGATTGCGGCCTCATCCTCCGTTTCATCCGCGAGCTGGCGGTTTTCGAGAAGGCCCCGGGGGCGGTGGTCGCCAGCGAGGCCGATTTGCGCCGGCACGGTTTCGGCGCCAACCCGCGCTTCGAGACGCTGATCGCCGAGCGCGACGGCGAGCCGGTCGGGATGGCGCTGTTCCACACAAGGTTCTCGACCTGGCTCGGGCAGCCGACGCTGTTCCTCGAAGACATTTTCGTCGCCGAGACGGCGCGCCAGAATGGGGTTGGAAGACGGCTGATGGCGCGCCTCGCGACGGTCGCGCTGGAGCGCGGCTGGGGCCGCATCGATTTCCACGTGCTCGACTGGAACCCGGCGCGCGGGTTCTACGGCCGCCTCGGCTTCGCGCATCACGAGGAATGGCTGCGCTACGGCACGGACGCCGCCGGGCTCAAACGGCTCGCGGCCGAGGACGAGTAGCCGCTACCAGAGAACCGGAACGCCGTAATCGGAAAAGACGCGGTCGGTTGTCGCGACGGTCAGAGACTCGGTTAGTGCCTGGGCCATCATGATCCGGTCCCAGGGGTCGCGGTGCGGCCCGGGCAGCGCCGCCGCGGCGAGGGCGTGGTCGAGGGATAGCGGGATCACCGAGATGCCGGCGCGCTGAAGCCGGCGCGGCAACCCGTCCGGCAATGGCTCGAGCCGCCCTAGACCTTGCTTGTACACGATCTCATACGCCGCCACGGCGCTGACGAACAATTCGTTGGCGGTATCGTCGAGCGCGGCTCCCGCGACGCGCGACAACCGCCGGTCGTCCATGAACCACCACAACAGTGCATGCGTATCGAGCAGCAGCCTCACTTGTCGCCGGGCCGGGGCAGGCTGATACCGAACTCGTCGCTGAACTTGCCTTCAGCGGCATCGAGGTCTTCCGGGTCCATCTGGGCGAGAAAGACCTCGGTCGGGACATCGGCGCTCCAGCCGCGCCAGGCGCCTCGGCCCTCACGCGGGTGCTTACCGGTAAGCGGCGCGAGCCGGGCCAGCGGCTTGCCGGCGCGGGCGATGACGACCTCCTCGCCGGCGAGCGCCCGGTCGAGCAGCTCGGACAGCTTGGCCTTTGCTTCGGCCAGATTGACTTGGCATGCCATCGTGCGGCCTCCTACTCGCGTCTCATATGATGGCCGAGAGATTTTTGGTCAAGCAGCTTGACCAACCCTGACAACGGAGACCGCCGCATGCTCGAACTCTGGTCGTGGCCGACCCCCAACGGTCACAAGGTGCATATCGCGCTCGAGGAATTGGGGCTCGAATACAAGGTCATCCCGGTCGATATCGGCGCTGGCGACCAGTTCAAGCCCGAATTCCTGAAGATCACGCCGAACCACCGCATCCCGGCGATCGTCGATTCCGACGGGCCCGGCGGCAAGCCGTTCACGCTGTTCGAGTCGGCGGCGATCCTCATCTATCTATCGGAGAAGACCGGCGGCAGGCTGATCCCGAAAGACCCGATCGGCCGCTATAAATGCCTCGAATGGATCATGTTTCAGATGGGCGGCGTCGGCCCGATGTTCGGCCAGTGGAACCATTTCGGCGCCTATGCGCCCGAACGGGTTCCCTATGCGATCGAGCGCTACGCCAACGAAGCGAAGCGGCTGACCCAGGTGCTGAACCGCCGGCTCGAGGAGACGCACTGGCTCGCCGGCGACGAATACAGCATGGCCGACATCATCAACTTCCCCTGGCTGCGCACGGCGACGACCCCGACGCCGCGTTTCGACCAGCGCGGATATATCGATTTCGGCGACTATCCGGCGGTCAAGCGCTGGTACGACGAGATGGCGGCGCGGCCGGGGGTGCAGCGCGGGGTCCAGGTGCTGGCCGAAGGCCGCGACCAGCGCGCGATCACCGATGCCGAGCGCGAGAACTATTTCGGCAAGACGCAGTTCCGGGCGCGATAGCTAACCCGGCGCCGCCGCGACCCGCATCCAGGCGAGGCGGGCATCGCGGTCGGGGTCGTTGGCGACCCGGCATGTCGCGTCGAACAGCATCGTCGCGCGGCGGGCGGTGTCGTAGGCGGGCCAATCCGGGATCGCGGCGGTCTTCGGCGACCCGGAGCGGGCGAAATTGGCCCAAACCCCCGATACGATCGCGGCAAGCTCTCTCGCGCCGGCCGCGCCCCTCGTCGTGTCGGGCACGTCGGGCGTGTCGAAAACGAAGGGCAAGTCCATCGCGTGGTGGGCCTTGAGCCGGCCGCCCTGGAACGGCGAGCGCCAGTCGAGCGAATACATGTATACCGGCGCCCGCTGGGCCGCCTTGCGCTCGGCCAGAAGCACCGTGCGGACCCAGAAATTGGCGCCGGTCAGCGCCGCGATCAGCCGGTCGCCGGGAGCGCCGCCCGGATAGGCGGCCAGCACCTGCTCGGCCTCGCCGCCGGCTACGGCGGCGATGCGGCGGCGCAGCGACTCCTCGGTCACCCGGCCGTGCCACACCTCGTCGTCATCGGCGAGGAAGAAACCGTTCTCCTCGCGCGTTCCGCCGATCAGCAGCGGAATGTCGGCCGAGATCGCCGGCGCCGCGGGATCGAAGGGCTGCGACGGGAGATCGGCGCCGTCGGCGACCGGGCCGAAATCGTAGCGGTCGAGCAGCTTCCACCGGGTCGGGCCGACCGCACGCGAGGCCGCCGCCATCGCCCCCTGCAGCTTCCGGTACGGGATTCTCTGCAAGCTGTCGCAATCGCCGCCGAGCTCCTTGAGGACCGCGTCGGCGAGCGCCGCGCCGCGCTCCCGGGTGGAGACGCGGATCGTCGCGCCGCTTTGCACGACGGCGCGGTGAAAAAGCCCCTTCGCCGCCGGCATCGCCAGGAGGACGCTGACCTTACCGCCGCCGCCCGACTCGCCGAAGATCGTGACGTTGCCGGGGTCGCCGCCGAACCCGGCGATGTTGTCGCGGACCCAGCGCAGCGCCGCGGCGAGGTCGAGCGTGCCGGCGTTGCCGGAATGGGCGAAGCGCTCGCCGCCGCGCTCGGCCAGGTGCAGGTAGCCGAGTATGTTGAGCCGGTGGTTGACGCTGACCACGACGACATCGCCGCGCCGCGCCAGATTCTCGCCGGCGGTGACCGCGCGGTTGCCGGAGCCGTAGGCGAAGGCGCCGCCATGCAGCCACACCATCACCGGCCGCTTGGCCGCGTCGAGGCCTGGGGTCCAGATGTTGAGGGTCAGGCAATCCTCGCCCTCCGGGGTCGCGTCGGGCGGCCCAAGCACGGTCGCGAGCTCCGGCCGCTTCTCGGCGCGGAGCGGCGATTGCGGCGCGTGGCCGCGATACTCGAGCGCCTCGCGCACGCCGGCCCAAGGCTCCGCCGGCTGGGGCGGCATGAAGCGGTTGGCGCCCGAGGTCGGCGCGCCGTAGGGGATGCCCTTGAAGGCGTGGATGCCGCCCGCGGTGGCGCCGCGCAGCTTGCCGGACTGGGTTTCGACCACCGGCGAGCGGGTTGCGGTGAGGACGTCATTGGCCATGGCTTTCCCCCTTTTTGCGCCGATGCACCGCCGGCGCCAGCACGCACAAGATTTCCCACATCATCGTCGCACCGACCAGCGCGGTATTGCCAGACGGGTCGAAGGGCGGCGCCACCTCGACGACATCGCCGCCGACGAGGTCAAGCCCGTCGAGCAGGCGAAGCATCCGCTGCGCCTCGGCGGTCGAGAAGCCGCCGATCTCCGGCGTGCCGGTTCCCGGCGCGTAGACCGGATCGAGCCCGTCGACATCGAAGCTGACATAGGTCGGGCCGTCGCCGACGATACGGCGCGCCTCATCAATGACAGCTTCGGGGCCGAGGCGGAAAAACTCCTCGATATGGACGATGCGGATGCCGACGCTTTGCGCCCAGTCCGTTTCGTCGGCCGAGTAGATCGAGCCGCGGATGCCGATCTGGACCATCCGCTTGGGATCGACCAGCCCCTCCTCGACGGCGCGGCGGAACGGCGTGCCGTGCGTGTATTTCTGGCCGCCGAAATACTCGTCCGAGGTGTCGGAATGGGCATCGAAATGGATGAGTCCGACCGGCCGCTCGCGGGCAACCGCCCGCAGGATCGGCAGCGTGACCAGGTGGTCGCCGCCGGCCGAAAGCGGCGCCGCCCCGGCCGCATGCAGACGGGCGTAAAACGCCTCGATACGCCTCAGCGAATCGGCGAGGTCGATCGGGTTGACCGGCGTGTCGCCATGATCGCCGACGCGACACAGCTCATAAGGAGAGATGCGGCTGACATGGTGCACCCGGCGCATCAAGGTCGACATGTTGCGGATTTCGCGCGGGCCGTGCCGGGCGCCCGGGCGGAAGGTGGTGCCGCCATCCCAGGGCACGCCGACAAGAGCGATGTCGAGCCGCGACGGGTCGCGCTCGATCGGCAGGCGCATGAAGGTCGCGATCTCGCCAAAGCGCGGCACGACCATGCCGGAAAGCGGCTGTGGAAACTCGGTGTTTGGCATGACCCCTATATAGGGTCGTTGCCGCCGCGGGCGAAGCGGGGGATGCTGCCCGGCGATATGCAACCGGAGGTTCCCGATGAGCATGCGAGCTGGCGGACCGGGCGCCTCGTCTACACCATCCCGCCGCGCTAAGCTGTTCCCGCCAGCCGAAAGGAGCCCCGCCAGATGCGACCTCGCCTGGCCGTTGCCGCATCGTTGCTGCTGCTGACCGCGCAGGCGCCTGCCCCGGCTCCGGAGGCGCCGCCGGAGGGGCGGGTGTTCTGCAACCAGCCCGTCAACTTCACGGTCGCGCCGCGCGACTCCGTGCCCGAGGCGTATCGGCCGTTTGTCGGCATCTTCAGCGACGCGACCTGGAACAGGCAGCTTTGCGCCGCGCTGATCGTCGAAAACGTCGCCGCCGACGGCACCGCGACGATCACTTATGTGTTCGGCCCGCCGGCCGCCAACAGCAAAGGGCCGGGCGGGGTGCTGCACGGTACCGGGATCGTCAAGGGCGGCGAGCTCAAGTTCCAAAACACCGACGGCTCTCAATACGCGTTCAAGCCGTTCTATTCCGATCTCGACGGCCACTGGGTGACGCCGAAGGGCGACGCCTTCGAGACGATCTTCAAACTCTCCTACTAATACCCCCGAGTTGACGCTGCGGGGTGGCGTTCCTAGATTTCGCGAACGCCGCAGTTGGAACAACGAACGATGAGAGCCGCCGCCGCTCCGGTCATGCCGTCGCCGATCTCGGAGCTGAACGAGCGCAGCCGCGAGATTTTCCGGCACATCGTCGACGGCTATGTCGCGACCGGCGAGCCGATGGGGTCGCGCACGCTGTCGCGGCTCTTGGCGCAGAACCTGTCGCCGGCGACGATCCGCAACGTGATGGCCGACCTGGAGGAGGCGGGCCTGCTGTACTCGCCGCATACCTCGGCCGGACGTCTGCCGACCGAAGCCGGGATGCGGCTCTTCGTCAACGGGCTCTTGGAGATCGGCGGACTGGCCGAAGACGAGCGGCGCAATCTCGAAAGCCTGCTCGTGACGCGCGGAAAGAGCCTGGCGCAGGCGCTGGAAGAGGCGACGACGGCGCTGAGCGGGCTGTCGCATTGCGCCGGTCTCGTCGTCGTGCCGAAGCAGGATCGGCCGCTCAAGCATTTCGAGTTCGTCAATCTCGGCCCGGGACGCGCCCTCGTCGTGCTGATTACCGAGGACGGGCTGGTCGAGAACCGGGTCATCGAGGTGCCGCTCGGCCTGCCGCCCTCGGCGATGGTCAGCGCCAGCAATTACCTCAACACGCGGCTCGCCGGCCGGACCATGGAAGAGGCGAAGACCGAGATCGAGGCCGAGATCCAGTCGAACAAGGCGCAGCTCGACGACCTCACCTCGCGTCTCGTCGAGACCGGGCTCGCGAGCTGGGCCGGCGGCGACCCGGGCAGCGCGCTGATCGTCAAAGGCCAGGCAAATCTGCTTGAAGATGTTACCGCGCTCGGCGACCTCGAACGCCTGAGGGCGTTGTTCGAGATGCTGGAGACCAAGGAGACGATCCTCCGCCTGCTCGACGCCAGCCGCAAAGGCGAGGGGGTGCAGATCTTTATCGGCGCCGAGAGCCATTTGTTCGGGGTCGCGGGATGCTCGATGATCATCGCCCCCTACCAGAACAGCCGCGAGCAGATCGTCGGCGCGATCGGGGTCATCGGCCCCACACGGATCAACTATGCCCGGATC
The DNA here is from genome assembly GCA_036273175.1 of Allostellaceae bacterium. Lineage (GTDB taxonomy): Bacteria > Pseudomonadota > Alphaproteobacteria > ATCC43930 > CGMCC-115725 > DATARH01. The sequence continues at coordinate 14,216 of DASUIE010000288.1, forward strand.
ATTCCGATGGTGGATTACACCGCCAAGATCATCGGGCGCCTGATCGGATAGGAAAGATGGACGACAAGGACGAATCGGTGGGGCCGGCGAACGACCCGGCCGCCGAAACCGAAGAGGCGACGGCGGAGCCTGATGCGGAGACGCCCGAGGCGCGCATCGCCGCCCTCGAAGCCGAGGTGGCGGAGCACAAGGACCGGACGCTGCGGGCGATGGCCGAGGCCGAGAACGTGCGCCGCCGCACCGAGCGCGAGCGGGCCGACGCCCTCAAATACGCGGTCGCGGGGTTTGCCAAGGATTTGCTCGGCGCGGCCGACAACCTTCGCCGGGCGCTCGACAGCGTGCCGCCAGACGAGGCCGGCGACGACAAGACCCGCTCGCTGATCGAAGGGGTCGCGGCCACCGAGCGCGAGCTGTTGGCGGCGTTCGAGCGCCACGGTCTGAAGCGCATCGACCCGAAAGGCGAGAAGTTCGACCACAACTTGCACCAGGCGATCTTCGAGGCGGAAAACAGCGGCCAGCCCGCCGGCACCGTCGTCGAGGTGCTGCAGCCGGGCTACGTGCTGCACGATCGCCTGCTGCGCCCGGCGATGGTCGGCGTGGCGAAGGGCGAGTGACGGCGGGCGGGATCGCCTGGGGCCGCGGATGGCTGGTGCGGTTCAGCGGCAACACGCGGCGCACCGCCAATTCGGCGACGCCGCTGCGCCTGGATTTTGCCGACCCGGACGGGGTGATCGCGGCCTGCGAAGCGCTGTATCGCCGCCAGGGGCAAACGCCGATCTTCGTGCCGTCTATACTGTGGCTTGCAGGCGTGTAGATCGAGACCGCGAGATGGCCTTTCACATCCGGGACGAAGCGACCGACCTGGCGGTGCGCAAGCTGGCCAAGCTGAAGGGGAAGACCCTGACGGCGACCGTGCGCGAGGCGGTCGAGCACGAATACGAGCAAGAATACGGGGCGGCCGATTTTATGGAAGCCGTGAGGGCTGCGCAAATGGCGTTTCAGGCCCTCGGACCTCCCACCGGCCTTTTGGCGGACAAAGCTTTTTTCGATGAACTATCGGGCGAAGACGAACTGACGGATGTGCCCTGATGTTTATCGACGCTTCGGCCCTGGCCGCGATTATTGCGGGCGAGAGCGACGGTGAAACCCTGGCGCGCCAGCTCGATGCGGCGGAAGAACGCTACACCGCGCCGATTGCGACACAGCGGAGATAGGCGGGCTCGCGATCGACGCGTTCGGGCGGTTCGGGCGCGGGCGGCATCCGGCGGCGCTCAACAGGGGCGACTGCTTTGCCTATGCCTGCGCGCGCAGCCTCGGCGTGCCGCTGCTGTTCAAGGGCGAGGATTTCGCCAAGACCGATATCCGGGTCGTGTAAGCACCTCGCCCTCCGGGTCGTGGGCGCGGAAATTAGCGACGGCGCGGTCGCGGTCGGCGACGGCATAGCAATAGACGCAGCCGTGGGGACAGGTGTCGTAGGCGCCGATGTCGCGAGACAGGACGCAGCGGCAGCCGGCCCGGTTGCCGCTTTCCCGCGCCGCGATCGGGTGGCCGGCGATGTCGGAAAGGCGGCCGGCATCGATGCAGCGGGCCTCGCCGAGGCCGGGGCCGGCGAGATCGGGTTGGGTGCAGAGCGTCGCGGCGATGCGGTGGTCGGCGGCGATCTCGGCGAGCCGCGCCAGTTGCGCCCGCTTTTCGTCCGGCGGCGGGTCGCGCCAGGCGATGCCCGCGCGCGCGAGATTGCGGGCGGTCTTGCGGTAGGGGTGAACAAACGACAGCACGACCTCGTCGACGACGCCGGCGAGACCGCGGGCGAGCGCGGCGAAGTTGGCCTCATGCGGCAGATCGGGGGCTACGACGATCGGGTCGTACCGCCACACCCCGGCGCGCTTGCCGAAGCGGCGGGCGATTTCGCGGAGCTGCGAGACCGCCTCCTCCGGCGCGATCACCGAGGTTTCGAGGCTGCGCGGGTACCCGGTCGCGGTGAATTGGACGGCAAACGGCGCGACGGCCCTCACCGCGTCCAGATGCGGCAGCAGCGGCCGCAGGTTGCGGGTCCAGAAGACAAACCCGTCAACCGAACCGGGCCGCAGCGACACCGTGCTTTCGCCGCCGGAATAGGGGTTGCGGACACGGCAGAACCCCGCGCCAAGGCGAGCCATGAACCAGCGCGCGTAGAAGGCAGGGATATCGGTGCGGTAGCTCGCAGAAACGATCACGCGAAATCGCTCGCGGAGTTGTGTGCCCGGAACACGGCTCCTATATACCTCCCGTCAGCCAAACCATGGCTGCGTTGTCATTCCCGGGGGATCGGGACGGTGCCGTTCCCGGGCCGTTCGGTCCTGCTTATCTAAGGAGTGTCCATGAGCAAAGTTATCGGTATCGATCTCGGCACGACCAATTCCTGCGTTGCCGTCATGGAAGGCAGGACTGCCAAGGTCCTCGAAAACAGCGAGGGCGGTCGCACGACACCGTCCATGGTCGCGTTTACCGAGTCCGAAGAGCGCCTCGTCGGCCAATCGGCCAAGCGCCAGGCGGTGACCAATCCCGAAAACACGTTCTTCGCGATCAAACGGCTGATCGGCCGGCCCTTCACCGACCCGATGGTGGCGAAGGACGTCGACATGGTCCCGTACAAGATCATCAAGGGCGAGAACAACGACGCCTGGGTCGAGAGCCGCGGCAAGAAATACGCGCCCTCCCAGATCAGCGCCTTCATCCTGCAGAAGATGAAGGAGACCGCCGAGGCCTATCTCGGCGAGACCGTCACGCAGGCGGTCATCACGGTTCCCGCGTACTTCAACGACTCGCAGCGCCAGGCGACCAAGGATGCCGGCCGCATCGCGGGGCTTGAGGTGCTGCGCATCATCAACGAGCCGACCGCGGCCGCGTTGGCCTACGGGATGGAGAAGAAGAACAGCGGCACGATCGCGGTCTACGACCTCGGCGGCGGCACCTTCGACATCTCGGTCCTCGAAATCGGCGACGGGGTGTTCGAGGTCAAGTCGACGAACGGCGACACCTTTCTCGGCGGCGAGGATTTCGACCGCAAGATCATCGACTACCTGGCCGACGAGTTCAAAAAGGAGCAGGGCATCGACCTGCGCAACGACCGGCTCGCCCTCCAGCGCCTGAAGGAGGCGGCGGAGAAGGCCAAGATCGAGCTGTCGTCCTCGGCGCAGACCGAGGTGAACCTGCCCTTCATCACCGCCGACCAGACCGGGCCTAAACATCTCAACATCAAGCTGACCCGGGCGAAGCTGGAAGCGCTGGTCGAGGACCTGATCCAGCGCACGGTCGGCCCGTGCCGCAACGCGCTGAAGGATGCCGGGCTGAAGAGCAGCGAGATCGACGAGGTGATCCTGGTCGGCGGCATGACCCGCATGCCCAAGGTCATCGAGACGGTGAAGCAGTTCTTCGGCAAGGAGCCGAACCGCTCGGTCAACCCGGACGAGGTCGTCGCCATCGGCGCGGCGATCCAGGCCGGCGTCTTGCAGGGCGAGGTCAAGGACGTCCTCTTGCTCGACGTGACCCCGCTGTCGCTCGGCATCGAGACGCTGGGCGGCGTGTTCACGCGCCTCATCGACCGCAACACGACGATCCCGACCAAGAAGAGCCAGACCTTCTCGACCGCCGAGGACAGCCAGACCGCGGTGACGATCCGCGTGTTCCAGGGCGAGCGCGAGATGGCGTCGGACAACAAGCTGCTCGGCCAGTTCGACCTGGTCGGCATCCCGCCGGCGCCGCGCGGCATGCCGCAGGTCGAGGTCACCTTCGACATCGACGCCAACGG
>DASUIE010000289.1:0-23319 GCA_036273175.1 Allostellaceae bacterium
ACCCGATGGATGTGCACCTGCACACCAGCGCCAACCTCCGCCGCTATCTGTTGAAGCTCGACGGGTTGAGCCTCCGCAACAAGATCCTGATCCTGCTGCTCTGGCACACCGGCCCCGAGGTGCGCTCGACGCAGATGCGGATGGAGCCGACCGTGCAGCCCGACCCCGAGGCCGTCGCCGCCCTGCCGGAGAAGTCGCAGGAGGCCCTGCTCGACGCGATCGTGCACAGCATCTACAGCCAGCCGCCGACCGACTGGGCCAAGGTGAGCAATCTCGGCCTGATGCGCGCCGTGCCCGAGGTCAAGGACACGTGCAATCTGGCGCAGCAATACGTGAATTGCGGCTACGACCCGAAGGCGCTGATGGGGCGGCTCGCGGAAATCGTCTGTCACGACAATTTCACCGAGATGCACGCCTTCAAGCACCACAACGCGGTAATCGAGGAGTACTACGCGACCCGCGCCCCGTGGAACGCGATGCACCTCGTCGCCGGCGCGCAAGCCGCGGCGATCTCCTACGGCAAGAACATGACCGTGTGGGAAGACGCCGTGGAGCTGTTCCACATGGCGGCCGAATAGTCCTTTCGCTCGCGAGACAAGGGCGCCGTGGGAAGCCGCGGCGCTCTTTTCGTTTGGAATTACAGCCGCATCGATTCCTTGACCACGGCATCGAGATCGAACCGCCCCCGCTTCAGATCGTGGCCGGCCCCTTCGACGCGGATCAGCGCCATCCTCCCCGGTATCGAGGCAATCGCGGGCCCCAATTCCGCCGGCGTTCCGAACGGATCGGCGGAGCCCTGGACAAAGAGGCAGGGCACCCGCAGCCGCGGGAAATGCTCGGTGCGCAGCCGGTCCGGCTTGCCCGGCGGGTGCAGCGGATAGGAGAAGAGCAGGAGGGAATCGACGAGATCGGCGGTCTCGGCGGCGAGCATCGTCGCCTGCCGGCCGCCATAGGACTGGCCGCCGAGCGCGATCCGCGCCGCCCCGAGCCCCCGCATCGCCTCGACGGCCAGCCGCAACCCCTCCCGGTCCGCCGCGGCGGTCGATGGCGATGGCGGTCCCTTGGGACGCCGCTGGCGAAACGGCAGGTCGCAGCGCAGCACCAGCACACCGACCGCCGCAAACGCCGCCGCCGCGGCGACCAGCAGCGGCGCGCCGCGATTGCCGCCCGCGCCATGAGTCAGCACCAGCCCCCAGCCGGACGGCCTATCGGGGCGATGCAACTCGCCGCGAATGCCTGGCGCCTCGAACGGCTCGACTGTCGTCATGCGGGATCGAAGACTTTGGTCCCCATACCTTTCATTCTCGGACGGGCATGTAAATATGTAATTACGTAGATTGCGTAATCTTATGATAGAGCTATCGTACAACGGGAGAACGGCATCATGGCGCTCGTACGGATGCTCCGTGGCGGGCAAGTAACCTTGCCGGCCGAGGCGCGCAAAGCGCTCAATCTTTCCGAGGCGACTATCTCGACCTTGAAGTGTCGGCTGGCGCCGTAACGCTCAAGCCGGTTTCAGTCGTTAACCGAGCGGAAGCCGATCGACAGCTCGAGCGCATCCTAAGCCGCGTGAGGTACATCGGCCCCGAGCCGGCTCCGACCGAGGACGAGATCATGGACCTGGCGGCCGACGAGGTGCGCGCGGTCCGCGCCAAACATGCCTCGAGCCGTCCTCGATAGCTCGGTTCTGGTCAGCGCCTTCTTGACGCCGGACGGCTCCGTCGTGCGGATCCTTCGCGCGCCGGCAATCGAGCGCTATCAGCTCTGCCTGTCGGCCGCGATCCTGACCGAGACCGGCGAAACCCTGCTTGCGAAACCCCGCCTTCGTCGCTCGTTCGCTTACGCGGACGACGATGTGCGCGAGTACATTCGTTGGCTTCTCATCCAGGCGGAGATGGTGCCCGACGGCCCGGCGCTGCACGTGGTGCACGGCGATCCGAAGGATGACCAGATTATCGCGGCGGCGGTCGCGGCGAAGGCCGACTTCCTCGTCACCGGCGACCGGGCGCGTCTGTTGCCGATCGGCGAATACCAGGGAATTCGTCTCGTCAGCCCGCGGGAGTTCCGCGAAATCCTCGGCTAAGCGATGGAGCGGGTGAAGGGAATCGAACCCTCGTCGTAAGCTTGGGAAGCTTCTGCTCTACCATTGAGCTACACCCGCGCGTCGCGGATGATAGGCGAAAGCGGCGGGTGGAGGGAAGGCGGTGGATGACACGGTCGGCGCCTTTGTGCCGGGGCAGGCGTTTCGCGTCGAGGGGCGGGGAGGCGGGCCGCTTTCCGGCCTCACCTTCGCCGCCAAGGACCTCTTCGATGTGGCTGGGCGTCCGACCGGCGGCGGCAACCCCGATTGGGCGCGCACCCATCCGGTGCCGGCGCGCCACGCCTGGGCCGTCCAGACCCTGCTCGATGCCGGCGCGTCGCTGATCGGCAAGACCGTCACCGACGAGGTCTCGCTCGGCATCCTCGGCGAAAACCCGTTCGACGGCACGCCGGTCAACCCGCGCGCGCCGGGCCATGTGCCGGGCGGATCGTCGTCGGGCTCCGCGGCGGCGGTCGCGGCCGGGCTGTGCGACACCGCGCTCGGCACCGACACCGGCGGCTCCGTGCGGGTGCCGTCGAGCTTTTGCGGGCTGTACGGCATCCGGCCGACGCATGGCCGTCTCGACCTCACCGGGATGATGAGCCAGGCGCCCACCTCCGACACGACCGGCTGGTTCGCCCGCGACGCCGAGACCTTCGCGCGCGTCTCGGCGGTCATGCTCGGCGAGGCGATCCCGACGGCGCTGCCGTCACGGCTGCTCGTCGCCTCCGACGCCTTCGCGCTCGCCGACCCCGACGCCGCCGCTGCGCTGGAGCCGCTCGTCGCCCGGCTCGCCACGCTGCTCGGCACGGCGGCGGAAGAGGTGACGATGGCCCCGCCCGGTCTCGCCGCCTGGGCCCGCGCCCAGCGCACGATCCAGCCCTACGAGGCGTGGCAGACCTTCCAGCAATGGGTCGACCGGGCCAACCCGCGCTTCCAGTTCTCGGTCGCGCGCAACCTCGTGCTCGGCGGGATGTCGTCACAAGCCGACCGCGCCTATGCCGCGCTGGTGCGCGAGGAGGCGCGCGGGCGGATGCGCCGGCTTCTCGCGCCGGGCACGATCCTCTGCCTGCCGACGACGCCGTTTCCGGCCCCGGAATGCGGCCTCTCGATCTCGACCCTGGAGCCGCTGCGCGACCGCATCACCGCGCTCGCCTGCCATGGCGGCCTCACCGGCGTGCCGCAGGTCTCGATCCCCGGCGCGACGGTCGGCGGCCTCCCGATCGGGCTGTCGATCCTCGGCGCGCGCGGCGCCGACGCGATGCTGGTCGCGGTGGCGAAGGCGCTTGGCTAGGGACGGCTGAGCAGGAACTCGCGCGCCGCCGCGACAAACGCCTCGGGTTGCTCCAGCACCGAGGCGTGGCGCGCCGGCGACAGGGTCAGCGAGGTCGCGCTCGGGATGTTGGCGGCGAGAAAGGCCGCCGCGTCGCGAAAGGCCTGGCTTTCCTCGTCGCCGCACACCACCAGGGTCGGCGCCTCGATCCGCGGGACCAGCTCGCGCAGATCGGCCGCGCCGAGCGCCTCGCAGGCGAGCGCGTAACCCTCGCCGGAATCGCCGTGAAAGCAGTCGCGCACATAGCGCACCGCCGGCGGATCGGTGGCGATAAAGCCGGGGGTGAACCACACCGGCAGCAGGCTGTCGAGCAGCGAGGCGACACCCTGCTTGCGGGCCTGCTCCGCGCGCACGACCCACATCCGGCGCATCTCGTCCGTATAGCGCGGCGTCGTGTCGAGCAGCATCAGCCGGTCGACCAGCTCCGGGTGCGTCGCCGCGAAATGCTGCGCCACGAGGCCGCCGAGCGAGATGCCGCCGAGATGGGCGCGGCCGATGCCCTCATGCGCGAAAACCTCCGCGAGCGCCGCCGACAGCTCGGCGATGCCATAGCCCGACCCCGGAAGCGGGCTTTCCCCGTGGCCCGGGAAATCGTAGCCGATCAGCGTGAAGTCGCGTTCGAGCCCGGCCGCCGCGATATCCCACAGCCGGTGGTCGACGCCGAGGCAGTGCAGCAGCACCAGAGCGGGGCCGCTGCCCTTGCGGTGGATCGCGATGCTCATGCGCGAGCTTACCACGGCGGCGGCCGGTGGAGTACGATGGCGGCGGCGTAAACCAGGAGGCTCCCGATGATCCACCATGTCTCGATCCCCGCCCGCAACCCGCAGCACGTCGCCGAGGTTCTCGCCGAGGTGATGGGCGGAAAATGCGTGCCGTTCGGCCCGCTCGAAGGCGCCTTTATGGCCATGGGGGCGGACGGCGACATGATCGAGATCTACCCCGACCGGGCGACGCTCGACATCCCGGCCAACGACGACCAGGTCGTCTTCGGCGAGAACAAGGCGCCGCCGCAGACCTGGCCGTTTCACATGTTCCTGTCGGTTCCGCTCGACACCGCCGCGGTCGAGGCGATCGGCGCGCGCGAGGGCTGGCGCACCAAGACGTTCGGGCGCGGCATGCAGGGGCACGACCCGTTCTTTCACGTCATCGAGTTCTGGATCGAAAACCGGCTGATGATCGAGGTCGCGCCGCCAAAGCTCCGCGCCGAGTACGAGAATTTCATCACCACCGCCGCCTCCCGGATGCGCGACGACCCCGAGACGCTGCGGCTGATGCGGGCGACGCACATCAAAGAGCCCGCGTAGGGAGGAACCGACCATGCCGAAAGTCCAGGCCGACCGCCTCGAGGAGATCGGGCGGGCCTTGTTCATCGCCGCCGGCACGCCGAAGGACGAGGCTGAGCTGGTCATGCGCCACATTGTCGGCGCCAACCTCGTCGGCCACGATTCGCACGGCATCATCCAGGTGCCGACCTATATCGACCGCATCAAGGTCGGCCATATCGTGCCCGGCGCGCCCTGGGTCATCGTCAAGGAATCGGCCAACCACACCGTTATCGACGGGCATTGGGCCTTTGGCTACGTCGCCAACGACAAGGCAATGCGGCTGACCATCGAGAAGGCCGAGAAGGGCAACGTCGCCGCCGCGACCGTGTTCCGCCAGGGCCATATCGGCCGGCTGTCGAGCTACAGCCAGATGGCGGCGAAGGCCGGGATGATCGGCATCGTCACCGCCGATAGCGGCCGCTCGCCCAAGGCGGTGGCGCCGTTCGGCGGGCGCGAGGCGCGGCTCGGCACCAACCCGATCACGATCGCGATCCCCTCCGACCTCGAAGGGCCGCTCTATCTCGACATGGCGACCTCGGCGGCGGCGGCCGGCAAGATCGCGGTCGCCGTCGCGCGCAACGAAAAGGTGCCGGACGGCTGGGTGATCGGCAGCGACGGCAAGCCGACCAACGATCCGCGCCAGCTTCGCCAGGGCGGCGCGCTCTTGCCGATGGGCGGCCCCGATGGCGGGTACAAGGGGTACGGCCTCGCGGTGATGGTCGAGATCCTGTGCGGGCTCCTGACCGGGCTCGGCTTCGGGGTCGAGCCGACCGGGCGGCACAATGACGGCTGCTTCATGGCCTGCTTCAAGGTCGATGCGTTCCGCCCGCTCGCCGAATTCAAAAAAGAGGTCGGCGAGTTCATCCGCTACCTGAAATCGACGCCGCCCGCCGAAGGGTCGTCGGGTGTGCTCTATCCCGGCGAGATCGAGCATGTGAAAGAGCAGGACCGCCGCCGGAACGGCATCGATGTCGAGGACGCGACCTGGGCCCGCCTGCGCCTCCTCGCCGAGGAATACGGGCTCATCGACCGGCTCGGCTTCGGGGATGTTGAGTGAGGCGGCTCGCCGCCGCGATCCTGGCCGTCCTTTTGCTGGCGGGACCGGCGCGGGCCGCCAATCCGCCGGCCGGGCTGACAATCATCGAACCGTACGGGCCGGGGTCGATCACCGACCGGATCGTCGGCCTGCTCAAGCCGGCGCTGGAGAAGCAGACCGGGCATCCCGTGATCGTCGAGCATGACGGCGCCAATTCGCTCGCCAAGCTCGCCGCCGCCAAGCCCGACGGGCATACCGTCATCGTCGTCGACCTTCTCTCGGTCGAGATCGCCGAGGCCATCGGCAAGGCGCCAAGACTCTCGGCGCTGACGCCGGTCGCCAAGCTGACCGGGCCGGGCTCGGTCGCGCTGGTCGTCCCCGAATCCTCGCCGATCAAGAATTGGGCAGATTTCGCCGCGGCCGCCAAGGCGCGGACCCTGTCGGTGGCCCTGCCCGGACGGGTCAGCGCCGCCGGGGTGCCGCTCGCGCTGATGGAAAAGGCGCTCGGCGTGCATTTCAACGACGTCGCCGCCGCCGACCGCGACACGATCCTCGGCGCGCTCGCCGGCAAGAAGGCCGACGCCGCCTTCCTCGTCACCGCGACCGTGGTTCCGGTCTCCGGCGCTCCGGCCCCGCCGGTGCGCCCCATTGCGACCTTCGGCGCTCAGCGCAACCCGCGCCTGCCGGGGGTGCCGACCTTCCAGGAAGAAATCGGCAAGCCGCGCAACTCGACGACGACCGCGATCGCCGCGTTCGGGCCCACCGGGCTCGACGCCGTCGCGCTGAAGCGGCTGATTACCGCTTTCACCGCGGCCGGGCAGGCGGTCAAAACCCAGCCCGCCGCCGCGCGCCTCGCGATCGATGTCGCCGACGCGGGGCTGCTTCGCCAGACGATGGAGCGCGATTCCCGCGTCATCAAAGAGGTCAAGGACCTGCTGCACTGATGGACCCCGAACGCCTGACCCTTTACGGGAGCTTCACCTCCAGCTCCAGCTACAAGCCGATGCTGTACCTGGCGCTCGCCCGGGTGCCGTTTTCGTTCCGCACGGTCAACCTCAAGATCGGCAAGCAGAAGGAGCCGGAATACCTGGCGATCAACCGGTGGGGCGTGGTGCCGTCGCTGCGCCACCGCGGGCTGACGATCCTCCAGTCGAACGTGATCCTCGACTACCTCGCGCGCACGACCGGGCATTTCGAGGGCAAGACCGAGCAGCAGCGCTGGCAGGCGCGCGAGTGGCTGTCGTGGGAGGCCGACCACATCACCGCGGTCGCGCGGGTGCGCCACTCGGCCCGCTTCCGCAAGATGCACGACGAGGTCATCGCCGAGTTCCGCCCGCGCGCCGAGGCCGCGCTCGGTTTTGTCGACGACACGCTGAAGGACCGGCCCTGGCTCACCGGCGACACGCTGACGATCGGCGATATCGGCTGCTGGGGCCGCATGGTGTTCATGGCCGAGGGCGGGTTCGAGATCTCCAACTGGCCGCGGCTCCAGGCCTGGTCCGAGCGGCTCAAGGCGCTGCCCGGCTTTGCGCTTCCCTACGATCTGATCCCGAGCAAGGACCGGGAATACGACCCTGTCTGACACCGCCCCGTCGCCGGGCGGCGATGTCAGGCTGGTCGGCCTGGTCAGCGCGGCCCATTTCGCGAGCCATTTCTATCAGCTCGTCCTGCCGCCGATCTTCCCGCTGCTGATCGGCGCGTTCGGCGTCGGCTATGCCGAGCTCGGTCTGGTGACGAGCGTCACCTACATCGTCTCCGGCGTGATGCAGACGCCGGCCGGGATACTGGTCGACCGCTTCGGGCCGGCGCGGGTGCTGGTCGGCGGGCTCGCGATCTATTCGGCCTCGGTGTTCCTGACCGGGCTCGCCGGCGGGGTGTGGTGGCTGGTGCCGCTGATGGCGATGGCGGGGCTCGGCAATTGCGTCTTCCACCCGGCCGATTACGCGATCATGACCGCGCGGGTGCGGCCCCAGCGTCTCGGCCGGGCCTTCGGGGCGCACACCCTCGCCGGCAATTTCGGCTGGGTCGCCGCGCCGGTCGCGGTGCTCGGGCTGACCCAGGCCTTTGGCTGGCGCGCCGCGCTGATGCTGCTCGGCGCCGCCGGCGGCGTGTTCGCGCTGTTCCTCGCGACGCAATCCCGCCTGCTGACCGTCAACCCCCGTCCCGCCGTCGCGGCCAGTTCCGGCAGCCTTTTCATCTCGGCGCCGATCCTCTTCTGCTTCGCCTATTTCGCGCTGCTTTCGGCCTCGCAGGTCGGACTCCAGAACTTCCTGCCCTCGGCGGCGATGGCGGCGTTCTCGATTTCGATCGAGGCGGCGAACTTTATGCTGACCGCCTTTCTGTTCGGCTCCTCGCTCGGCACGCTGGCCGGCGCACTGATCGCCGACCGCATGCCGCGGCAGGAGGTGACGGTCGCCGCCGGGCTCACGGTATCGGCGGCGCTGAGCCTCGCGCTCGCCGTGGCGGTGCTGCCGCTTTCCGGACTCGTCGCCTGCGCGACGGTCGCCGGGCTCGGGATGGGCGCGACGATCCCGGCGCGCGACATGCTGGTGCGCGGCGCCGCGCCGGAAGGGGCGACGGGCCGGGTCTTCGGCTTTGTCTATTCCGGGCTCGATCTCGGCGCCGCAGTCACGCCATTTTTTATCGGCCAACTGCTGGATCGGCAGATGCCGCGGCTCGTTTTCGTGGTTGCGGCCGGCGCCTTGTTCGTCGCGATCGTCAGCGCGGTGGTGGTGACGAAACCGCGAGCAAGGCGTAAACTGCCGGTATGAAATGGTTAGAGGCGATGCCAAAGCTGGCTATGCTGGTGCTGGTGGGGTTGGCCGCATGCGGCAGCGGCGACAGCGCGTCTGACGAAACCCCAGCGCCGGTGCCGATGCAGAACTGGCGCACCGCCTCCGGCAAGACCCCGACCAAGGCCGAGTTCGGCGCGGTCGTCGCGTCGTGCCAAGACCGCGCCAAGCGCAGCGCGGGCAGTTTCGATTCGTGCCTCATCGATCTGGGGCTCCGGCGCGGACCCTAAGCGAGCAGCTCGCTAAGCTTACGGATGATGCGGTCGGGGCGAATATCCGTGCCGGGCGGCAGGCCCAGCCCGTATCCGTCGTGCCAGATCGCGAAGATGCCGAGCTTTTGCGGCCCAGCCACCTCCCATTCCAGGTTGTCGCCGACCATCCAGGTCTCGCGCGGAGCGACGCCGAGCATCTCCATCGCGTGGGTATAGGCGCGCTCCTCGGGTTTGCCGAAGCCGTGCTCGCCCTCGATCTGGATGTGGTCGAAGCGGTGTTCGAGCGCGAAGCGCACCACCTTCGCCCGCTGCGGCTCGGCGGCGCCGTTGGTGATCAGCGCCAGGCGGACGCCGCGCTCCTTGAGCCGGTCGAGCGTCTCGTAGGCGTCGGGGAACATCGCCAATTCGGCGAGGTGCAGCGCCTCGTAGCTGTCGGCGATCTCGTCGCCGAATTCGGCGGGCGGCATCTGGATGCCGCGCGATTTGAGGTCGGCGAAGGCGTCGGCGACGATCTTCCGCCGCGCCTCGCCGATCCGGTGGCGCCAGTATTTGTGCCGGTCCGGGTCGGCCCACAGCTCGCGCGCCGCCTCCTGGATCGCCGTGACGACGACCGCCGGCTCGGCCGGGGCGAAACGCGCCGCCGCCGCGCCGATCGTGCGCTCCCATTGCGATTGCGACGGGCCGAACGCGACCAGCAGCGTGTCGTCGAGGTCGAACAGGATGGCGCGGGGCAGGGTCATGCGATCGGGGTCGGTGCTTGCGGCACGCCCTTCCAGAATTCCGGGTCGTGCCCGAAGAAGAGGCGGGCGCCGCCGCGCTCCAGCGCTTCGAGCCTGTCGAGCGAGGCGAGCATCCCGTCGCGGTCGGAAACATAGCGGGGCAGGCGGCGCTCGCGCAGGGTCTGGCAGAAATAGCAGGCATCCGCGGCGATCACGATGTCGCCGCTGTCGAGCCGCACCTTCAGCGACTGGTGGCCGCGCGTGTGGCCGTGCGTCGGCAGGCAGGTGACCGCCCCATCGCCGAAGACGTCATGCTCGCCGTCGATCAGCTTGAGCTTGTGGCCCAGGTCGAAATCGCGCGGGTTATAGCCGTGGCGGCTCGCGGTCTCCGGGTCCATCCCGGCGTCCCATTCCTTCTGCTGCACCAGCATCGTCGCGTTCGGGACGAGGACGTTGCCGCCGACATGGTCGAAATGGAAATGCGAGTTGATGACGAGGTCGATCTTGTCGGGCCGCCGGTCGATCGCTTCCAGACGGGCGCTGACTTCCTCGCCGGGCTTGAAGCCGACGCGGAACAATCTGGTCAGCCGCTCGCCGAGCCGCCCGAGCGGGTCGTGCTGGCAATCGGGGTGGAGCCCGGTGTCGAACAGCGCCGCGCCCTTCGGATGCTCGATCAGATAGACCGGGATCGGCACGGTGATCTCGCCCTCGCCGCCCTCCATCAGGTGACCGAACTCGCCGGTGACCGTCCCGCAGGTGAAGGCGTAAAGCCTGACCGTCATCGCGGCGCGTCGCCTTGGAGCATGACCCGGTACATATAGCGGAGCTGGCTCATGTCGTAGTCGCCATTGGCCTTGTGGAGCAGGCAGCGGTTGTCCCACATCACGACATCGCCGGGCTGCCACTTGTGCCGGTACTGGTGCTTTTCCTGCACCGCGTGGGCGAGCAGGTCGTCGAGCAGCGGCAGCCCCTCCGCGTCGTCCATGTCGACGATGCCCTCGGTGCGGATCGGGTTGAGGTAGAGCGCCTTGCGGCCGCTTTCCGGGTGCGTCCGCGCCAGCGGATGCGCCACCGAGTCCGGCACCTTCGCCCCGTCGGGCAGGGCGATCAGCTTTCGCGCGCTATAGCGGCTCTGATAGACGTGAATCGCCCGCCTTCCCTCGATCCGCGCCTTGGTCGCCGCGTCGAGCGAGTCGTAGGCCTCGTGCATGTTGACGTATTGCGTGTCGCCGCCGCGGTCGGGGAGGCTGACCGCGCACAGGATCGTCGCCTTGGGCGGGGCCTCGGCGTTGGAGTGGTCGGTGTGGTAGCCGGCCCCGGCGATATAGCGCGAGCCGTCCGGGTATTGGTCCTGGTTCGAGATGTAGTGGATCGGCGGGCATTCCGGCAGCGCGAACTTGGTGTTGTGCTGCTGCAGCACTGCGCCGAACTGCCGCACCGCGGCGAGGAGCTGCGGCGCGGTCAGGTCCTGATCGCGGACCACCAGAACCGAATGCCTGACAAAGGCGCGGTTGAGCGCGGCCGCGTCGAACTTCTCGCGCAGATCGACCCCGCGCACCTCGGCGCCGGTGTGCGGCGAGAGCTTCTCGATAATCATTCCGCCGCCGCCCGCTCTGCCGCGTCCGAGCGGTGGCCCTTCTGGTGGAAGTAATTGGCCCGGTAGAATTCGAGCACCAAATCGCCGTAGACCGCCTGCGGATAGCGCGCCGGGTTGTCGGCCGAGACGCAGCTCGGCAGGCATTCGATCGTCGCGGCCGGGTTCGGGCTATGGAAATAGGCGATCGAATAGCGGTCGGCGCCGCTTTCGTTGAGCACCCCGTGCGGGGTCGACAGAAACCGGTCGTTCGACCAGCGCCGCATGATGTTGCCGAGATTGATCAGGAACGTGCCGGGGATGATCGGCGGCGCGAACCACTCGCCCCCCATAGGTCCATTTGGCGGCAGGCGCACCGCGAGGCCCGGCACCTCGGTGCGCGCGAGCGCGGTCATAAAGCTGTTGTCGGTATGCGGCGCCTGGCCGAACAGATTGTCCTCGCCGGCATCCTGCGGCGGATAATGCAGGAAGCGCAGATTGGCGTGGCCCTCATTCGCGAAAAACGGCGCGAAATGGTCCGCCGGCATGCCGAGCGCGACGGCGAAGGCCGGGATGATCCGGTCGCACATCGCGCCGAGCGCGGCGAAATACGCCATCATGTCTTCGCGCATGCCCGGCACGCCGCCGGGCCACTGGTTGCGGCCGCGCAGCGGGATGCCCGCCTTGACGTCGGGGTGGTCGGCCCCGCGGTCGTGGCTGACGAAAAAGCTCTCGTTCTGGTTCGGCCGGGTCGCCTTGTGCACCGTCGAGGCGCCTTGCACCGAGGCATTCATCGGCAGGTAGCCGATATTGTTCTCGTTGAGCCGGAGCGCGAGCTTCTCGTCCATCGGCAGCGCGTGAAACCGCTTCGCGGCGGCAAAGGCGCGGTCGATCAGCGCCTCCTCGACCCCGTGCCCGGCGGCATAGAAAAACCCGACATGCTCGCAGGCATGCCCAACCTCGGCCGCGACGCGTTCGAGCGCCCCCGCCTCGCCGGCGAAATACGGTCCGAAATCGATGACCGGGATCCGCGCCGCCGCCGCGGCCGCATCCTTGACCCCTTGCTCCTTGAACAGGTTCATCGCGCCCTCCGCCGGATGCGAAAAGTATAACCTTCGCCGTGTACCGCTGTCATTGCGAGGAGCGCGGCGACGCGGCAATCTCGACGGAGGAGCGTGCCCGGCCCGAGATTGCCCCGCTCCGCTCGCAATGACCGGAGGCACCCATGTCCGTCGTCACCGTCGAAACCCGCGGCCCCGTCTCGGTCATCGCGATAAACCGGCCGGAGAAGCTCAACGCGATCAACAAGGCGGTCGCGATCGAGCTGCAGCAGGCCTTCGCCGAGTTCGACCGGTCGGAGCAGCGCGTCGCGGTGCTCGCGGGCGCCGGGGGCAAGGCGTTTTCGGCCGGGGCGGACGTGACCGACCTCCCCGAATTGTGGCGCTGCGTGCCGACGGTCGGCATCGTCACCGAAAAGCCGATCGTCGCCGCCGTCGGCGGCTGGTGCATCGGCGGCGGGCTGGTCATGGCGATGATGTGCGACCTGTTGGTCGCCGCCGACACCGCGCGGTTTTCCTATCCCGAGGGCAAGGTCGGCATCACCGGCGGGATGATCGCGGCGCTGGCCTCGCGCATTCCGCACAAGATCGCGATGGAGCTGATGCTGCTCGGCGAGCCGATCTCGGCCCAGCGCGCCTATGAGGCGGGGTTCGCGAACCGGGTCGTGCCGGCGGGAACGGAAATCGAGGCGGCCGTGGCGATGGCGGAGAAGATCGTCGAGCTCGCGCCGCTCGCGCTTGCGACGATGAAGCGGTTCGTCAACGACCACGTGTTGCCGAAGGGGCCGGCCGAGCTGGCGGCGCGATTCGGCGCGGAGCTCGCCGCGGTGAGGAACAGCGAGGATGCGGCGGAAGGGGTGCGGGCGTTCCGGGAACGCCGCAAGCCGCGTTACCTCGGGCGGTGAGCGGCCTCAGGCCGCCGCGAGATGCTGCTGATAGGACCTGAGCTTTTCGACCCGGGCGGCTTCGCGCGCCTGGTTATAAGCGCTCAGCGCGGCGCGGTCCGATTCGGCGACGTTCGCGTGGGTCGGGACAACGCAGGCCGTCGGACAGCGGGTGACGCCCCGGCTGCGAAGAAACTCGGCGACCTGCGCGTCGTACTCGGCTTCAGTCATCTCAGCCCTCTCCTCGGCCGTGCGATGACAGGGGTGTACCACCCGATTCGTTAACAACGATTGAAGCGAAAGTTGCACAAAAGCTACCTGTCCGAACCGCGTCGTGGCGGCCGATATGGCGTTTTTATGCGGGCCGGCGCTATAGTTGCGGGGCGCGGCCCAGCTAAGGACCGGTTTTGGCCCAATCCGAATTTTCCGTGAAGTTTTGGGGTGTCCGCGGCAGCATTGCCTGTCCCGGCCCCGACACGGTGCGATATGGCGGAAACACCTCCTGCGTCGAGGTGCGCTGCGGCGAGCATGTGCTGATCTTCGACGGCGGCTCGGGGCTGCGGCCGCTCGGCGACTCGCTGGTCAAGAGCGCGCACCCGGTCAATGTCGACCTGTTCTACAGCCACACTCATCTCGACCACATCATCGGCCTGCCGTTCTTCGCGCCGTGCTATGACGGAAAGAGCCAGATTCGCATCTGGGCCGGGCATTTGAAGCCGGCCTCGAATATCGAGGCGGTGCTCGAGCGGATGATGTCGGCGCCGCTGTTTCCGATCCCGATCGGCATCTTCACCGCCAAGCTCACGTTTCTCGATTTCGTCGCCGGCGAGTCGCTGGTGCCGCATCCCGGCATCGAGCTGCGAACCGGTCCGCTCAACCACCCCAACGGCGCCACCGGCTACCGCATCGAATACGCCGGCAAGGTCGTCGCCTACATCACCGACACCGAGCATTTTTCCGGGCGGCGGGACCGCAACGTCATGCGGCTGGTCGAGGGCGCCGATCTGATGATCTACGACAGCACCTTCACCGACCGGGAATACCCGGCCCATCGCGACTGGGGCCATTCGACCTGGCAGGAGGGGGTGCGCATCGCCAACGAGGCCGGCGCCGGCCGCCTGGCCATCTTTCACCACGACCCCGACCATACCGACAGCTTTATGGACCGGATCGCGGCGGCCGCCGAGAAGCGCCGGCCGGGGACGGTCGTCGCGCGCGAAGGCCTGGTGCTGAAGCCCTGATCCCGCGGAGCGATTCCGCCGCCGGTGCGTTTGCGTGGTGCGATCTCGCCGCTGCGCCGCAGCGGCGCGGTCCGTCTCGATAGGGGGATGCCGGTGAAGGCTACCGTCCGCGCCGTCGCGCTCGTGGCAACGATTGCCGCTCTTTCGTCCTGCGTACCGCCGCCTCCGCCCCCAGGGCCGCCGCCCCCGCCGCCGGCTCCGGTCGCACCGCTACCGCCCGCGCCGCCGCCCGCCGCCTTCGCGCCGGCGCCACCGCCTCTGGGCGCCTACCGGCATTGCGGGCCGCGCTCGCACTGGCGCCACGCCCACCGCAACCGCTGGGGCCACTGGGTGCGCGGCCATTGCGTGCCGAACCGGTATTGACGGCTCAGTGATACGGGTCGGCGGCGTCCCTGAGGCCGTCGCCGAAGAAATTGAAGGCGAGCACCGTCACGATCACCGGCACCACCGGCAGCATTAGCCATGGGTAAAGCGCGACGACGCTGATGTTCTGCGCCTCGTTGAGGAGCACGCCCCAGCTCGTGATCGGCGGCCTGAGGCCGAGGCCGAGGAACGACAGCGCCGTCTCGCCGAGGATCATGCTCGGGATCACCAGCGTCGCCGAGGCGATCAGGTGGCTCATAAAGCTCGGCAACAGGTGGCGGCCGATGATGCGGGCCGGCGTCGCGCCCATCAGCACCGCGGCGGTGCAGAAATCCTCCTCGCGCAGCGACAGCAGCTTCGACCGCACCGCGCGCGCGAGATGGGTCCACTCGATCATGCCGAGGATGATCGTGATGCCGAAATAGACAAGGATCGGGCTCCACGTCACCGGCAATATCGCCGACAGCGCCATCCATAAGGGCAAATGCGGAAAGCTTTGGATCACCTCGATCCCGCGCTGGATCATGATGTCGGTCCAGCCGCCGTAATACCCGGCGATGCCGCCGATGATGATGCCGAGCGTAAAGCTCACCGCGACGCCGATCAGCCCGACCGTCAGCGAGATGCGCGCGCCGTAGATGATGCGCGAGAGCAGGTCGCGGCCGAGCCGGTCGGTGCCGAGCAGGAAAAGGTGGCCGCCTTTGGCCGGGCAGAGGAGATGGACGTCGCCGTCGACGAGGCCCCAGAACCGGTACTTGTCGCCGTGACAGAAAAAGCGGATCGGCTCGGGCTTGTCGAGGTTCGGGGTGTAGACCCGGCGCAGATTTTCCATATCGAGCTTGTAGTCGCCGCCGAGGACGAACGGCGCGGCGAGCTTGCCGCGATAGAGGAAATGCACGCGCTGCGGCGGGGCATAGATGTAGTCGGTGTTGCGGGTGTCGAGCCCGTAAGGGGCGAGCATCTCGCAAAACAGGATCGCGATGTAGAGCGCCAGCAATATCGCGCCCGATACCACCGCGACCCGATGCCGGCGAAACCGCCACCAGATCATCCGCCACTGCGAGGCGCGGTAGAACCGCTCCTGCGCCGCGCTCATCTCCTCGACCGAATACGGGTCGAACGGCGCGTGCGAAACGAAATGCGGCAGGTCCGACTGCGACCGGAGCTCGACCTCGCTCATCGGCTTCTCCCCGTCTGCAGGCGGATGCGCGGATCGAGCGCGGCGAGGGCGAGATCGGAGAGGAACACGCCGATCACGGTCAGAAACGCCATGAACATCAGGAACGAGCCGGCGAGAAACATGTCCTGGCTGCGCAGCGCGTCGAGCAGCATCGGCCCGGTCGTCGGCAGGCTCATCACCACCGAGACGATCGCCGCGCCCGAGATCACATGCGGCAGGAGCGAGCCGATATCGGAGATGAACGGGTTGAGCGCCATCCTCAGCGGGTATTTGAACAGCGCCTTGACCGGGTGCAGTCCCTTGGCGCGGGCGGTGACGAAATACTGCTTCTGCAATTCGTCGAGCAGGTTGGCGCGCAGCCGCCGGATCATCGCCGCGGTGCCGGCGGTGCCGATGACGATGACGGGCACCCAGATATGCGCCGCCACCGAGCCGGCCTTGCCCCAAGACCACGGCTGGTCGACATAGATCGGGTCCATCAGCCCGCCGATCGAGATGCCGAAATAGACATGCGCGAAATAGACGAGCAGCAGCGCCAGCAGGAAGCTCGGCGTCGCCAGGCCGAGAAACCCGAAAAAGGTCAGCACGTAGTCGCCGGTGCTGTACTGGTGCGTCGCCGAATAGACGCCGATCGGGAACGCCACGATATAGGTGAAGACGATCGTCATCACCGACACCAGAAAGGTCAGGAACAGCCGGTCGCCGACGACCTGGGTCACGGGCAGGTCATAGGCGAACGAGTATCCCATGTCGCCGTGCAGCAGGTTTATCGCCCAGGTCAGGTACTGGCGCCAGACCGGCAGGTCGAACCCGTATTGCGCCTTGAGGAAGGCGATCTTGGCGAGGTTGGCGTGCTCGCCCTGGCTCTGCAGCTCGGCGATGTAGGTGGTGAAATAGTCGCCCGGCGGCAGGTGGATGATCGTGAAAATCACGATGCTGATCGCGATCAAGGTCGGGATCATGATCAGGATGCGGCGGACCAGATAGCCGAGCATCGTATCCCCATCCCTACTGTGGCGGCGGCGTCAGCGCGGCCGAGGCCCCGCCCTCGGCGTCGAACCAGAACCCGTCGGGCTTGTACATGCCGAATTGCGCGCCCGGGTCCCAGGCATAGATGCCCTGGTCCGGCACGTTGCGCAGCCGCTTGTTGACGACGACCGGCTGCAGCACCCCGGCGACGAGCCCGATCGAATAGACCTGGTCGGCGTAGATCTTCAGCATCTCGTGCCAGATGCGGGCATGGTCGCCCTCGGCGCTCGCGGCGAGCCATTGCCCGTACAGATCCTTGAGCTTGGTCGCCGCCGGCAGGGTAGGCGCTTCGCCCGCCTTGCCCTTCGTCTCCATGAACTGGCCCCATTTCGGCCATTCGAGCTGCTGCTGGCTGGTCGGGGCGAACTCCGCCGGCGAGCGGCGCGCGGTGGCGAGCCCATTCTCGATACCGTTGTCGAGCGACATCACAGCCTGACCGGAAAACACGCGCTCGCGGAACAGCGTCAGCTGCTCGGGCTTGGAAAACAGGTGGATGCCGAGATGCCGCCAGGAATCGCGGACCAGCTCGAGGATGTCCGATTTTTCCGACGACTCGCCGGAATCCTCGATGATGATGTCCATCGGCCGGCCGTCGGGGAGGAGCCTCGTGCCTTCGCTGTCGCGCTTGGTCAGGCCGATCTCGTCGAGCAGCTTGTTGGCCTCGTCGAGGTCGAATTGGGCCCAAGCCTCGCGGTACTCGGGGCGATAGAGCGGGCTCTGCGGCAGCACCGTGTTCTGGCCCTCGATCGCCAGCCCGAAATAGATCACCTGATTGATCTCGTGGCGGTTCACGCCGAGCGACAAGGCGCGGCGGAACCGCACGTCCTGCATCAGCTTGCGCCACACCGGGTCGGCGGCGTTAAGGTCGGGGTAGATCGCGAATTGGCTGCCCGGCCCGGTACGCCACAGCCGCACCCGATACCCGTTCTCGGCCTCGCCCGCCTTGAGGAACGTGTAGTCGTCAAAGCGCAGATAGCGCGCCTGGAGGTCGCTTTCCCCGGCTCCGGTCTTGGCCGGGATGATCTTGCTGTCGGCGATCGAGAGGACGACGCGGTTGATGTAGGGGAGCTGATGCCCGGCGCCGTCGACCCGGTAGTAATAGGGATTGCGCTCGAACACGATGCGGTCGGCCGGCGGCTTCGTCACCAGCATCCACGGCTGCAAGGTCGGCAGCTTCGGGTTGTCGTTCTTGTATTCGTTGTCGAGCTTGTTGTGCAGCGCCGCCCAGTTGCGCACGCCGGCTTTCTTGACCAGCGCGGCGAGCGTCTCCTTGTCGGCGTATTTGGCGTGAAACTGCTTCAGGTAGTGCGACGGCGCGAAGATATAAAGCGGGTAGGCGGCGGCGAGCGCGGGCAGGAACAGCGGGTTCGGGTGCGGCCAGGTGTAGCGCACGGTCTCCTTGTCGAGGACCTCGAATTTCGGCGGCTCGCCGTTGGGCAGCATCGCCAGCGGCAGGCCGGAGGCCGACACCTCCGGATTGTTCGCCATGTCCTCGAACCAGTAGCGGAAATCCTCGGAGGTAAACGGCTTGCCGTCAGACCATTTGTGTCCGGCGCGCAGATGCAGGGTAAAGATGCGCCCTTCCTCGACATCGACCGCCTTGAGGATGTCCGGCACGATCGCCAGCGCCGGGGTCGACGCGACCAGCCGGGCATAGCCGTAGACGACCATCAGCCGCGTGTCTTTCGGGCTCGCCATCAGCATCCGCAGCTCGCCGCCAGGGCGGCCGATCGTTTCAAGCTCGGCAAGCGAGGGCTCGCGCGGGATGCGCTGCGCCACCGGGGGCAGCTTTCCCGCCGCGACATCGCCGGCGAGCTGCGGAGTCTCCAACATTTCCGCCCGCGCCGCGAACGGCAGCGCGAGCAGGATCAGGGCGAGGGCGAGCCGGCGCATCGTCATTTTCCGGCCGCCGCCGCGGCCTCGCGGGCGGCCTGCCAGGCGGCGGCCTCCTCCGGGGCCGCGTTCATATCGACGAGATGCCCGGGCGCGACCGTGACGAGGCTCGGCGGTTTTGCCGGGTCGCGCCGGAACGGCGCCGGCCACGCCGCCGGGTTCGATGCCTTGTCCTCCATCAGCCGGTTGAAATCGAGCCGGTGCGCCGGGTCGGGCGCCGGCACCGCGGCCAGCAGCGCCTGGGTGTAGGGATGGACCGGGTCGCGGAACAGCACGCCGCGCCCGGCGATCTCGACGATCCGGCCGGCGCACATCACGGCGATGCGGTCGGCGATGTAATCGACGACGGCGAGGTTGTGCGAGATGAAAAGATAGGTGAGGCCGAGCTTTTCCTTCAAGTCGATCAGGAGGTTGAGAATCTGTGCCTGGATCGACACGTCGAGCGCCGAGACCGGCTCGTCGCAGATCACCAGGTCGGGCCGCAACGCCAGGGCGCGGGCGATCCCGATGCGCTGGCGCTGACCGCCCGAGAAACTGTGCGGATAGCGCCGGACGTGGCGCCGGTCGAGCCCGACCAGCCCGACCAGCTCCTCGACCATGTCGTGCCGGCTCTTGGCGTCGCCGATGCCGTGGATGATCAGCGGCTCGGCGATGATGTCGTAGACCGTCATGCGCGGGTTCAGCGAGCCGAACGGGTCCTGAAAGATGTACTGGACCTTGCGCCGGAAGCGCTTCAGCTCCTCGCCTTGCAGCGCCAGCACGTCGGTCTCGGTGCCGCGGTTGTTGAACTGGATGGTTCCGGAATCGGGCGTTTCGGCCCGGAGCAGCACCTTCGACAGCGTGGTCTTGCCGCAGCCGCTCTCGCCGACGAGGCCCAGGCACTCGCCGCGGGCGATGTCGAGGCTCACGCCGTCGACCGCCATGGCGCGCGACGACAGCGCCCCGCCAAAGATGCCGCTGCTGCGCAGGGCAAAGCTTTTGCGGATTTCCTTGCAGCGCAAGAGCTTGTTGTCGGCGCCTTCCGGCCAGGCCTGCTTTTCGGCCATCAGGTGCGGCGCCTCGCCCGGCGGGATCTCGCGGATCGGGACGAGGCGCTCTCCCGGCTTCATGTCAAACCGCGGCACGGCGCGCAGCAGCGCCTTCAGATAGGGGTGCGAGGCGGCGAGGAAGATGTCGTCGAGGGTTCCCGCCTCCATGACCTCGCCGTGATACATCACGACGATCTCCTCGGCGACATTGGCGACGACGCCGAGATCGTGGGTGATCAGCAGCACGGCCATGCCGAGCTCCTGCTGCAGCTCGGCGATCAGCTTCAGGATTTGCGCCTGGATCGTCACGTCGAGCGCCGTCGTCGGCTCGTCGGCGATCAGCAGCGCCGGGCGGCACACCAGCGCCATCGCGATCATCGCCCGCTGCCGCAGCCCGCCCGACAGCTCGAACGGATAGCTGCGCCACGCCCGCTTCGCGTCGGGGAAGCCGACCAGGGTCAGCATCTCCTGGGTGAGCTCCCTGGCCTCGGCGCTGCCGACCTCGCGGTGCAGGCACAAGGCTTCGCTGACCTGGTCGCCGATCGTGTGCAGCGGCGACAGCGAGCTCATCGGTTCCTGAAAGATGATCGAGACCTGCCCGCCGCGCAGCGCGCGAATCTCGGCGCCGTCGGCCGGCAGGTTGACGATGTCGATCATCCGGCCCGGGCGATGCGGGTCGGCGAGAAGAATCTCGCCGTCGGTGATCTCGCCGTTGCGCGGCAGGATGCGCATGATCGACTGGCTGACCACGGACTTGCCCGAGCCCGATTCGCCGACCAGGGCCACCGTCGTCGCCGGGCGGATGCGGAACGACACGCCGCGCACGGCCCGGATATAGCCGACCGGCGCGGCGAAGCGCACGTGCAGGTCGCGGATTTGCAGAAGGTCGCTCACCGCTCGACGACCTTGATGCCGAGCGCGTCCAGGTTCGACATCGTCGCGGCGCTCAGATCGATGCCGCGGGCGACGGCGATGTCCGCGGCCCGCCTGACGATCTCATCGAACCCGTCGAGGCGGCTGTCGAGCTTGATGCGGGAGTTGCCGGCGCCGAGCTCGAGCTGCATCCAGCCGGCGCGCCGGTCGCGGCGGGTCGAGTAATAGCCGAGCTTCATCCGGTCGAGCCGATCCCACGCGATCGTCCGCCGCCACGCGCCGGTGGTTCGCAGCCCCTCGTCGCCCTCCTCGATGCGGGTGCCGTGGCGCAGCACCGTGCGCACCGCGAAGGCGCCGAAGATCGCCGCGAACCCGCCGATGATGATCCCCGGCACCGAGGCCATCGAGACGGTGAGCAACAGCGCCGCGCTCGGCACCAGTCCCGCCGCGGCGCGCAGATAATCGCCGGCCATCGCCGCGGTCGGATAGGTGTGGCGGCGCAGATCGCCGAGCGCCGCGGTCATGGCAAAGCCTCGCGGATATCGCTCCAGCGCGCGGCCCGGTGGCCCGCGATCGCCTCGCCGAGCGCGGCGGCAAAGGCTTCGGTCGCGTCGTCCATGATCAGGTGATGCGTCAGGATGCCGGTCGCCCGGTCGACGGGGGAGAGGCCCAGCCGGCGTTGCCGCAGCTCGCCGACGATCCCGCCCAGCGCCGCCTCTTCGCCGATAAAACCGCGTCCGGCTTTCCACGCGACGAGGTCGATATGCACGTCGATCCGCTCCGCGCCGCCGCCCCGGCGCGACGCCATCGTCGACAGCGCGGCGATTCCCGCGCGGGGCAGCAGCGCTTCGAACTCGGGCGCGAGCCGGTTCCAAGGCGGCGCCAGAACCGGAACGGTCTCGCCGAACAGCCGGGTCAGCCGCTCGCGCCCGGCGGTGAGGTCCCCCTCGACCTCGGCCGCGGGACGTTCCGGCGGGAATTCGCTCTTCTTGTCCCTGCCGTGGTTCGCGTGCGACCAGCCGTGCTGCAAGATCGCGACTTGCGGGCGCCCGCGCAGCGCCTCCGCGAGGCTCGCTTCCGCCGCGGCCGGGATCACGGCAAGGGCGAGCGGCGCCGGACCGGCGACCGATAAAAGCCGTGCCAGAGCCGGGGTCATCGCGACCGCATCGTCGTCCCGCCACCAGAGAGTGGCAACGTGCCCTGCCTTCCCCCACCGATCCAACTCGTCGACAAAATCGGACCAGTCGGCGCTTGCCGTCGCGTCAAGGTGCGACCTAACGCTCATTCGCGGATCATACCGTCGCCGCCGCGCGAGACCAAACCCTCCCCGCGAAAATCGCCGCGCGCGATGGCCGCGACGATGCGAGCCGACCGCGCCGCCCCGCCGGTATCGATCGCCAGCCCCGCCGGACGCTGCGTGCCCGCGCGGACGATCGCCGCGCCGAGGCTTTCCGCCGACAGCGCCTCCTCGCGCACGATCTCGGCCACGCCGCGCGACGCCAGGTGCTCGGCGCGAATCAACTGCTCGGTCTCGTTCCCGGCGGCGAACGGCACCAGCACCGAAGGCGCGCGCGCCGCGACGATGTCGAGCGCGGTGTTGTAGCCGCACTGGCTGACCGAAACCCGGCATCGCCGCAGCATCGCCGGGAAGTCGGGGCGGAACCGCTCGACCGTGACGCCGGGCGGCGGATCGAGCGCCCCATCGAAATTCATCCCGGTCAGCAGCCGCCAGGGCGCATCGGCGAGGCATCCCGCGCGGCGGGCGTCGAGCGCGGCCCGCATCAGCGCCGCACCGGCCGCGCCGCCGCCGGCCGAAACCAGCACCTCGCCTGTAGGCGTGTCGGTGTCGGGCGGCGCGCCGGTGTCGGGCGGGGCGGGGTTGGCGACGTAGCCGGTATAGAGGAGGCGGTCGGCGATTGCCGCCGCGGGCGCAAAGCTCGCCGCGAAGGGGATGAAATCGGGGTCGCCGTGGACCAGCACCGCGGCAAAGCCACTGCGCACGCGGTCGATCGCGGCGCGGTGGCGGGCCGGGTCGTCGCGCATCGTGACGATGTCGCGCACCGAGCAGATCGCCCGTTTCGCCGCCGCGACCAGCGGGTCCAGCTCGAAGGCGAACGCGCGGCGAGCGAACGGGAATCCCTCGATGACCACGGCATCGGGCCGGGCCGCGGCGAGCGCGGCGAGCAGCTTCTCGCGCCGTTGCGCGCGCAAGGCGTCGCCAAGCGGCCGCCCCGCCTCGTCGATCAGCTCGAACCGTGCGTCGAGCGCCCGCACCGGCGGCAGCTGGACGATATCGATCGCCGGGTCGATCTTGAGGCCCGCCGCCGGCGGCCCGCCGCAAGCGAGGGTCACCGCGACCCCGTCGCCGACCAGCGCCTCGGCGATGCGCAGCGAGCGCTGCAAATGGCCGATGCCGAGCAGCCACTGCACGTAAAAGAAGATCCTCATGCGAGCGCCAGGTTGAGCCGCTCGACCGTCGGCGCGCCGTCGGGGGCGAGGCGAAACAGATGCGCCGCCGCCCAGTTCAGCCGGGCCGGCGGCTTGCCGAGCATGTCCCAGCCCGCCGCCTCGGCAAAAATCGCGCGGATGACGCCCTTATGGGTGATGGCGGCCGTCGGTTCGCCGCGGCGCGCGATGTCGCGGAGCAGCGGGGCGAGCCGCTGCTGGACATCGCGCGGGCTTTCGCCGCCAGGCGGGCGG
>DASUIE010000290.1:0-4618 GCA_036273175.1 Allostellaceae bacterium
GGCGGCGCGATCGGCCTCGCCACGATCGTCACGGTGATGAACGACCGCGTGCATTTTCACTGGAACCGGCTCATCGAGGACGTCAACCCGGCCCGCCCGGCGGTGCGGCACTTCCTCGAGACGCAGGCCGGCCGGCTCGACGCCCATATCTCCGGCGATCCCGCGCGGGCCGCCCTCAAGATGCTCGGCACTGCGGTGCACCGCGAGGCACTGGTGCTGACCTACAACGACCTGCTGCTGCTGATCGGCGGGCTGTTTGTCATCGGCATAATGCTGCTGCCGCTGGTTCGCCGCCCGAGCTCGTTCCTGTCGCGGTGACCCCTATCCGGCCTTCGCGACTAGCGCCGAGATCTCCGCCGTCGAATAGCCCAACTCCGCCAGCACCGCTTCGGTGTCCGCCCCCAGCGCCCGCACATAGGGCCGGGTCGCCGTGCCGGTACCGGTCATGCGGAACGGCGGGTTGAGCGCGCGGAACGTGCCGCCGTGGTCCTCGATCGTGGCCATCGCGCCGCGGTGGGCGAGCTGCGGGTCTTCCATCGCCTCCTTGACCGTGCGGTAGGGCGACGACGGCACGCCGTTCCTGTCGAACGCGGCCTGCACCTCGGCGGTCGAAAGCTTGCCCGACCACAGCTCCAATTCGTCGATCAGCTCGCCCCAATTGTTGCGCCGGTCGGCGTAGAGCTTGAAGCGCGGGTCCTCGATCCACTCCTTGTGCCCGGCGGCGATCGCCATGTTCTGGAAGGTCCGCTCGCTCGCCACCGCGAGCATGATGTAGCCGTCCTCGCATTGCACCGGCCCGAAGATCTGGCGCGGGATCGGCGGCACGTGGAACTGCGAGTTCTGGATCTCGCTGAGGGTCAGGCTCAGCATGCTTTCGAGCATCGACACATCGATCGCCTGCCCCTCGCCGGTCGCCGTGCGCTGGTAGAGGGCGCTCGAAATCGCGCCGAAGGCATAGGTGCCGGTCAGCACGTCGGCGATGTAGATGCCGCAGTAATCCGGCCGCCGGTCGAACCCCTGATAGGCGATCTGCGCGCGGTCGAAGCCGGAAGCCGCGTGGATCACCGGCGCGTAGGCCGGGAGGCCGGCGGATGGCCCGGTCTGGCCGTACCCCGAGATCGAGCAATAAACGAGGCGGGGATTGACCGCGCGCATCGCCGCGGCGTCGAGGCCGAACCTGGCCATGACGCCGGGGCGGTAGTTTTCGACGACGACATCGGCAGTCTTGGCGAGGCGCATCACCACCTCGACCGCGGCCTTCTGCTTGAGGTCGAGGACGATGCTTTTCTTCCCGGTGTTGAGCTGGCCGAACGAGGTGCTGGCGCCGTTCCGCATCGGCGGGCGCGACCGCATCATGTCGCCTTCCGGGGCTTCGATCTTGATCACCTCCGCGCCGAGATCGGCCATCAGCCGCGTGCAATGCGGCCCGGCGATCGTCGTCGTGAAATCGAGCACGCGAACGCGGTCGAATGTGCTCATGATGCGTTTCTCCAGATCGGGGCGGCCAGTGTTGCCGCCGAGCGCGCCGGGAGCAAGCGATGGAAATCCGCGTCAACACGCATCAGCGCCACATCACGATTCTCACCATCGCGCACGAGGCGCGGCGCAACGCGATGACGCGGGCGATGATGGCCGACCTCGCCGAATTGTGGGACCGGCTCGACCCCGACCCCGATTGCCGCGCGGTGATCCTGACCGGGGCCGGCGAGCGCTCGTTCTGCGTCGGCGCCGATATCAGCGGCGATCTCAGCGCCAGCCCCGAGATGGCGCGCGTCATCAACCGCGCGCTGCTCAAGGACACGCCGTTCTCGAAACCGATCGTCGCCGCGGTCAACGGCGATTGCGTCGGCGGCGGGGTCGAGCTGCTGCTGTCCACCGACATCCGCGCGGCGGTGCCGGGGGCGCGGTTCGGCCTCCCCGAGGTCAAGTGGTCGATCTATCCGTTCGGCGGCGCGACCGTGAAGCTGGCGCAGCAATTGGGGCACGTCCACGCGATGGACCTGCTCTTGACCGGGCGTCTCGTCGACGCCGATTTCGCGGAGAAGATCGGCCTGATCAACCGCATCGTCGAGCCGGACCGGCTGATGCCTTGGGCGATCGAGACCGCCGAGGCCATAGCCGCGAACAGCCCCTCGGCGGTGCAGGCGGTCAAACAGCAGATCAGCACCACCAGCGCCGACTTCGCCAAGAGCCGCGAGGCGATGGAGCAGGAGCTCGGCGACAGGGTCCGTGCCAGCCCCCATTTCGCCGAGGGCGTCGCCGCCTTCCGCGAAAAGCGGAAGCCGGATTATTCGTGATACGAATTCACCGGATGAGCGCCGACCTCGATACGACCCTTCGACCGATCTGGGGGCGGATGGAGAGCCCGTGGGCTATGACATCCAACACGCGAGCCAGCATGCCGAGGCGATCGCCGAGGCGCTCGGCTACCTGCACGAGCGTCACGCCGCCTGACCGGCGTAGAGTCGCGCCGCTATCTCCTTGAGCCCGCGGCGGAACAGCTTGCCGGTCTCGGTGGTCGGCAGCGCGGCGCAGAGCTCGACCCGGTCGGGCACCTTGTAGCTGGAGGCAAGCGCGCGGCAATGAGCGCGCAGCGCTTCGCCGTCGAGCGCGACGCCCTCGGCCGCGACGACAAACGCGACGATCGCCTCGCCGCGCTCACCCGCCGCCGCGCCGACCACGGCCACCTGGGCGACCCCCGGATATTGCAGGATCAGGCTCTCGATCTCGGCCGGCGAGACGTTGATGCCGGCGCGTTTGATCATGTCGTTGTCGCGCGCCGCGAAATGGAAATCGCCGGCCGCGTCGAGGCTGCCGAGATCGCCGGTGCGGAAAAACCCGTCGGCGGTGAAGACGGCCGCGTTGTGCGCGGCGCTGGCGCCGGCATAGCCCGGGGTCGTCGAGTCCGCGACCTCGACCGCCCCGACCTCCCCAGGCGATACTTCCGCCCCGCCCGCATCGACGATGCGCAGCCGCACGCCTGGCAATGGCGGCCCCTGGCTCCCCATCCGGCGCGCCAGCGGCCACCCGGCCGGCGTCACGCAGCAATTCCCGTAGGTCTCGGTCGCGCCGTAGATGTTGCAGATTTGCGGGGCGGCGAGCTCGTCGGCGGCGACGCGGACCTCCTCGGGGCTGCCGATCATCAGCCCGGTCCTGAGGCTGGCGGTACGTTGGCGGCGGAATTCGGGATGGCGCAAGGCGGCGCCGGTCAGGCTCGGCAGCGTGTAAACCGCGGTGCAGCGGTGCCGCTCGATCAGGTCGAGCCAGCCGCCCGGCTCGAACCGCGGCTGCAGCACCAGCGCGGCGCCGTGCGACAGCGTCACCGGCAACGCGTTGCAGGCGCCGTAGGCCCAGAACAGCGGCGGCGCCAGCAGCACCCGGTCGGCCGCGGCAAGCCCCATCCGCTCGCCGATCTGGAAGCCGTTTTCGACGGTGCGCCCGTGGCTGAGCCGCACCGCCTTCGGATGCGCGCTCGACCCCGAGGTGTAGAGGATCAGGCAATCGTCCTCGGGCCGGGCGGGGCATTCGCCGGGCGGCTCGCCGGCGAGGTCGCGATAGGCGATCCAGCCCGGCCGCTTCTCGCCGTCGAGGATCACCACCGGAGGCAGATCGCCGAGCGTGTCCAGCGCGGCGGCGAAATCCTGGCCGCCGAACGCGCCGACCGTCACCAGCATGTCGAGCCGCGCGTCGGCGATCAGAAAGGCGAGCTCGGCCGGCTTCGACCAGGTGCTGAGCGGCACCGCGGCCGCGCCGACGAGCGCGGCGGCGAAGACCGACTCAAGCCATTCGACCCGATTTTCGATCAGGACGCCGACGCGGCTGCCGCGCCCGATCCCGCGCTCCCGCATCCCGCCGGCAAGGCGCGCGGCGGCTTCGGCAAGCTCGGCATAAGTGGTCTCCCGCCCGCCGGAGATAACGGCAACCGTCTCCGGCGGCGGCGCGGCGAGAAGCTCGTAGAGGGTCCGGATCCTACACCGCCCCCTTCGCGCGCAGCGCGGCGATCTCGGCCTTGCCATAGCCCAGTTCCGCGAGAACCTCGTCGGTGTGCTGGCCCTGGTCGGGGGTCGGGCGCAGGCGTTCCGGCTGAGGGAAAGCGCTCATGTGGATCGGCTGGCCGACGATGTCGAAGGTGCCGATCTTGGGGTGGTCGGTCGGGCGGCGGATGCCGAGATGCTTGACCTGCGGGTCGGCGAAGACCTGGTCGATCGTGTTGATCGGCCCGCACGGCACGCCGGCCTTGTTGAGCTCGTCGACCCAGTATTTGCTCGGCTTCGACCGCACCACATCGTTGAGATGCGCGATCAGCGCGGCGCGGTTTTTGGCGCGCAGCGGCACGGTGGCGAAATCGGGGTTCGACGCCAAATCCTTGTCGCCGGACACCTCGCAGAACTTCCGCCACAAATTGTCGCCCGAGGCGGCGATGTTGATGTAGCCGTCGGCGGTCTGAAACATCCCGGTGCCCGGCGAGGTGGGATGGAAATTGCCTTCCTGCTTCGCCACCTCGCCTTTCATCGTGTAGCGCGAGGCTTGGAAGTCGAGCATGAAGATCTGCGCCTCCAAGAGCGAGGTGTGCACCCATTGCCCCTCGCCGGTGCGTTCGCGCGC
The DNA here is from genome assembly GCA_036273175.1 of Allostellaceae bacterium. Classification (GTDB taxonomy): domain Bacteria; phylum Pseudomonadota; class Alphaproteobacteria; order ATCC43930; family CGMCC-115725; genus DATARH01. The sequence goes on from DASUIE010000290.1 coordinate 4,606, forward strand.
GAGCAGCGCGAGG
>DASUIE010000291.1:0-3603 GCA_036273175.1 Allostellaceae bacterium
GGCAGGACCTCCTTGCCGATGCCGTCGCCGGCGATGACCGCCACCCGGTACGTCTTTGCCATAATCTCCAGCCTATTTGTTCGCGTTCCAGATATCCGTCGCTATCAGCCACCGGTCGCCGATCTTGCGCCAGACGACGACATATTTGCCGGTCAGGACCTTTGGCGAGGCGCCTTTGGTCTTGAGGCTGAACGTGCCGACCTCGCGCGCCGCGTCGCCGCCTAGCGGCAAGACGTCGACGACGGTCAATTTGCCGTCGGTCAATTGCTGGGTCGCCCCGCCCCAGAATTTTTCGATCGCCGCCCGGCCCTTGACCATTTCGGCGCCCGGCGGCAGCACATAGGCGTCCTCGGCGTACATCGCCGCCATCGCGGCGGCGTCGCCCTTGTTGAAGGCGGCGCCCCACTTCTCGTTAAGCGCCTGGATGGCGGCGGCGTCCTGCGCCTCCGCCGCGGCGGTGAAAGCAACCAACGCGCACGCTACCAGCATGGCCAGTCGAGTCATCGCGATGCCCTCCGCTCGTGTCGGGCGATCTTCCCGCGCTTTACGCGCGCCGGCAATCGTCAGATATCGATCGCGCCGGTCATCATCGCGACGCAGCGCCCGCCGATACGGGGAAGACCGAGCCGCCCGCCCCGCTTTTCGACCGAGCCGTCGAGAAAGCTCGGCCGACCCATCTCGACCCCCTGGGCCATCCGCAGGTTCAGCGTCAGATCGGGCTCGGGCCGCAGGCTCGCCAGCAGCCCGACCAGCGCGAGATTGGCGCTGCCGGTCGCCGGGTCCTCGGGAACGCCGTGCAGCGGCGCGAACATCCGGGTGCGGATGTCGATGCCGTCCGCCCCGTCCCGCAGGTAGAGATGGATGCCGGTCGCACCCTCGACCGGGAAGTGGCGGGCGAAGACATCGCCGCGCGGCGCCGCCCGCTCCAGCGCCGCGCGCGTCGCGACCTCGGCGAAGTTGAAGATCGTGCCGCAGCCGGCGACGCAGGGACGGTGATGCCGCGTCACGATATCGGCCGGATCGAGCCCGCAGGCCTCGGCGACGGCCGCCGGGTCGACATCGTCGCCGCGGGTCAGCGACCGCGGCGCGGTCAGCCGGGCGCCGGCCACCTCCCCGCCTTCGCGCAACAGATCGACCGGCACCAGCCCCGCCTTTTCCTCGAACCGCAGCGGATCGTGCGGATGGCCGCGCCGTGCGACGACAAAGGCGGTGCCGACATTTGGATGGCCGGCGAACGGCATCTCGAATTTCGGCGTGAAGATGCGCACCTGGGCCGAATGAGCCGGGTCCTTTGGCGGCAGCACGAAGGTCGTCTCGGACAGGTTGAACTCGTTGGCGATGGCTTGCATCTGCGCGTCGCTCAGCCCCGCCGCCTCCGGGAACACGGCAAGCGGATTGCCGCCGAACCGGCGGTCGGTGAAGACATCGACCGTCTCGAACGAATAGCGCATCGGCCAGGCCCTCCTACTCGATGACTTCGTCGGCCCGCAGCAGCAGCTCGCGCGGCAAGGCGAGCCCCATGCCGTCGGCGGTCTTCTTGTTGACGACGAGTTCGAACCGGGTCGGCTGCTCGAACGGCAGGTCGGCAGGCTTCCCGCCCTTCAGGATGCGCGCCACCAAATCGGCGACCCGCGACAGGACCTCCTTGCCGTCGGGACCATAGGACATCAGCCCGCCGTCGCGGGCGAAATTGTCGACCTCGTAAATCGCCGCGATCTTGTGGGCGGCGGCGTAGTCCATCACCCGCTTGCGGTTCAGGATGGTCAAGATGTCGGTGACCATCAGGATGCCGTCGGGCGGCTCGCGCGACATCGTGTCGAAGGCGGAGCCGAAATCGTCGGGCTCGCGCACGCCGAGCGCCTGGACGGCGATGCCCATCTGCACCGCTGCCGCCGACGCGGCTTTGTAACGGCCGGTCATGCCGAGATCGTCGGCGTTCCACAGCAGGGCGACCCGCTTCATCCCCGGAGCCGCCAGGCGAAGGAGTTCGAGCCGCTTTGCGGACAGCTCCGACGACATGTCGGAGAGCCCGGTGACGTTGCCTCCGGGATGGGCAAGGCTGGCTGCGACCCCGGTCTCGACCGGCTCCCCGGCGCTGACCGAGACGATCGGGATCGTCGAGGTAGCGTCCTTCGCGGCACGCGTCGCCGGATAGCTGTTCGCCACGATGACCGCGACATGCGCGTCCACCAGCTCCCTGGCGAACGCCGGCAACCGTTCGGGCTTGCCGTCGCCGGCGCGGATCTCGATGGCGAAGTCGCGGTCACGCACCAGCCCGCGCTGGGCGAGCTGCGCCGCGATGCCGTCGCCCATCGCCTTCACCCTGGCGGTGGGACCGGGTGTCATCACGCCGATCTTCGCCGGGTCGGCGAAGGCTGCCGCCGAGGGCACCCACAGCACGCAAGCAAGCACCGCGATAGCAGCCTTGGACCGCATCCTACTCTCCCCGCGGATCGAGGAGGCGGTTCTAGGGGATCACCCCAGCGGGCGCAACGGGTGGGCGTGGTCGAGCGGACCGTGACCGCGGCCGAACCCGGGCGCCGAGGCGATGGCGCGCATCACATAGTTGCGGGCGCGGTCGACCGCGCTTTCGATCGCCAGGCCCTGGGCCAGCCCAGCGGCGATCGCGGAGGCGAGGGTGCAGCCGGTGCCGTGGGTGTGGCGGCTGTCGATGCGCGGGCTCTCCCAGGTGCGGAAGCCTGCTTCGGTCGCCAGCACATCGGTCAGCGTGTCGCCCGGAAGGTGCCCGCCCTTGACCAGCACCGCGCGGCAGCCGAGCCGCAGCAACATCTCCGCCGCCGCCTTCATCGCCGCGACATCGGCGATCGAACGGCCGCAGAGGATTTCGGCCTCCGGCAGGTTCGGGGTCAGCACCGCGGCGCGCGCCGCGAGCAGCCGCTTCAGCGCGTCGATCGCGCTGTCCTCGATCAGCTTGGCGCCGCCCTTGGCGACCATCACGGGATCGACGACGAGCGGAATGCCGCCGCCGCGCTCGGCGAGGACCGAGGCAACGGTCTCGATCACCGCCGCGTCGTGCAGCATCCCGGTCTTGACCGCGTCGGCGCCGATATCGTCGAGCACGACGATCATCTGCTGGCGGATGAAATCGGGAGCGATCGGCAATATGCCGAACACGCCCTCGGTGTTTTGCGCGGTCAGCGCCGTGATCGCCGTCGCGGCAAAGCCGTCGAGCATCGTCACCGCCTTGATGTCGGCCTGGATGCCGGCGCCGCCGCCCGAATCCGAGCCGGCGACGATCAGCACCCGGCCGCGCATCGGCTACTCGGCGGCCCGGACCGGGCGCGGACGGGGTGGCCGCTCGTCGTCTTCGGCGGCGTGGCCGGCGGCCTGGATCGCCTCGCAGATATCGCCGACGACGCTGCCGAGCAGCTTCTCGTCCTCGCCCTGAGCCATCACGCGGATCACCGGCTCGGTGCCGGAAGGCCGGATGACGAGCCGGCCGTCGGTGCCGAGCCGCGCCTCGCCGGCGACAACCGCCTGCTGCACCGTGCGCCGTTCGAGCGGCTTGCCACGGCCGAAGCGGACATTGCGCAAGAGCTGCGGCACCGGGGTGAAGACGCGGCACACCTCGCTCGCCTTCTT
>DASUIE010000292.1:0-34383 GCA_036273175.1 Allostellaceae bacterium
GAGGTCGTCTTCTGCTCGATCGAGATCGCCGGCGACAGCCCTTCGATCGAATCGACATCCGGCTTCTGCATCAGCTCGAGGAACTGGCGGGCATAGGCCGACAGGCTCTCGACATAGCGGCGCTGCCCCTCGGCGTAGATCGTGTCGAAGGCGAGCGACGACTTGCCCGAGCCCGACAGGCCGGTGATCACCACCAGGCTGTCGCGCGGCAGGTCGACATCGATGTTTTTGAGGTTGTGCTCCCGCGCGCCGCGGATGCGGATCGACTGCATGGGTCCAACTTAGCGTTCGCCCGGCGCCATTGCCACGGAGAACGGAACATGAATTTAAGGCGCCAACGCGCCAGGGTCAATTTTACCCGGCCGCTAGGATCGCCTGGGCGGTCTCCTGGCCGCTCGCCAGCGCGGCCTCGACGGTGCCCATGTCCGGGCCTTCGTAAAGCGCCTCGCCGGTGAAGAATATCGTCCCGTCGCCCCGCTCCTTGAGGATGGCCACCGCCGCACGGGTCTTCGGCGTCGCGTAGGAATAGGCGCCGCGCGCGAACGGGTCGTTGCCCCAGTTGATCGCCCGGGCCGCGACGAGACCACGCCTGATTTCCCCGGCCGGCAGCTCGAAGATTTCGGCGAGGGAGGCGAGCCCCATTTCGACGAGCTCCGCTTCGCTCATCGCCGAGACCCGGTCCGCCTTCGGCCCCGCGTACCAGCCGGTCAGCACGGGGTATTGGAGCGGCTGCTGCGTCCACCAGGTAGGGACCGCGGCATTGGAGATCAGGAACGACAGGTCCGACAGGTCGCCGCTGCCGGCATCGGCCCACCACGGCGTCCGGAAGCGCAGCAGGAGCTTGACGACATTGCCGTAGCCGATGTCGGCGGCCATCGCTGCTCTCCGGCGCGCCGCATCCGGCAGGGCGATCTCCGGCAACAGCGCGACCGGTACCGACAGGATCGCGGCGTCCGCGTCGATCGCCGCGCCGTCGCGGCAGCGCGCGACGATCCCGCCGCCGAACGCCTCGATCGCGGCCACCGCGGCGCCGAGACGGAGCACGGCGCCATGCGCGACGGAATCCGCCCGCAGGTGCTCGATCATTGCACCGTAGCCTTCCGCGATCCGCCCGTGCTCGCCGTCGTCGCGCGCCATCCATTCCTGGCGCAGCGCGATCGTGCTCATGCGGTGCGGATCGGCGGCGTCGTAGCCTTCGACGGTTCGCGTGATCGAGCGCCGCAGCTCGTCGTAGCGCGGATCGGAGAAATTCCGCTGCAGAAATTCGGCCACCGGCAGGTCCTCCGCCACCGCCATCAGCGCGTCCAGAAAGCGGCTGGCGTGGGGGAGCGGAGCGATGTCGGGCAGCAGCGCGCCGGTGCGCTTGCTCCAGCGGGTGCCGCGGCGCGGCAGCAGCGATAGCCCCGCCTCGCGCATCACCGCACGGGTCACTGGGGCGGCGCCGTGGACGAACTCCGGCCCCGCCTCGGCCGGGTAGCCGAATTCTTCCGCCGGCAGCGCCCAGATGCGCCCGCCGCAGCGGTCCCGCGCCTCGAGGATCGTCACGCGCCGGCCGGCGCGCGCGAGCTCGCGCGCCGCCATCAGCCCGGCGGCGCCGGCCCCGACGATCAGGTAATGCAAGGGGGAATGGCTCGGCATCCTGCGACCTTAACCCCGCGACCGCGGTCAATCCATGTGTCCCCGGCGGCGCTACCGCGCGTTGACGCCTCCGCGCGCGCGGCGGATACTCTCCCCAAGCAAGTCGCGCAGCACCTTTCGCAAGCGTAGCAGCCGCACATCGCGGCATCGACGGGGGAGGAGAGCATGGCCGGGCAATCGTCCGAGGACCTGTTGGCGTTGTTCGACAGCGCCCCGCTCAATCGCCGCTACTGGACGATATTCATCCTGATGTCGGCGGTGTTCGTCTTCGATTTCTTCGATTTCCTGGTCGTCGGCTACCTGCTTGCCGCGGTCAATCAGGAGTGGCACCTGACTTACGGCCAATCGGCCGTGATCCTTTACAGCGGCGGCGTCGGCGCGATCGTCGGCGCGGTGCTGTTCGGTTCCTTCGCCGATGCCTGGGGCCGCAAGCAGCAGATGGTGATCGGCACGTTCATCTGCGCCGTGAGCTCCGGCCTCATCGCTTTTATCCCCGAGGGCGGATGGTGGCTGTTCGCGATCCTGCGCTTTTTCGTCGGCGTCGGATTGACCGCCGCCGTGACCCCGTCGCTGACGGTGGTCGTCGAGCTGACGCCCACCCGGTATCGCACCTTCGCGACCAGCTTCTACGTCGTGTGGGCTTCGGCCGGCGGGTTCCTCGCGCCGGCGGTCTCGGCGGCAATCATGGGGCCTTACGGGTGGCGCCGCGTCGCGCTGCTCGGCTTCGTCGCGCTCATTATCGGCGTCCTCGTGTGGATCTTCTGCCCCGAATCGGTCCGCTGGATGACCGCGAAAGGCCGCTTTGCGGAGGCCCGCGCCGAGGTCGCCCGGTATCTCGGGCTGCCGCTGGAGCAGGTGCCGCTGCCGACGGTCCCGCCGGTGGTGCAGCCGCGCGGCAACTGGCTGGACCTCCTGCACCAGCCGCGGATGTTCTGGGAAACCCTGCTGATCTGGGGCGGCTCGTCGACCGCGGCCTACGGCGTCTATCTATGGGGTCCGACCATCGTCGCGCTCTTGCTGAACATCCCCGTGCCGAAGGCGGCGGCCTATTTCGTGATCGTCTCGGGCGCCGGCGTGACGGGCAAGATCGTCGTCACCTTTGTCGCGCCCCTGATCGGCCGGCGGATGCTCGGCATCATCTGGGGTTTGGGCGGTACTGCCGCGCTGGCGCTGGCCGGCTACTACAACACCGTGATGTTCGGCGAGATGCCGCTCCTGGTCGTCCTGCTCGCGTGCTCCACCTTCTGCATCGAAGGCGGGTTCTCCAACCTCGCGCCCTATACGGTCGAGAGCTATGGGGTCAATCTGGGCGCGCGCTCGTCCGGGCTGGGGCAGACCGCCAACGGCGTCGGCAAGATCATCGGCCCGCTCAGCCTCGCCCTGATCGCCGGATCGAGCCACCTCGTCTCGGCGCAACAGACCGAGGCGGCGGTGTTGCCGGCGATGCTGTTCCTGGCATTCGCGATGCTGCTGGTGGCGCTGTCGTTCCTGTTCCTCGGCGTCGAGACGCACGGCAAGCAGATGGTGCTCGATCACGGCACCGCGCGCTGACGACGGGCTATCCCCGGCGGCGGCCAACTTGCTAAAAGGGGAGGCGCTCAAACCCCAACCCGCGGTGACCCCATGGCAGGCAGCGTCAACAAGGTGATCCTGGTCGGCAATCTCGGCCGCGACCCGGAAATCCGCTCGACCCAGGACGGCACCCGTATCGCGAATCTGAATCTCGCGACGTCGGAAAACTGGCGCGACCGGAACTCGGGCGAGCGCAAGGAGCGCACCGAGTGGCACCGCGTCGTGATCTTCAACGAGCGCCTCGTCGAGGTGGCCGAGAAATTCCTCCGCAAGGGCTCGAAAATCTATGTCGAGGGCGCGCTGCAGACGCGCAAATGGACCGACCAGCAGGGGGCGGAGCGGTACTCGACCGAGGTTGTGCTGCAGCGTTTCCGGGGCGAGCTGACGATGCTGGACGGCGCCCGCGGCGAGGGCGGCGGCGGTGGCGGCGGCGACTACGACGAGGAGTATATGGGCGGCGGCGGACCCGCCCCGGCCCGCGCGGTCCCTGCCGGCGGCGGCGGTCGCAGCGGCCGTGGGCCGAGCAGCGATCTCGACGACGAAATCCCGTTTTGATGCGAAAGGAGTATGCAGAGTGGACTTACACGCACATTGCGGCCGGATCGGCCGCCGGTCGCTGCTGATTGGCGCGGGCGTCATGGCGGGATTGACGGCGTTCCGGCCGACGCTGCTTCGGGCGGCGGGCGGGAACTATGAGGCGATGCTGCTCTCGTGCATGGATCCGCGGATGCAGGAACCGGTGCGCGATTATCTGGCAAAGCGAGGGCTGACCGGGAAGTACAGCCAGTTTACCTTCGCCGGCGCCGCGATCGGGGTCGTCGCGCCGAAATTCTCCGACTGGCACAAGACGTTCTGGGACAACCTCGCGGCGTCGATCCAGCTTCATAACCTCAAGAGCGTGATCGCGATCGACCACCGCGACTGCGGTGCGGCCAAGATCGCCTATGGCGACAAGAAGGTCGCGACGCCGGACCTTGAGACCGAAATCCATCGCGCCGCGCTCGCCGAATTCCGCGAGGAGTCGACCAAGCGCCATCCCAAGCTCGCGGTCGAGACGATGCTGATGGCGCTCGATGGCTCGGTGGTGACGCTCTAGCTAAGGCCGTGTAAATCCGGCGGCGTGATGTGACTGATGACTAAGTCCGCTCTACTCCTATAGCGACCAAGTTCGTACGGCAGCGCAATATGTCGCGAAGGGCCAGAACCGGCCGTGAGCAGATGCAGCAGGGGAACCCCTTATTCGATCACCTCGTCGGCGCGCGCAAGTAGTACAGGTGGCACTTCGATCCCAATCGTTGTTGCCGCCTTGACATTGATCACCAGTTCAAATTTTGTAGGTTGCTGAATTGGCAGATCGGCTGGCTTGGCCCCCTTCAGTATTTTGTCAACGTAATCTACGGCACGTGCCGCCATCTCATCGGGATTCGGTCCAAAGGACATGAGTCCGCCTGCACGGGCCCAAGCCCCCCAACCACCAGCGAGCGGGAGTCGGTTTGCCTTCGCGAAATCAACAATCCGAGGGGTGCTCAATATGGTGTGTCGAGACGAGACAACGTAAAGCGCGTCAGGTCGAGCATCGCTCACCGCACGTAGCGCAATTTCAAGCTCGCTGGAGCCTCTCATTTCTACTAGGTCCAGTTGCATGTTGAGGGCTGGGGCTGCCGCTCGGGCTTCTCGTAGTTCATTGTCGGGATGATCAGGATTCCACAGGAATGCCGTACGCCGCACGTGCGGTACAATTTCCTTAAGCAATTCGAGCCGCTTCGATGCCGTATCGTCCAGCAACAGTGTGACACCAGTCGCATTGCGACCTGGGTGCGCAAGGCTGGTCGCAAGTCCAAGCTCTACCGGGTCGGCACTGCTGACGAAAACAATCGGTATCGTCCCGGTCGCCTTCGCGGCATGAGGAGCCACATCGCCCCCAAGCGCAAAAACCAGGTCTGGTTTCTCGTCTATGAGCTGGGTGGCTAACTCGGGCAATCGCTCGTGCTTGCCTTCGGCATAACGGTAGATCAAGATTATGTTCTGCCCCTCGATGTAGCCCAATTCGCGCAGACGAATATGAATGGCTTTCATCTGGGGATCAGCCTGGGGAGTGCTGAACAGTAATACTCCCAGACGTGCCAGTTTGGTACGTTGCTGCGCTTGCGCTGCAAGCGGCCATGATGCCGCTCCGCCGAGCAGCCATAGGAACTCACGACGCCGTTCCAGTTGATCGAATTGCATACCCGCTACCTATGACAGCATAATGCATTGTTGAGGGCGAGGTTCAGGCTCGCTGCCCTGCGGAATTTCGCTCCGACTTAGGACCCGGTTTGGGTCATTTTCGACGATTTTAGCGGAGATTGCCGACTGGCTGAAGTCCGCTTCTACCCCGTACACGTGTCCAACTGGGGCCCGACCGGAGGCGTTGCGTCTAGCCAGACCCTTGTGATTCAAGTCTCCAAACCGGGGGATCGAATCACGACGCGATACGACAGGCTTGCGGTGAACTACCTCGCCTTCATCCAACTCGCATCTATCCGGCTCTGGCTGGCCGCTCGTTATGAGTCCGCACCCTAGAGGGTACCGCCGATCATCGTCGCCAAAATCGCCGCAATTGGGTTCTACTGTCCCGGTCGAGCGGCGATAGCTGCCGAGCGGACGGAGCGCCTTCCTCCTCCTGTTGATGCGGCGACGCCTCCTGTTATCGTTGCCGGTAATAGGAGGGAAACAGGAGTGCGCCTCCTGTTAAATTAAGGATGGGGAGGGATCAGATGCCGGCACCGCCGTTCCGCGCCGATCATGTTGGCAGCCTGCTTCGCCCGCCCGAGGTGCTGAAGGCGCGCGCCGAGCATGAGGCCGGCCGGCTCTCCGCGGCGGCACTGCGCCAGGCCGAGGACAGGGCGATCGCGGCGGCGGCGCGCATGCAGGCGGAGCTCGGCCTGTCCGGCGTGACCGACGGCGAGATGCGGCGCGGCTCGTGGCACATGGATTTCCTTTACCAGATCGGCGGGGTGGTCCACAGCGACCGGCGTCTGCACATCGAGTTCAAGAACGAGGCCGGCACCGTCGCGTTCAGCCCGACCGCGCATCGCGTGTCGGGGAAACTGACCCTCGCCAAGACTATCTTCGGCGAGGATTTCGCCTACCTGAAATCGGTCGCGCCGGCCGGAACGACGCCAAAGCTGACGATACCGTCGCCCTCGATGCTGCATTACCGCGGCGGGCGCGCGGCGATCGACGAGGCGGTCTATCCCGAAATGGACGCGTTCTGGGACGATCTCGCGCAGGTCTACGCCAACGAGATCTCCGCGCTGCACGGGCTTGGCTGCACCTACCTGCAGCTCGACGACACCAGCCTCGCCTACCTCAACGACCCCACGCAGCGGGCCTATGTCGATAGCATTGGCGGCGACGGAGCGAGCCAGCACCTGACCAACATCCGCATCATCAACGCGGCGCTGAAAAACCGGCCGGCCGGGATGACGGTCTGCACCCATATGTGCCGCGGCAATTTCCGCTCGTCGTGGATGGCGCAGGGCGGCTACGACCATGTCGCCGAGGCGCTGTTCGGCGGCCTCGACGTCGACGGGTTCTTTCTCGAATACGACGATGCGCGCTCGGGCGGGTTCGCGCCGCTGCGCTTTGTCCCCAGGGGGAGCAAGCGGGTCGTGCTCGGCCTCGTCACGTCGAAGCGCGCCGCCCTCGAAAGCAAGGACGATCTGAAGCGCCGCATCGACGAGGCGGCCCGCTACGTGCCGATCGAGCAGCTATGCCTGAGCCCGCAATGCGGCTTCTCGTCGACCGTCGACGGCAATGTCCTCACTCTCGACGAGCAGAGCGCCAAGCTGCGGCTTGTCGCCGAGGTTGCCCGCGAGGTTTGGGGCTAGGGAACCGAGCCGATTCTCTCCCGATAACAGGGATGCGGGGAGGCGGCTGCGTTCCCTCGCCGCAACAGGGCTGGATTGCCGTTCCGCGCGTTGTTCGGCGGGGGTCGGGCGGGGTAAAATCCGGCTGCTGATCTAGGCTTTTTCGTCGCGGCGATACCCTTTGGGTACGGCCGCGATTTTGTTCGGAAAGGGACCGTAAACCGCCTTGGCCGTCACCGCCGTACCACCGCCGCCATCCGCGCCCGACATCACGACGATCACGATCGAAGAGGAGATGCGCCGCTCCTACCTCGATTACGCGATGAGCGTGATCGTGTCGCGGGCGCTTCCCGATGTCCGCGACGGGCTGAAGCCGGTCCACCGCCGCATCCTCTATTCGATGAAGACCACCGGCAACGAGTGGAACCGGGGCTACCGCAAATCGGCGCGCATCACCGGCGAGGTGATGGGCAAGTACCACCCGCACGGCAATCTGGCGATCTACGACGCGATGGTGCGGCTGGCGCAAGAATTCTCGATGCGCCTCAGGCTGATCGACGGCCAGGGCAATTTCGGCTCGATGGACGGCGACGCTCCGGCGGCCGAGCGCTACACCGAGGCGCGGCTGGCCCGCGTTTCCGACTCGCTGCTCGACGACCTCGACAACGACACCGTCGAGTTCCAGCCGAATTACGACGAGACCGAGCGCGAGCCCAAGGTGCTGCCGGCCGGGTTTCCGAACCTCTTGGTCAACGGCGCGCAGGGCATCGCGGTCGGCATGGCGACCAACATTCCACCGCATAATCTCGGGGAGGTGATCGACGCCTGCGGCGCCTATCTCGACGACCGCACGATCTCGGTCGAGGGGCTGATGGAGCACGTGCCGGCGCCGGATTTCCCGACTGGCGGCACGATCATCGGTCGCGCCGGCGCCCACGCCGCCTACAAGACCGGGCGCGGCGCGGTGGTGCTGCGCGCGAAGAGCCATGTCGAGGAGGTGCGCAAGGACCGCGACGCGATTGTCGTCACCGAGATCCCGTACCAGGTCAACAAATCCAAGCTGGTCGAGCGCATCGCCGAGACCGTGCGCGACAAGCTCGTCGAGGGCATCTCGGATCTTCGCGACGAGAGCGACCGTGAGGGCCTGCGCATCGTCATCGAGGTGAAGCGCGACGCCGATCCCGACATCGTGCTGAACCAGCTCTACCGGCACACGGCGCTGCAGATCAGCTTTGGCGTCAACATGCTGGCGCTGAACGGCGGCCGGCCCGAGCTGATGAATTTGCGCGACATCGTCGCGGCCTTCGTCGCCTTCCGCGAGGAGGTCATCACCCGGCGCACGCTGCATCTGCTCGGCAAGGCGCGGGAGCGCGCGCATGTCCTGCTGGGCCTCCTGATCGCCGTCGAAAGCATCGATCCGGTAATCGCGCTGATCCGCGCGTCACCCGACCCGGCGGCGGCGCGCGCCGGTCTGCTCGGGCATCGCTGGCCGGCCGGCACGGTGGCGCCGCTGATCGGCCTTGTCGGCGGCGAAGGCGGGGCGCTTCACGACGACGGCACCTATCAGCTCTCCGAGGTGCAGGCCCGGGCGATCCTCGACCTCCGCCTGCAGCGGCTGACCGGGCTCGAGCGCGACAACATCACCAAGGAGATCGAGGGCCTCGGCGTCGAGATCGCCAGGCATCTCGAAATTCTGCGCTCGCGCGACAAGTTGATCGAGGTCCTGCGCGGCGAGCTTATGGCGATCCGCGAGCAGTTCGCGACGCCCCGCCTGACGATGATCGAGGACGTCGAGTTCGAGGCCGACATCGAGGCCTTGATCCAGCGCGAGGACATGGTCGTTACGGTCAGCCATGCCGGCTACATCAAGCGGGTGCCCCTCTCCACCTATCGCGCGCAGCGGCGCGGCGGGCGCGGGCGCGCCGGGATGGCGATCCGCGAGGAGGATTTCCTCAACGAGGTCTTTGTCGCCTCGACCCTCGATCCGGTGCTGTTCTTCACCTCGTCGGGCAAGGTGTTCAAGCTCAAGGTTTATCGCCTGCCGCTCGGGACGCCGCAGGCGCGCGGGCGGCCGATGATCAACTTGCTGCCCCTCGCCGAAGGCGAGACGATCTCAACCGTCATGCCGCTTCCCGAGGACGAGGAAAGCTGGAGCGGCCTTACCGTGATGTTCGCGACCGCGGCGGGTTATGTCCGCCGCAACGCGCTGAGCGATTTCGTCGACGTGCGCTCGAACGGCAAGATCGCGATGAAGTTCGAGGGCGAGGATGCCGACGACCGGCTGATCGCGGTCGCCACCTGCAGCGACGCCAACGATGTCCTGCTCGCGACCCGCAGCGGCAAGGCGATCCGCTTTCCGATCGGCGATGTGCGGGTGTTTTCCGGACGGTCTTCAGTCGGGGTGCGCGGGATCAGGCTGCTCGGCGACGACGAGGTCATCTCGATGTCGATCCTGCGGCACGAGGAGGTCGGGCCCGAGACGCGCAACGCCTACCTCAAGATGGCCGCCGAGCGGCGGCGCCAGAATGGCGAGGAGGAGGCTAACGGCAATGGCAACGGCCATGCCGCGCCCGAGGATGACGACGGCGAGGCCGGCGAGGCAGCCTTGACCGAGGAGCAGTTTCTCGACTTCGCGGAGCGCGAGGAATTCGTGCTGAGCGCTACCGAAAAGGGCTTTGGCGTGCGCAGCTCGGCCTACGACTACCGGATCACCGGGCGCGGCGGGCAGGGCATCAACAACATGGATTTGAGCCGCCGCCAGGATGCGGTCGTTGCCGTCTTCCCGGCTGGGCTGCATGACCAGATCATGCTGGTGACCGATGCCGGGATGGTGATCCGCTGCCCGATCGACGATATCCGCATCGCGCGGCGGGGTAGCGCCGGGGTGGTGATCTTCCGGGTCGGCGATGGCGAGCGCGTCGTCTCGGTGGCGCGGCTGCCGGAATCCGAGGAAAATGGCGACTCGGCCGCCGATCCGGAGGCGGAGGGCGGCAGCAGCGAGGGGCCAGCACATGAGTAGCGACCCGCGTATCGGGGTCTATCCCGGCACATTCGACCCGATCACCAACGGGCACACCGACATTATCCGCCGCGCCGCCAAGCTGGTCGACCGCCTGATCATCGGGGTGGCGCGCAACGACGGCAAAGGCCCGCTGTTCACGACCGACGAACGGGTCCAGATCGTCCGCGACGACATCGATCGCTACATGGACGGCGACACCGCCGCCCGCATCGAGGTGTTGCCGTTCGAGACGCTGCTGATGGGGTTTGCCGAGTCGGTCGGCGCCAGCGTCATCATCCGCGGCCTGCGGGCGGTCTCGGACTTCGAGTACGAATTCCAGATGGCCGGGATGAACGCGCGGCTCAACACCGTCATCGAGACCGTGTTCCTGATGTCGTCCGACCGCACCCAGTTCATCTCGTCGCGCTTCGTCAAGGAGATCGGCGCGCTTGGCGGCGAGATCTCCCACTTCGTCAGCCCGCGCGTCGCCAAGCGGCTCAAGGAACGGTTCGCCAAGCGCGGCTAGTACAATTTCTGTGCGTGCGCCTCGTCGATCACGTCGAGTAGCTCGGCCGAGACGCCGAGCTTGCGCAGCTCCGCCGCGGGGGCCACGACCTCCGGTCCGCAAGCCTTGACCGCATGCGGCAGCTCGGTCGCCATCAGCCCGATCCCGTCCCCGGCGGCGTCGGGCCAGATTTGCAGGCGCGCGTCGCGCCCGCCCGGGTCGGCGAGCACATCGCCGCAATCGGCCGGACCGGATTCCGCCGCGAGCTTGGCGTAAAGTTCCCAGAGCGGCTTCGAGTCGACCAGGATCGGGTCGGAGACGCCGCCGCCCGGGCGCACGGCGGCTTCGCCGATCAACCCCACCGGAAAGAGCGCCTTCCAATCGACCGGCGCTCCGGTTGCCAGGTCGAAGACGAGCGCGGTCGTGGCCGTGTCCGGATAGGCGCCGCCGCAATACCAGTCGTCGTTGGCGATGAGGCTCAGATATTTCGGCCCGCGCATCGCGACGCGGACCGTGCGCTTCCAGCCCTTGTAGTGCTTGCAGTCGGAGGCGACCCCATCGACCGAGGCGTCGGCGCCGGCGAGCGCGCGGTTGATCGTTCTCGCTGCTTTGTCGCCCGGCGGCTCGACGAGATGCGGGAAGGCGGCGATGCCGGGCGCTATCGGCTTTGTCTGCTTGAGCTCGGCTGCCTGGGCCGAAAAGCACGCCAGAGCGGCGGCCGCGACGATGAAGCTAAGTGCGCGCATAGCCGTCCATGACGCGCTGAGCCAGCGCGCCGGCGCCGTCCCAGTCATAGGTGCGGAAGCTGTGGCCGCAGGTCACGAACGGGGCGCCCGCGTAGAACATCTCGTACTGCACGTGGCGCGAGGCGAATTCGGACCCGACCGCGTCCCAGGCGAGCTTTAGAAACTTGACGCGCTCCTCCGAACCCGAAACCGGCGAGCGCTGGGTCAGGCCGATGATGCGCGCAAGGTCCGGATTGTCGAAGTCGCGCTCCGACGAGGGCAGCATGATCAACGCGCCGCCGGCGAGGCCGCGCACCGTTTCGATGACCTTCGGGTAGAGGTCCTGGGTCAGCACCTGCGCCGCGTACATCAGGTGTTTGTCGGGGACGTAATAGTCGCCCTCCCTATGCCCGGCGGCCTCCATCCCGGCGACCATGCCCTCGACCATCGCGGCCTGCGCGGCGAGGCGGCCGAGCGTCTCTCGCACCGGCGGCATCGCGCTCGTGCCGATAGTGTCGGCAAGGCGGCGGGCGAGGCCGGTCAGGAACCGGATCTTCGCGGTCAGCCGGATTTGCGCCTGGTAGTTCTGGAAGGTGTGCCCGAGCGTGTCGTGAAATTGGGCGCGGCACATGTCGGTGTCGCGATAGACGAACACGCGCTCCCACGGGATTTTCACATCGTCGAACCAGACCAGCGCATCGTTCTCGTCAAAGCGCGACGAGAGGGGATTGTCGAAGCGGGACACCGCCGCCGCCTCGAAGCTCTTCCGCGACAGGAGCTTCAGCCCCTTGGCGCCGACCGGAACCCCGAACGAGACGGCGAGGTCCTCCTCGCCGGGCTGCAGCGGCTGGAGATTGGCGACAAGCAGCTCGTTGGCGAAGACCGTCGCGGTGCCGAGCATCTTGGCGCCGCGGATCGTGATGCCGGCCGAATCCTCGTCGACGATGCGGGCGACGAGGTCTTCCTGCTGCTCGCCCCAGGCCTTGTTGCGGTCGGCCTGCGGATTGATGATCACGTAGCTCAAATAGTGGTCGTTGCGGCTCATCTCGTCGAAATAGTCGAGCAGCGCCGCGGCCCGCTTTTCGCCATGGCGCCGGAACACGTCGATGCCGATGACCTGGCCGACCAGCGCCGAGGCGACATGGTCCGGCGCGCGGCCGAAATACCCGCAGGACAACTCGGCCCATGCCGACAGCGCCTTCCGCCGAGCCACCAGCTCGTCATAGCTCGTCGGGAGCTGCCAGCAGCGGTTGAGGCGCCTGCCGCCGCGCTCGAACGTCATCCACCCGAGGTTCTCCGGCGCGGCCTGGAAATCGTAGAGCGAGGCCGCCGCCGCCACCGCGTTCTTGAAGGCCGGGTGGGTCGTGACATCGGCAACACGCTCGCCGTCGATCCAGATTTCGCGGCTGTCCCTCAGCGAACGGATGTGGTCGGCGCCGGTTTTGACATCCCCTGCCATCGCAGGCCTCCCTCGATCTGCCGACAGCTTATGGCTTAGCCGGGTAGAATTGGCACTCGTTTCAAATTCCCGGCCGCTTGCGACAATGCGCCCCGAGCACATTGAGGCGAGGGGCGGTGGGCTGGGTAGCCTGGGGCTGGATCCCGATCACGGTGGCGGCGGCGCTGGCGCAGACCTTGCGCAACGCGGCGCAGCGGCATCTGACCGGCGATCTCGGCGCGCTCGGCGCAACGCTGGTGCGCTTCCTCTATGGGATGCCGTTCGCGATCGCCTATCTCGCGGCGGTATGGCTGGCGATAGGGCGAGGCGCGCTGCCCGCGGTCGACCTCCGCTTCCTCATGTGGACCGTCGTCGCCGCGCTCAGCCAGATCGCCGCGACCGCGCTGCTCTTGCGCTGCATGGAAGAGCGGAACTTCGCCCTCGGCGTTGCCTATGCCAAGACCGAGGTGGTGCAGATCGCGTTGTTTGGGCTGATCCTGCTCGGCGACCGGGTCGGCCTGATCGCGGTCGTGTCGATCGCGGTGGCGACGGCCGGTGTCATCCTGGTCTCCGTGCCTCCGGATACGCGCAGCCTTTCGGCGCTGGCGAAGGGGTGGGCGTCGCGGGCGGCGCTGCTGGGGCTCGGCTCCGGCGCGGCGTTCGGCATGGCGGCGGTCGGGTATCGCGGATCGGCGCTTGCGCTCGATACCCCGTCTGTCGTGCTGGCCGCCGCCTATTCATTGGTCTGGGCGCAAACCTTCCAGACGATCCTGCTCGGCGGCTACCTCCTTTGGCGAAAGCGGGCGGTCGTGACGGCGGTGCTGGCGGCGTGGCGCGTATCCATGCTGGCGGGCGGGATGGGCGCGCTCGGCTCGGCGTGCTGGTTTACCGCGATGGCGATGCAGCCGGTCGCACGAGTGCGGACGCTCGGTCTCATCGAGCTTTATTTCAGCTACCTGGTCTCGCGCCGGATTTTTCGCGAGCGGTTGAGCGGCGCCGAGCAGCTCGGCTTCATCCTGCTCGCGGCGGGCGTGTTCGGGATCGTCGCGCTGCGTTAGACCGGCGTCGCAGCCTGCCTCGCAAATTGCGAAACTTGCCGCCTGCGACGGCACGGATCGGGTCTTCAGTAGTCGTAAGTCGTTGAAAGAAAGCGCCTTGGCGTGGCAGCCTCGGCTGGCACGCGATTTGAGATCATCCACCCTCCGAAAGAGCACGCACAGCGATTTTGCCGGAGGGCCGGAGAATGGACGAAGCAGACGTGGCGCCGGGATTCGATCCCGAGGTGGATTTCATCGCGCGCGCGATCATCGCTCAGCATGGCGACGGCGCGGCGCGCGCCGCGGTCGATCACCTGAATGCAATGATCGATTTGGGCGATTTCCGCCGCCGCGACATGTGGGCGCGCGTCGTCCACGCCATCCATGACCATCAGCGCCTGCGCCCGGAAGTCGCGGGTGGCGTCACCTCGGTGCGGGAGCTCTCCCAGCTCGCGGCCATGGGGTGAACTCTGTCCGTTAGGGGTACTTCGGAAGGGCTTATCCGCACCCTCCAAGTTTGGTTAATGATCCGCGAAACCTCCGCTGCGGCTGGATAATTCTCCGTCGCGATCGGCGGAGTTCGGAAATTAGCTTACCACCGGAGGATAGGGCGATGGGCGTGTGGGACGCGGCACCGGTCTTTGACCCCGAAGTCGATTTCATCGCACGGGCGCTGATCGCGCAGCATGGCGACACCGCCGCGCGCGCCGCCGTGGATCATCTGAATACGATGATCGATCTGGGCAATTTTCATCGGCGCGACATGTGGGCGCGCGTGGTGCACGCGATCCACGATCACCAGCGGCTTCGCCCCGAAGCGGCGAACGGCGCCAGCTCCGCCCGCGAGCTTTCCCAGATTGCCGCGATGAGGCGTTAGCGTCAGCCGATCTTGATCAGCGCGCCGCCATCGACCGGCAGCGCGACGCCCGTGACGAAATTCGCCTCGTCGGACGCGAGAAACAGCGCGGCATTCGCGACATCCCAGCCGGTTCCCTGCTTGCCGCGAAGAGGCACCTTGGCGTCGCGCTCCGCGGCGACCTCGGCGCGAGTGCGGTGGCTCGCGCGGGCGCGGGTGTCGACCGCCATCGGCGTATCCATCAGCCCGGGCAGGATGCAGTTGGCGCGGATGCCGAACCCGGCGTTCTGCATCGCGAGCTGCTTGGTGAACTCGACCATCGCCGCCTTCGTCGCCTTGTAGGCGACCAGCGGGTAGGTGTTTTCATAGGCGGCGACGGACGAGATGTTGACGATCGCGCCGGCGCGCTGCGCCCGCATCACCGGCAAGACGTGCTTGCAGGCCATCACGGTGCCGCGCAGGTTGATCGCCCAGACCCGGTCGAGCGCCTCTTCCGTGATCTCGGTAAGCGGCTTGTCGCCGCCGGCGATGCTGACCCCGACATTGTTGTGGAGGATGTCGATCCGCCCCCAGCGCTCCACCGCCGCCGCCATCGCCGCGGCGAGGGTCGCCTCGCGCGTCACATCGGCGGCGAAGGCGACGCATTCGCTGCCCTCGGCCCGCGCCAATACCGCCGTCGCCTCGGCCGCCGCGAGGTCGCGGTCGACCGCCAAGATTTTCGCGCCCTCCTGCGCAAAGCGCAGCGTCGTCGCGCGCCCGTTGCCGATCCCCTCGCCAAGGCTTTGCCCGGCGCCGACGATGACCGCGATTTTCCCGGCGAGGCGCATGGGTTTAGGCCGGCGCCGTGCCGCGCAGGCAGGTGCGATGCAGGACCCGCGGGAAGCGCGCGGCGTCGAAATTGGCGTCGGCGCGGTGGAGCAGGCAGCGATTGTCCCACATCAGCACATCGCCCTGGCGCCAATGGTGCCGATAGAGAAACCGCTCCTCGGTCGCGTGCGCTTCGAGCGCGGCGAGACGGGTGCGTCCGGCTTCCATGGGCCTGTCGTCGAGATGCGAGGCGTGCTCGCCCATGAACAGGCATTTCCGGCCGGTATCGGGATGGACGCGGACGAGTGGCCAGGTCATCGCCGGCGCGTCGGCGATTTCTTCCGGCGTCGCCTGGCGCCCGGCCTTCTGGCACGACAATTCCCAGGAATGGATGACGCCGACGCCGTCGAGCTCGAACTTCTCGTCCGCGCTCAGCGCCTCATAAGCCGCGTACATGTCGGCAAAGCAGGTGTCGCCGCCATCGGGCGGCATCACGCGCGCGTGGAGGATCGTCGCCAGCGAGGGCAGCGGCCGGAAAGATTTGTCCGTGTGCCATTTCTGCGACGCGACCTTGCCGCTCGGCAGACCGTCGGCGCCGAGATTGGAGACGATGTGGACAAACGGGTTGTCCCCGGTCCCGCGGTTGCGGGCGACGTGCCGTTCCAGCGTCCCGAACTGCTCGGTGAACGCAACCTGCTCGTCCTTGGTGAGGTCCTGGTCGCGGAAGGCCAGCACGCGATAGCGCACGAAGGCGTCGTAGACCGTACGCCGCGTCTCTTCGTCGAGCGGACGGCGCAGGTCGAGCCCCACCACCTCTGCCGCCAGGCTTTGCGACAGGGGCCGAACGTCAAGAGCGGCGGCGAGCATCATCGGCGGACCCTTGACCGGGATGGGAATGGGGCGAGTGAGCGGAATTGAACCGCCGACATCCAGATCCACAATCTGGCGCTCTAACCAACTGAGCTACACCCGCCGCCAAGGCGTCAGGTAGCGAATTGCCGGGGCAAAATCAAGCGCGCCACGGGTGCCGCCCGGGCAGGGGTTTCGCACGGGCCTGCGCCGCCCTACCTTTGCCGGCATGGAGATTTCTCCGGATGGGTGGCGGGCGCGCGCGCTGCTGACGCCGATAGAGATGGCGGAGGCCGACCGGCTGACGATCGCCGGCGGCACGACCGGCATCGTGCTGATGGAGAATGCCGGAAGCGCCGTCGCCGATGCCGTGTCGCGGCGCTGGCCGGTGCGGCCGGTCGCGGTGCTGTGCGGGCCGGGCAACAATGGCGGAGACGGCTTCGTCGCCGCGCGCATCCTGGCCGAGCGGGGCTGGCCGGTGCGGGTGGCGCTGCTTGGCGGCCGGGCAAGGCTCAAGGGCGATGCCGGGGTCGCCGCCTCGCGCTGGACCGGTCCGGTCGCGCCGCTGTCACCTTCCTGTCTCGATGGCGTGGGATTGGTCGTCGACGCGCTGTTCGGCGCGGGTTTGTCGCGCGATCTCGACGGCATCGCGCGAGAGGTGCTCGCGGCCGTCCGTGTGCCGGTCGTCGCGGTCGATATGCCGAGCGGGATCGACGGGGCGACCGGCGCGGTGCGTGGCTTCGCGCCCCGCGCGGCGCTGACGGTGACCTTTTTCCGGCGCAAGCCCGGGCATCTGCTGCTGCCCGGCCGGAATCATTGCGGTGAGGTGGTGGTGGCCCCGATCGGGATCGAAGCGGCGGTGCTCGATACCATCGGGCCGCGGATTTTCGCCAACCATCCCGATCTCTGGCGCTGCGCACTGCGCTGGCCGGACGCGGAGAGCCACAAGTACCGGCGCGGCCACGCGCTTATCGTCGGCGGCGCGCAGATGACCGGCGCGGGCCGGCTGGCCGCCGTCGCCGCGGCTCGGCTCGGCTGCGGGCTGGTAACGATCGCCGCGCCCGACGAGGTCCGCCCGATCTATGCGCAGGCGCTGCCCGGCGCGCTGGTGCGCCGCCTCGCCGAGCTGCCGGAATTGCTGGGTGATTCGCGCCGGAACGCCGCCCTCATTGGCCCGGGAGCCGGAACAGGGCCCGATATTCGCGGCTATACCCTGGCGATCCTCGCGGCGCGCAAACGCACCGTCCTCGACGCCGACGCCATCAGCGCCTTTGCGTCAGAACGCGACAGGTTGCTTGCAGCACTTCACCCCGAATGCGTGTTGACCCCGCATGAGGGAGAGTTCGCCCGCGTGTTCGACACCAGCGGCAGCAAGCTCGACCGCGCTATTCGCGCATCGCGCGAGAGCGGCGCGGTGGTATTGCTGAAAGGCGCGGATACGGTAATCGCCGCGCCCGACGGCCGTGCCGCGATCAACGAGAACGCGCCGCCAGAGCTGGCGACCGGCGGTTCGGGCGACGTTCTCGCCGGAATGGTGCTGGCTCTGCTGGCGCAGGGCGTGGCAACGTTCGAGGCGGCGTCGGCGGCGTGCTGGCTGCACGGTGCGGCGGCGGCCCAGATCGGGACCGGCCTCGTCGCCGAGGATTTGGCCGGCACATTGCCATCGGTATTGGCGGGGTTGAGGCTTGGGAAATCATGAGCGAGCGCAGTTCCGTCGGCTTCTTCGATGGCGTGTCCGACCGCACCTTGGGGTATCTGCGCCGCGCCTGGCGGGAGATCGCCGGCTCGGCGCGCGGCGTCCTGACCGGGATTCCGCGCCCCGACCTGCCGGATGACGACGCCGCCCGCCTCCGGCAGCAGATGCGGAGCTGCCTCGACGGCCAGGCCAGCGAGGTCACCGCGCGCGCCCGCGCCGCCGATCTCGGCCGCACCTACCTGGCGCTGAACGCGGCCGGGCAGGAGCGTTTCCTCCGCCTGCTGGCCGAGGAGTTCGACATCGACCACGAGGCCGTGGCCCGCGCCGCCGCGGTGCTGGCGGCGGCCGAGGCGCCGGCCGAGCGGGACGCCGCGGAGCGCGCGATGCGCGTCGCGCTGTTGCCGCCGCGGGTGACATTGCTGCGCCAGTTCAACGCGCTGCCCGAGGGGGTCAAGTTTCTCGTCGACCGCCGCGCCGAGCTGGTCGCGCGGCGGAACGATCCGGCGATGCGCGGCCTTGCCGAGGATTTGCGCGATCTGCTCGCGGATTGGTTCGATATCGGCTTCCTCGAACTCAAGCGGATTACCTGGGAGGCGCCGGCCGCCCTTCTCGAAAAGCTCATCAAGTACGAGGCGGTTCACGAAATCCGCGGCTGGACCGATTTGAAGAACCGCGTCGAGGCCGACCGCCGCTGTTTCGCGTTCTTCCACCCGCGCATGCCCGACGAGCCGCTGATCTTTGTCGAGGTCGCGCTGGTCAACGGCATCGCCGGCGACGTCCGGGCGCTGCTCGACGAAAACGCGCCGGTCAGCGATCCGGCCGCCGCCGACACGGCGATCTTCTATTCGATCTCGAACTGCCAGAACGGGCTGGTCGGCATCAGCTTCGGGGACTTTTTGATAAAGCGGGTGGTCGACGCGCTAACCGCCGAGCTGCCGGGGCTCAAGACCTTCGCAACGCTGTCGCCGGTGCCGGGGTTTCGCGACTGGCTGGCCGGGGCTGCCGCGAAGGGCGGCGACCTGTTGCTTCCGGCGGAGGCCAAGCTGCTGACGCCGCTCGCCGAGGCGACCGTGGCGACACCCGAGGAGACTTTGCTGCGGCTGCTCGACATGCCCGGCTGGTACCGCGAAGCAGCCGTTGCGGGCGCCGTGAAGGGCCCGCTGATGCGGCTCTGCGCCCATTACCTGGTCGGCGAGCGGAGCCGTCCCG
Source organism: Allostellaceae bacterium (assembly GCA_036273175.1). Classification (GTDB taxonomy): domain Bacteria; phylum Pseudomonadota; class Alphaproteobacteria; order ATCC43930; family CGMCC-115725; genus DATARH01. Next base: position 19,185 of record DASUIE010000292.1, read on the forward strand.
GCCGCGCGCTCGACCCGGTCGCGCATTTTCACCTGTCCAACGGCGCCCGCGTCGAGCAGCTCAACTGGCTCGGCGACGTGTCGATCAAGGGGATGCAGCAATCCGCGGGGATCATGGTCAACTACCGCTATCATCTCGGCGATATCGAGGCCAACCATGAGGCTTACCGCGGCGAAGGGAAGGTGACCGCGGCGCCCGCGGTACAGGCGCTGGCGCGGGACAGCTGAGAGCCCCGCTAGGTTGCAGGAAATCTCTGTGTTAGAACCCCGCACCCGGGCGATTGCCGCTGCGGGCGTGGCGAAACTGGTAGACGCACTGGATTTAGGTTCCAGCGATGCAAATCGTGGGAGTTCGAATCTCCCCGCCCGCACCAGCGCCCAGCCGGGCGCCGACCGTGTCTCGCCCAACAGGGCGGCCCAAGCAAAACCGAGGAGCGTGAGCATTTCGCGATGCAAGTGACCGAGACCAGCGCCGAGGGCCTGAAGCGCGAGTACCGGATCGTCGTTCCCGCCGACGATCTCGAAACAGAAATCACCCGACGGCTCGGCGAGATTTCGCAATCGATCCGCCTGCCCGGGTTCCGCCCCGGCAAGGTGCCGCTGGGCCTCTTGCGCCAGCGCTACGGCAACGCCGTGCGCGGCGAGGTGCTCGAAAGCCGGGTCCAGGCGAGCTCGGCCGAGGCGATGCAGCAGCACAACCTGCGCCCGGCCCTGCCGCCGCAGGTCGAGATCGTCTCGGCCGCCGAGGGCACCGACCTCGAATACAAGATGTCGGTCGAGGTGCTGCCCGAGATGCCGGCGCTCGAATTCTCCGATCTCGGCCTCGAAAAGCTGGTCGCCGACATTCCCGCCGAGGATGTCGACAAGGCGATTGAGCGGATGGCCGAGCAGCAACGCAAATCTGAGCCGGTCGACCGCGCGGCGGAGACGGGCGATATCGTCGTCGCCGATCTGGTCGGCCGCATCGTCGGCGGGGAGGAAATCCCCGGCACGCGCGGCGAAAACCGCGAGTTCGAGGTCGGCGGCGCCGGTCTCCTGCCGGGCATGTCGGAGAAGCTCGCCGGCATCAAGGCCGGGGAGAAGCGCGATCTCACGCACAGCTTCCCGGAAGATTGGGGCAACCCCGATTTCGCCGGCAAGGAGGCCGTGTTCGAGGTCACCTGCAAGGAGGTTCGCCAGCGCCTGCCGGCGGTGATCGACGACAGCCTGGCGACCGAGGTGGGGCTCGAAAACCTCGCCGAACTGCGCGACGAAATCCAGCAGCGCATGCAGCGGGACTATGACGGCGTCGCCCGCCAGCGGCTGAAGCGCGACCTCCTCGACAAGCTCGCAGCCCGCTACGATTTCGCGGTGCCGCCGGGCATGATCGAGATGGAATTCAACAGCATCATGCAGCAATACGAGGCCGAGAAGGCGGCTCAGAAGGAGCGCGCGGCGGCCGGTGATTCTCCGGAAACGGCGGCCGAGGAGGTCGAGCCCGAGGACGACGAGAAGAGCAAGGCCGAGTTCCGCCAGATCGCCGAGCGGCGCGTCAGGCTCGGCCTCCTCCTTGCGGAAGTCGGGCGGAGTAACAACATCACCGTCTCGCAAGAAGAGCTCAACCAGGCATTGGCCCGCGAGGCGCGCAACCATCCCGGCTACGAGCGCCAGGTCATCGAGTATTATCGCAAGAACCCGGAGGCGTTCGGCAACCTGCGCGGCCCTATCTATGAGGACAAGGTCGTCGATTTCATGATCGAACTGGCCAAGCTTGACGAGCGCAAGGTCACCCCGATGGAGCTGCTGCGCTTCCCCGATCCCGGCGAGGCCGAGGCCGAGGCGGAGGCCGAACCGAAGAAGAAGGCTCCGGCGCGCCGTGCTCGCCGCAAGCCGGCCGCCGAGGCCACGGAGTAACCCGATCGCGCCGTTAGGAGAGTCACATGGACGAATACTTCGAACAGCACATGAACAACCTGGTGCCGATGGTCGTCGAGCAGACCAATCGGGGCGAGCGCGCCTATGACATCTATTCGCGACTGTTGAAGGAGCGGATCATCTTTCTGGTCGGACCGGTCCATGACGCGGTCGCCAGCCTGATCTGCGCGCAGTTGCTGTTTCTCGAATCGGAGAACCCGACCAAGGACATCGCGTTCTATATCAACTCGCCGGGCGGCGTCGTAACCTCCGGTTTGGCGATCTACGACACGATGCAATACATCCGCTCGCCGGTGTCCACGGTTTGCATCGGACAGGCCGCCTCGATGGGCTCGCTGCTGCTCGCGGCCGGGGCGGCGGGTAAGCGGTTTTCGCTGCCGAATTCGCGCATCATGATCCATCAACCCTCGGGCGGCGCCCAGGGCCAGGCCACCGACATCGAGATACAAGCCAGGGAAATCCTCGCGTTGCGGGCGAGACTGAACGAAATCTATGTCCGTCACACCGGGCAGTCGCTGGATGTCATCCAGAACGCGGTCGAGCGCGACAAGTTCCTGTCGCCGCTCGAGGCAAAGGAATTCGGGCTCGTCGATGAGGTCGTCGAGGCTCGCCCGGGCTCCAGCGACGAGCGCGCTCGCGCGTGAGGCGCGGAACCCCGGCAGGGTGCGAGCATTTAACTAGTTGTTGATCGGTCGCGAGCACATATACTTCGATAGCTCGGGGTAGGATGTGCCCTGCGCGGGCGAGGGGCGTTGCGTCCTACGGGCCGGTGGCGGAGTGGCGATGACCAAGTCAAGCGGCAGCGACTCAAAAAATACGCTCTACTGTTCCTTTTGCGGCAAAAGTCAGCACGAGGTCAGGAAGCTTATCGCCGGGCCGACCGTCTTCATCTGCGACGAGTGCGTCGAGCTCTGCATGGATATCATCCGTGAAGAGCATAAGACCACCCTGGTCAAGTCGCGCGACGGGGTTCCGGGACCGCGCGACATCTGCCGAGTGCTCGACGATTACGTGATCGGCCAGGACCACGCCAAGCGCGTGCTGTCGGTCGCGGTGCACAACCACTACAAGCGGCTCGCGCATGGCGCGAAGAACAACGACGTCGAGCTGGCGAAGTCGAACATCCTGCTGGTCGGCCCGACCGGTTCCGGCAAGACCCTCCTGGCCCAGACCTTGGCGCGGATCATCGACGTGCCGTTTACGATGGCCGACGCGACGACGCTGACCGAGGCAGGCTATGTCGGCGAGGATGTCGAGAACATCATCCTCAAGCTGCTGCAGGCCGCGGATTACAATGTCGAGAGGGCGCAGCGCGGCATCGTCTACATCGACGAGGTCGACAAGATTTCGCGCAAATCCGACAACCCCTCGATCACCCGCGACGTGTCGGGCGAGGGCGTGCAGCAGGCCCTCCTGAAGATCATGGAGGGCACGATCGCCTCGGTCCCGCCGCAAGGCGGCCGCAAGCATCCGCAGCAGGAGTTCCTCCAGGTCGACACGACCAATATCCTGTTCGTTTGCGGCGGCGCCTTTTCTGGCCTCGAAAAGATTATCGCCCAGCGCCGGCAGGGTACCTCGATCGGGTTTGGCGCCGAGGTGCGCGGCCCGGACGAGCGTAAGACGGGTGAAATCCTGCGCGACCTCGAGCCCGAGGATTTGCTGAAGTTTGGGCTGATCCCGGAATTCGTAGGCCGGCTGCCGGTGGTGGCGACGCTCGACGACCTCGACGAGAACGCGCTCGTCGACATCCTGACCAAGCCCAAGAACGCGCTGGTCAAGCAATATCAGCGCCTTTTCGAGATGGAGGATGTCCGCCTCGAACTGACCGACGAGGCGCTGCGCGGCATCGCCCAAAAGGCGATAGCCCGCAAGACCGGCGCACGCGGCTTGCGCTCGATCATGGAAGCGATTCTTCTTGAATCGATGTTCGAATTGCCGAACCTAACGGGGGTCAGCGAGATCGTCATCAATCGGGAGGTCGTGGAAGGACGGGCGATGCCGCTCCATATCTACTCCGACCGCCGCAGCGAGATCGGCGCAAGCGACTGATCCATGCTGGCGACTGATCGTCGCGGCGGCCTGCAAACTCCTCCGGCGTTTTTGTGCCGGCTTGACTGCCGGCGCGGGGACGCCAACGTAATCACGGCTTGAAGACGGCCGCGGCCACCGAGCACGGCCGTCCATGTGAAAGAGGGCCTATGTCAGATACCGCACGTGCGCTTTATCCGGTCCTGCCGCTGCGCGACATCGTGGTTTTCCCCCACATGATCGTGCCGCTCTTCGTCGGCCGCGAGAAATCGGTCCGAGCCCTCGAAGACGTGATGAAGGACGACAAGCAGATTCTGCTGGTCACCCAGAAGAATGCCGCGCAGGACGACCCGACCACGGCCGACATCTATACCGTCGGCACTATCGGCACGGTGCTGCAGCTGCTGAAGCTGCCCGACGGCACGGTCAAGGTGCTGGTCGAGGGCGGCCAGCGCGCCCGCATCGCGAGCTTTGCCGAGAACGAGAATTTCTTCCAGGCCTTTGCGGAGAATATCCCGGAGAGCCAGGGCGGCCATCCGGAGATCCAGGCGCTCGCCCGGACGGTGGTCGCGCAGTTCGAGCAATACATCAAGCTCAACAAGAAGATCCCGCCGGAAGTGCTCGTCTCGATCAACCAGATCGACGATCCCGGCAAGCTCGCCGACACGGTCGCCTCGAACCTGACGCTGAAGATCCCCGAGAAGCAGGCGCTTTTGGAGACCGAGACCGTGTCCGAGCGGCTCGAAAAGGTTTTCGGCTACATGGAGGGCGAGATCGGCGTCCTCCAGGTCGAAAAGCGCATCCGCAATCGCGTCAAGCGGCAGATGGAGAAGACCCAGCGCGAGTACTACCTGAACGAGCAGCTCAAGGCGATCCAGAAGGAGCTTGGCGAGGGCGAGGACGGCAAGGACGAGATGGCCGAACTCGAGGACAAGATCGCCAAGACCAAGTTCTCGAAGGAAGCCCACGACAAGGCCATCGCGGAGCTGAAAAAGCTTCGCAGCATGAGCCCGATGTCGGCCGAGGCGACGGTGGTGCGCAACTATCTCGACTGGATGTTGTCGATCCCGTGGCAAAACCGCACCAAGATCAAGCGCGACATCAACGGCGCCGAGAAGGTGCTCAACGCCGACCATTTCGGGCTGGAAAAGGTCAAGGAGCGCATCCTCGAATATCTCGCCGTGCAGCAGCGCATGAAGAAGATGAAGGGGCCGATCCTGTGTCTGGTCGGCCCGCCGGGTGTCGGCAAGACCTCGCTCGGCATATCGGTGGCGCGCGCCACCGGGCGCAACTTCGTGCGCATGTCGTTGGGCGGGGTGCGCGACGAGGCCGAAATCCGCGGCCATCGCCGGACCTATATCGGCTCCATGCCGGGCAAGATCCTCCAGGGCATGAAGAAGGCGAAATCGTCGAACCCGCTGTTCCTCTTGGACGAGGTCGACAAGCTTGGCGCCGACTGGCGCGGGGACCCGTCTTCCGCGCTCCTGGAAGTGCTCGATCCCGAACAGAACTCGACGTTTAACGACCATTACCTCGAGGTCGATTACGACCTGTCCGACGTGATGTTCGTAACCACGGCCAACACGCTGCGCATGCCGCAGCCGCTGATGGACCGCATGGAGATCATCCGGCTTCCCGGGTATACCGAGGACGAAAAGATCGAGATCGCCAAGCGCCACCTGATCCCGAAGCAGGTCAAGGCGCACGGGCTGAAGAAGTCCGAGTGGAATATCAGCGACGACGCCCTCAGGGACCTGATCCGCTACTACACGCGCGAGGCTGGCGTCCGTAATCTCGAGCGCGAGATCGCCAACCTGACGCGCAAGGCGATCAAAGACATCCTGATGAAGAAGATCGAGAAGGTCGCGGTGACGCGGCGCAACCTCGACAAATACGCGGGTGTCCGCCGCTTCCGCTTTGGCGAGACCGAGAGCGAGGATCTGGTCGGGGTGACGACCGGGCTCGCCTGGACCGAGGTCGGCGGCGAGTTGCTGACGATCGAGGCGGTGACGCTCCCCGGCAAGGGGCGGGTGACGGCGACCGGCAAGCTTGGCGACGTGATGAAAGAGTCGGTTCAGGCAGCCGAGAGCTTCGTAAAGTCGCGGGCGCTGATCTTTGGCATCAAGCCGCCGATCTTCGAGAAGAGGGACATCCACGTCCACGTGCCCGAGGGCGCGACCCCAAAGGACGGCCCGTCGGCGGGGGTCGGCATGGTGACCTCGATCGTGTCGGTCTTGACCGGCATTCCGGTGCGGCGCGACATCGCCATGACCGGCGAGATCACGCTGCGCGGGCGCGTGCTTCCGATCGGCGGTCTCAAGGAGAAGCTGCTCGCCGCGCTGCAGGGCGGACTTAAGACTGTCCTGATACCGGCCGAGAACGAAAAGGACCTTGCCGATATCCCGGACAACGTTAAGCGGGGACTTAAGATAATCCCCATTCGTACCGCGGACGAGTTGCTGATCCATGCCCTGACCGGCCCGCTCAACCCGATCGATTGGGCCGAGGAAACCGATGCCCCCGCGGTAATTCCCGCTACGGGCGAGGAGCGGTCGGGGGTCGTGACGCACTGATCGTTGGGACCGGCCGTGTCGAGTTCACGTAGGAGCGCGACAACGGCCGGTAACCCCGAAAAAAGCCTTGATTTTGGCGCGTGAACCCTCATTGACCGGGAGGCGGCGCGCGGTCTACATTCCGCCGCGCACGACTTCCTCAACTTTCTCGCTTACTGGCTTAGGGGGCAACACGTGAACAGAAACGAACTCGTCGATGCCGTCGCCGGCAAGGCCGAGCTTTCTAAATCCTCGGCCAATAAGGCCGTCGAGGCCGTGTTCGACTCGATCGCCGCGGCGCTAAAAAGCGGCGGTGACGTTCGACTCGTTGGTTTTGGGACATTCTCGGTCTCGAAGCGCGCAGCCTCAGAGGGACGCAATCCCCGCACCGGCGCCAAGATCAAGATTGCCGCATCCAACCAGGCCAAGTTCAAGGCTGGCAAGCGCCTTCGCGATACGCTGAATTAGGCGACGACACGCCGGCCCGGAAACGGGCCGGCGGTAGCCCTTTGCCGAGGATGCCCGCCACGCGCGGGGGCGATTAGCTCAGCTGGTAGAGCATCTCGTTTACACCGAGGGGGTCGGGGGTTCGAGTCCCTCATCGCCCACCACGGTACGGTGGGATTGGCAAAGGCAGGCGCTCGCGGCGGGTCAGCCACGCTCGCCCGCTCGCTTGACACCCCTGGGAGGCAAGGGTACGAGAGGCAGCCCCGATCGGCATACGGGGGCGTAGCTCAGTTGGTTAGAGCGCCGGCCTGTCACGCCGGAGGCCGCGGGTTCGAGTCCCGTCGCTCCCGCCATTCGATCGCGGGCAACAAGGAGCGCCGGCGAGACTCGCCGGCCAGGGCTCGCATGAGCCGTTGAGGGCTCGCGATGGACGATCTATTGCACGAATACTTCCCGATCCTGGTCTTCCTCGTCATCGCCGCCGGCCTGGCCATGGTCATGATCGGGGCTTCGTTCGTCGCTGCGCGCCAACGGCCGAACTCCGAGAAATTGTCCCCCTATGAATGCGGGTTCGAGCCGTTCGAGGACGCCCGCGTGCGGTTCGACGTACGCTATTACCTGGTCGCTATCCTGTTCATCATCTTCGACCTCGAGGTTGCGTTCCTGTTTCCGTGGGCGGTGTCTCTCGGCGACGTCGGCCTGTTCGGCTTTTGGTCGATGGTCGTGTTCCTCGCCGTGCTGACGGTCGGCTTCGCCTACGAATGGATGAAGGGGGCGCTGGAATGGGAGTGAGCCTGCCCGTGCCGCCCGGCCGCGACCAGGACCTGCTGCTCAAGGCGGCGACCGATGAGCTTCAGGACCGGGGCTTTATCACCGCCTCGCTCGATTCGCTGCTCAACTGGGCGCGCGCGGGATCGCTGTGGCCGATGACGTTCGGCCTTGCCTGCTGCGCGGTCGAGATGATGCATACCGGCGCGGCGCGGTACGATCTCGACCGCTTCGGCGTCGTCTTCCGGCCCAGTCCGCGCCAATCCGACGTGATGATCGTCGCCGGCACGCTGTGCAACAAGATGGCGCCCGCCCTGCGCAAGGTTTACGACCAGATGGCCGAGCCGCGCTGGGTCATCTCGATGGGCTCCTGTGCCAATGGCGGCGGCTACTACCATTATTCCTACTCGGTGGTGCGCGGCTGCGACCGCATCGTGCCGGTCGATGTCTACGTGCCCGGCTGTCCTCCAACCGCGGAGGCGCTTCTCTATGGCATCCTGCTGCTGCAAAAGAAGATCCGCCGCACGCGGAACTTCTCCCGCTGAGGCGGACGATGGCGAATTCGCTCTCGGAGCTTGCCGAACACGTCGCCGAGTCGCTGCCGGGCGCGGTTCTGGACAGCTCGGTCGGGCATGGCGAGCTGTCGGTGCGGATAGACCTGGCGTCCCTGCCGCGGGTTCTGGTGTTTCTGCGGGACGACCGCCAATGCCGTTTCACCGTGCTGTGCGACCTGTGCGGCGTCGATTATCCCGACCGGCCGCAACGGTTCGAGGTCGTCTATAACCTGCTCAGCATCTCGCTCAACCAGCGCATCCGCGTAAAGCTCGAGACTGATGAGGAGCATCCGGTTCCTTCGGCTGTCGGCATCTTCAGTGCCGCTGGATGGTGGGAGCGGGAAGCCTTTGATCTTTATGGAATTTACTTTAACGACCATCCCGATTTGCGGCGAATTCTGACCGATTACGGGTTCGACGGGCATCCACTCCGCAAGGACTTCCCGCTGACCGGGTATGTCGAGCTGCGCTACGACGAGGAGCAGAAGCGGGTGGTGTACGAGCCGGTGAAGCTGCGTCAGGAATTCCGCAGCTTCGACTTCCTGTCTCCCTGGGAGGGCATGGACAAGATTCTGCCGGGCGACGAGAAGGCCGGGCCGGCGCCCGACGACCCCAGCCCAAAGGGTGAGGCATGAGCGACGATTGGGCGCTGTTGCCGGGCGGGGGCGACGACGATCTCGGCGGCGCCGCGCAAATCCGCAACTTCACGATGAACTTCGGCCCGCAACATCCGGCCGCGCACGGCGTTATGCGCCTCGTGCTGGAGATGGACGGTGAGACCGTCGAGCGCGCCGACCCGCATATCGGGCTGCTCCACCGCGGCACCGAAAAGCTTATCGAGTACAAGACCTATCTGCAGGCGATCCCCTATTTCGACCGGCTCGATTACGTGTCGCCGATGTGCCAGGAGCATGCCTTCGCCCTGGCGGTCGAAAAGCTCATGGGCATCGCGCCGCCGCCGCGGGCGCAATATATCCGCGTGCTGTTTGCTGAAATCACGCGCATTCTCAACCACTTGCTCAACATTTGCGCGTTCGGGCTCGATGTCGGGGCGCTGACTCCGTTTCTTTGGGGATTCGAGGAACGCGAACGGCTGATGGAGTTTTACGAGCGCGCGTCCGGCGCTCGGCTGCACGCCAATTATTTCCGCCCGGGCGGGGTTCATATGGACCTCCCGACGGGTCTTCCCGCCGACATCCTCGCCTTTTGCGACAGCTTTCCGAAGACGATCGACGATATCGAGCGGCTTTTGACCGGCAACCGCATCTTCAAGCAACGCACGGTCGATATCGGCGTCGTCAGCGCCGAGGACGCCCAGGATTGGGGCTTTTCCGGGCCGATGCTGCGCGGCTCCGGGATTGCCTGGGACCTTCGCCGGGCACAGCCCTACGATGCCTACGACAAGGTCGATTTCGACGTGCCGATCGGCAAAAACGGCGACTGCTACGACCGCTATCTCGTGCGGGTCGAGGAGATGCGGCAGTCGCTGCGCGTCATCCGGCAATGCCTGGCGCAGATGCCGGCCGGCCCGGTCAAGATCGACGACCAGAAGGTCGCGCCGCCGTCGCGCGCGGTCATGAAGCAATCGATGGAAGCGCTGATCCACCACTTCAAGCTCTATACCGAGGGCTATCACGTGCCGGCCGGCGAGACTTACACCGCGGTCGAGGCGCCAAAGGGCGAGTTCGGGGTCTACGTCGTCGCCGACGGGACCAACCGGCCGTACCGGTGCAAGATCCGCGCCCCGGGCTTCGCCTTCCTGCAGGCGACCGACTTCATGTCGCGCGGGCACATGCTGGCCGACATGGTCGCGATCATTGGCTCGATGGACATCGTTTTCGGCGAGATCGACCGATGAGCCTCCATATCGAGGGACCGCCCTTCGAGCAGCCGGCGGATTTCGAGTTCGCACCCGAATATCTCGATCGGGCGAAATACCACATCGCCAAGTATCCGGCGGGGCGTCAGGCGAGCGCCGTGCTGCCGCTGCTCGATCTGGCGCAACGGCAGAGCGGCGGCTGGCTGCCGCGAGCGGCGATGGACCGGGTGGCGCAGATGCTCGACATGCCGCCGATCCGCGTCTACGAGGTCGCAACCTTCTACACGATGTTCAACCTGCGCCCGGTCGGGAAATACCTGTTGCAGGCCTGCACGACGACGCCCTGCTGGCTGCGCGGCTCCGACGCGGTCGTCGCGGCCTGCCGCGACAAGCTCGGGATCGGCATCGGCCAGTCGACCGAGGACGGGCTGTTCACGCTGGTCGAGGTCGAATGCCTCGGCGCCTGCGTCAACGCGCCGATCCTGCAGGTCAACGACGATTTCTACGAGGATCTCGACGGCGCCTCGACCGAGCAGCTGATCGACTCCTTGAAAGCGGGCACGGTGCCGCCCAAAGGCTCGGTGGTGGGCCGCGTCGGGTCGGCGCCGCAACAGGGCAAGACTACGCTGATCGAGCCGGTCGATGTCGAGCTCGTCGCCGGGCGCGGCCCCAAACCCGAAGCCGGAGAAAAAAACAATGCTGGCTGACCGCGACCGGGTCTTCACCAACCTCTACGGCGAACACGATTGGCGCCTCCCCGGGGCACGGGCGCGGGGAGATTGGGACGGCACCAAGGAAGTGATCCTCAAGGGCCGCGACTGGATCGTCAACGAGTGCAAGGAATCGGGGCTGCGCGGACGGGGCGGGGCGGGCTTCCCGACCGGGCTCAAATGGTCGTTCATGCCGAAGGAAAGCGACCGGCCGACCTATCTCGTCGTCAACGCCGACGAAAGCGAGCCCGGCACCTGCAAGGACCGCGACATCCTGCGCTGGGACCCGCACAAGCTGCTCGAAGGCTGCCTCCTGGCCGGCGTCGGGATGGGGGTCAGCGCGACCTACATCTATATCCGCGGCGAGTTCTACAACGAGGCCCAGCACCTTCAGGTCGCGATCGACGAGGCCTACGAGGCCGGTCTGCTCGGCAAGAACGCCTGCGGCTCCGGCTACGACATGGACCTCTATCTGCATCGCGGCGCCGGCGCGTATATCTGCGGCGAGGAGACGGGGCTGCTCGAAAGCCTCGAAGGGCGCAAGGGCCAGCCCCGGCTGAAGCCGCCGTTCCCGGCCCAGGTCGGGCTCTACGGCTGCCCGTCGACGGTCAACAATGTCGAGACGATCGCGGTGTCGGGGGCTGTGTTGAAGCGCGGCGCCGCCTGGTTTTCCTCGATTGGCCGCCCGCGCAACACCGGCACCAAGATTTTCTGCATCTCGGGCCATGTGAACCAGCCGTGCAATGTCGAGGAGGCGATGAGCCTTCCGATGAAGGAGCTAATCGAGAAGCATGCCGGCGGGGTCCGCGGCGGCTGGGAGAACCTCCTCGCGGTGATCCCGGGTGGGTCGTCGACGCCCTGCCTGCCGGCTTCGACCTGCGAGAACGTGCTGATGGATTTCGACAGCCTCGTCGCCGAGCGTTCCGGGCTCGGCACGGCGGCGCTGATCGTCATGGACAAGTCGACCGATATCGTCCGCGCGATCGCCCGGCTCTCCAAGTTCTACAAGCACGAAAGCTGCGGCCAGTGCACGCCGTGCCGCGAGGGGCTCGGCTGGGTCTGGCGGGTCACCGAGCGGATGGTCGACGGCGACGCCACGGTCGAGGAAGTCGATCTGTTGCAGGAGATGACCACCGAGATCGAGGGCCACACGATCTGCGCGCTCGCCGATGGCGCGGTCTGGCCGGTCCAGGGGCTGATCCGGCATTTCAAGCCCGAGTTGTTGCGGCGGATCGAGCAGTACCGCCGCACCGCTCCGCGCGCGGCGGCGGAGTAGCCGGCGATGCCGAAGGTCACGATCGACGGCCAGGAAATCGAGGTGCCGAACGGCACGACGATCCTCCAGGCGTGCCAGCAGGCCGGGGTCGAGATCCCGCATTTCTGCTACCACGAGCGGCTGATGATCGCGGGCAACTGCCGAATGTGCCTGGTCGAGGTCGAGAAATCGCCGAAGCCGGTGGCCTCCTGCGCGATGCCGGTCGCCGACGGCAACGTGATCCTGACCCAGTCCGACAAGGCCAAGAAGGCTCGGCACGGCGTCATGGAGATGCTGCTGATCAACCATCCGCTCGATTGTCCGATCTGCGACCAGGGCGGCGAGTGCGATCTGCAGGACCAGGCGATGGCCTACGGTTTCGACCGCAGCCGCTATCGCGAGAACAAGCGGGCGGTGCCGGAAAAGGATTTCGGCCCGCTGGTCGAGACCCATATGACGCGCTGCATCCACTGCACGCGCTGCATCCGCTTCCTGACCGACGTCGCCGGGGTCGCCGAGCTGGGCGCGACCAGTCGCGGCGAGGACATGGAAATCACGACCTATGTCGAGCGCGCGCTCGGTTCGGAATTGTCGGGCAACATCATCGATTTGTGCCCGGTCGGCGCGCTGACCTCCAAGCCCTATGCTTTTACCGCGCGGCCGTGGGAGCTGCGCAAGACCGAGTCGGTCGACGTGCTCGACGCGGTCGGCAGCAACATCCGCATCGACTCGCGCGGCGCCCGCATCCTGCGCGTGCTGCCGCGGCTCAACGAGGCGGTCAACGAGGAGTGGCTGTCGGACAAGGGCCGCTTCGCGATCGACGGGCTGGTGCGGCGGCGGCTCGACCGGCCCTATATCCGGCGCGGCGGCCGGCTCGTCGAGGCGGAGTGGCGCGAGGCGATCGAACTCGTCGCCGAAAAGCTCAAATCGACGCCGGGCGAGCGCATCGCCGCCATCGCCGGCGATCTTTGCGACGTCGAGTCGATGTACGCGTTGAAGTCGCTGCTGACCGGGCTCGGCGCCACCAGCCTCGATTGCCGCCAGGATGGGGCCAAGATCGGCGGCGGGGCCCGCGCCGGCTATCTCTTCAACTCGACGATCGGCGGTATCGACCAGGCCGACCGGGTGCTGCTGATCGGCACCAACCCGCGCCACGAAGCGCCTATCGTCAACGCCCGTCTGCGCAAGCGCTATCTCGCCGGCGGGTTCAAGGCCGCGGCCGTCGGTCCTGCCTTCGACTCGACCTTTCCGGTCGAGCTGCTCGACGCGCTGGACAGGAGCGCCGCCTTCCTCGATGGCGCTAAGGCCGGGATGGTCATCGTTGGGCAGGGGGCTCTGGCCCGGCCGGATGGCGCCGCGATTCTCGCCGCCGCGCGCGCGATGGCGCCGGTCGGCGGCGAATGGAACGGGTTCAACGTGCTGCACACCGCGGCTGCCCGGGTCGTGGCGCTCGATATCGGTTTCCTGCCCGGCGCGAAAGGCCGCGATGTCGCCAGCATTCGCGAAGGTTGCCGCGCCGGCGAGATCGAGGTGCTCTACCTGCTCGGCGCCGACGAGGTCGAGCTCGGCGAGACCGGATCGGCGTTCGTGATCTATCAGGGTCATCATGGCGATCGCGGCGCGGCGCGGGCCGATGTCGTGCTGCCCGGCGCCGCCTATACCGAGAAGGACGGCATCTACGTCAACACCGAGGGGCGGGTGCAGCTCGGCCGCCGGGCGACGTTTCCGCCCGGCGAGGCGCGCGAGGACTGGACGATCCTGCGGGCAATCTCGGCCGCGCTCGGCAAGGGGCTGCCGTTCGACAGCCTGTCCGAGCTGCGCCGCCAGCTCGTCGCCGCGCATCCGGTGCTCGCCAACGAGGGCGAGATAACCCCGACCGCCTGGGGAGAATTCGGTGCGGCCGGCAAGATCGACCCCGCGCCCTTCGTCTACCCGGTCGGCGACTACTATGCGACCGACCCGATCAGCCGCGCCAGTCCGACGATGGATGCGTGCCGCGAGACCTTCGCCGGTGTGCCCGAGACCCAGCCGCGGACCGGCACGCATGGCTGAGTTCTGGCACGGCTATCTCTGGCCGACCATCATCGTCGTGCTCGAGGTGCTCGCGGTCGTGGTGCCGCTGCTGCTGGCGATCGCCTACTACACTTATGCCGAACGCAAGGTGCTGGCCTATTCGCAGCTCCGCAAGGGTCCGAACGTTGTCGGCCCGTTCGGCCTGCTGCAGCCGATCGCCGATGGGCTCAAGATGCTGGTCAAGGAGACCATCGTCCCGAGCGGGGCAAACCGCATCGTGTTTGTCGCCGCGCCGATGGTCACCTTCACGCTGAGCCTCGTCGCCTGGGCGGTAATCCCGTTCGATTACGGCGTCGTCATCTCCAACATCAATGTCGGCATCCTCTATTTGTTCGCGATCAGCTCGCTCTCGGTCTACGGCATCATCATGGCCGGCTGGGCGTCGAACTCGCGCTACGCCTTTCTCGGCGCGCTGCGCTCTGCGGCGCAGATGGTGTCCTATGAGGTTTCGATCGGCTTCGTGCTCGTCACCGTGCTGCTCTGCGCCGGGTCGCTGAACCTGACCGACATCGTCATGGCCCAGCGGCATATCTGGTTCGCGATCCCGCTCTTGCCGATGTTCGTGATCTTTTTCATATCGGGTCTGGCCGAGACCAATCGCTTGCCGTTCGACCTGCCGGAAGGCGAGTCCGAGCTCGTCGCCGGCTATTTCGTCGAGTACTCGGCATTAAGCTTCGGCCTCTTTTTCCTCGGCGAATACGGCAACATGATCATGGTCAGCGCGATGACCGCGATCCTGTTCCTCGGCGGCTGGCTGGCGCCGTTCGGGGTGGCGCCGTTCACCTGGGTCCCGGGCCCGATTTGGCTGGCGCTCAAGGTAGCCTTCGTCTGTTTCTGCATTCTCTGGGTGCGTGCGACCTTTCCGCGCTTCCGTTACGACCAGCTGATGCGACTGGGCTGGAAAGTGTTTCTGCCGTTCTCGCTGTTCTGGCTCGTGCTGACCGCCGGCGTCTTGACCGCCGCCGGCTGGGTTCCGGCGCGTTGACAGGCGCGGGGGCGGGGATGAGGATCGACCGATGAGTGTATTCTCGCGCGGTACGCGCGGCCTGCTGCTCGGCGAGCTGCTGTCGGGCATGGCGC
>DASUIE010000293.1:0-2270 GCA_036273175.1 Allostellaceae bacterium
TCGCCCGGGTTCAGCGTCATGAACTCGCTGCAGTAGCTGACGATCTTCTCGATCCCGAAAATGAGGTCGGCGGTATTGCTGTTCTGGCGCCGCTCGCCGTTGACCTCGGTCCACACCTGCAGCTTGCCGGCGTCGCCCGCCTCGTCGGCGGTCACCATCCACGGGCCCATCGGGCAGAACGTATCGCAGCTCTTGCCCTTGGTCCACGTGCCGCCGCGCTCGATCTGGTACTCGCGCTCGCTGACGTCGTTCACGACGCAATAGCCGGCGATGTAGTTTTTGGCGTCCTTCTCGGAGACGTAGCGCGCAGTCTGGCCGATCACGATCGCCAGCTCGATCTCGTAGTCCATCTTCTGCGAGCCCTTGGGGATGATCACGTTGTCGTTTGGGCCGCAGATGCTGCTCGTCGACTTGAGAAAGAAGATCGGCTCGCTCGGGATCGGCATCCCGGCTTCCTGCGCGTGCAGGCGATAGTTGAGGCCGATCGCCAGCACCTTGGACACGGCGCCGACGCAAGGCCCGAGGCGCGGGTTGCCGCCGACCAGCGGCAGGCTCGCCGGGTCGACCGCGCCGATCCGCTTCAGCGCTGCCGGCGACAGCGCATTGCCGTCGATGTCCTTGACCACGCCCGAGAGGTCGCGGATGTGGCCGTCCTTGTCGACGATGCCGGGTTTTTCCTGGCCCGCCGGGCCGTAGCGCAACAGCTTCATGAGGGTTCCTCCTGAGGGTCGGGGTTAAAGGCTCCAGCCGCCGTCGATCACATGGGTCGCGCCGGTGGTGAATCTGGCGTCGTCGGAGGCGAGGTAGACCGCGAGCGCGGCGATCTCCTCGGCGGTGCCGAGCCGGCCGAGCGGCTGGCGGTCGATAAAGGCCTGGCGCGCGCCCTCGACCCCGCCGGGCGCCTGCGCGCCGGCGACGGCGATGCGCTCATCGAGCGAGGGGGTCTGCACCGTCCCTGGGCAGATCGCGTTGCAGCGTATGCCGTTGGCGACGAAATCGGCGGCGACCGATTTGGTGAGGCCGATTACCGCCGCCTTGGTCGCGCCGTAGGCAAAGCGATTGGGCACGCCTTTGATCGACGAGGCGCCCGACGACATGTTGATGATCGACCCGCCGCCCGCCGCGACCATCTTCGGCAGAAACGCGCGGATCGTGAGGTACATCGAGCGCACGTTGAGGGCGAACGAGAAATCCCACTCCTCGGGGCTCGTCGTCAGCACCGTGCCGTGATGGACGAACCCGGCGCAGTTGAAAAGGATGTCGAGCGCCGGGAGCTCGTCGGCCAGCGCCGCGATCGCCGCCTCGTCGCGGGCGTCGAGCGCGCGGGTCGCGATCAGCGCGTCCTCGAGCCCCTTCATCTTGTCGGGCGCGATATCGGTCGCCAGCACATTGGCGCCCTCGGCGGCGAAGGCCAGCGCCGTTGCCCGCCCGATCCCCTGCCCCGCCGCCGTCACCAGCGCGCGCTTGCCGTCGAGCCGTCCCGCCATCGCCCCTCCTCAGCCGGGGGCCCCTCCCTCTCCCTGCGTGCGGGGAGAGGGCCGGGGTGAGGGGCCAAATTGCCACGCTGCGGGAGGCTCTGTAAATTGCGGCGGCGCCTGCGGTTGATTCGATGCCGCGCTGTTCCTTTTGCTGCGCTTTGTCCACTGAAAGGCCCCCGCCATGCCGCCGCTGACGATCCGCCTCAACCCCGCCGACAATGTCGTCGTCGCCCGGGCCGATCTGCTGCCGGGGACCGAGGTCGAGGGCATCCGCGCCAAGACGCACGTCCCGGCCGGGCACAAAATCGCCACCGCGCCGGTCCGGCCCGGGGAGGCGGTGCGGAAATACGGCCAGATACTCGGCTTCGCGACCGAAGCGATTTCCCCCGGCGACCACGTCCACACCCACAACATGGCGATGGGGGATTTCGCCCGCGACTATGCGTTCGGGATCGACGCGCATCCGACCGAGCCGGCCGCGGAGCCGGCGGCGTTCCAGGGCATCGTCCGCGCCGACGGCCGGGTCGCGACCCGCAACTATCTCGGCATCCTGACCACCGTCAACTGCTCGGCCAGCGCCGCCCGCTTTATCGCCGAGCAGTTTCGCGGCGGCGCGCTCGCCGAGTTCCCGAATATCGACGGCGTCGTCGCGCTCGGCCACGGCACCGGCTGCGGCATGGGGATCGACGGCGAGCCGATGAACCTCTTGCGGCGCACGATCGCCGGCTATGCCCGCCACCCGAATTTCGCCGGCGTTCTGGTGCTCGGCCTCGGCTGCGAGACCAACCAGAT
>DASUIE010000294.1:0-23835 GCA_036273175.1 Allostellaceae bacterium
GAGGAGATCGAGGCCGTCGGCGGCCATTTGAACGCCTATACCTCACGCGAAAGCACAGCTTACTACGCCAAGGTATTGAAAGAAGACGCAGCGCTCGCCCTCGACATCCTCGCCGACATCGTCCAGCACTCGGTTTTCGACCCGGCCGAGCTGGAGCGCGAGCGCACGGTCATCCTGCAGGAGATCGGCCAGGCCAACGATACGCCGGACGACATCATCTTCGACCATTTTCAGGAATGCGCCTTTCCCGACCAGGCGATGGGCCGGCCGGTGTTGGGCAGCCCGGAGATCGTCAAGCGGCTGTCGCGAGAGGCGGTCACCGACTATCTGCGCGATCACTACGGCGCCGAGCGCATGGTGCTCTCGGTGGCCGGCAATATCGAGCACGACCGCGTCGTCGAGCTGGCCGAAAGGCTCCTGTCGGATATCCCGCGCGAGCGCGAGGTCACCGCGACGCCGGCGAATTACGTGGGCGGCGAGCAGCGGATGGCGCGCGAGCTGGAACAGCTCCATCTGGTGCTCGGCTTCCCGGGGCTGACCCTCGCCGACCCCGACTATTACGCCGCAGCCGTGCTCTCGACCGCGTTTGGCGGCGGCATGTCCTCGCGCCTCTTCCAGGAAGTGCGGGAAAAGCGCGGCCTCGTCTACACGATCCACTCTTTCGCGCATTCCTACCGCGACAGCGGGCTGTTCGGCATCTATGCCGGGACCGGCGAGGAGGAGGCGGGCGAGCTGATCCCGGTGTTGTGCGAGGAGACCGCAAAGCTCGCCGACGGGTTACACCCGGCCGAATTGGCGCGGGCCAAGGCGCAGATGAAGGCCGGGCTGCTGATGTCGCTCGAAAGCAGCTCGGCGCGTTGCGAGCAGCTCGCCCAGCACATGCTGATCCACGGCACGCCGTTCGACGCGGCCGAGCTGGTGCGGCGGATCGAGGCGGTCGACGATGCCGCGATCGCTCGCGTCGTTGGCGCGTGGAGGGCGGCGCCTCCGACACTGGTGGCGCTCGGGCCGCTTGGCCAGCTCGAAGAGTTCGACCGCCTGCGGGCGCGGCTGGGGGCCTGAGCGGCGAGATGGCGCCCCAGCGCAAGACCTTTCCGCGCCTCTTCCTGGCCCGTCCCGAACCCTTTCGGCTCGACGGCGACCGTGTGTTCCTGCGGCCCGCCGAGCGCGGCGATTTCGAGGGCTGGGCGACCCTGCGCGCCCGCTCGCGCGATTTCCTCACGCCGTGGGAGCCGACCTGGCCGGCCGACGGGCTGAGCCGCGGCAATTTCCGCGCCCGCGTCGCCCGCTATGCCGAGGATTGGCGCACCGACCAGGGCTACAATTTTTTTATCTTCCGCTCCGATGAGGCGATCGCCGGCGGGGTCGGGCTGTCGAACGTGCGGCGCGGGGTCGCCGAGACCGCGAGCCTCGGCTATTGGATCGGCGCGCCCTACGCCCGCCAGGGGCTGATGACGGCGGCGCTGCCGCTGGTGCTCGATTTCGCCTTCGACCGCCTGCGCCTGCACCGGGTCGAGGCGGCATGCCTGCCGACCAACGTGCCGAGCCGCGCGCTGCTCGTGCGCACCGGGTTCCAGCAGGAGGGCTATGCCCGCAACTATCTGCTGATCGACGGCAAGTGGCAGGACCACCTGCTCTTCGCGATCCTGCGCGAGGACTGGCGCCGCTAAGCGTGCCCGGCTTCGGTCGAGAGCGCGGTAAGGTCGATCCCGAGCTTGCCGAGCGCGCGCTGCCACTTCCCGTCGAGGTCGTCGCCGAACACGAGGTCGGCGTCGGCGGCGACCGAGAGCCAGCCATTGGCCTGGATTTCGGCGTCGAGCTGGCCCGGGGCCCAGCCGGCATAGCCGAGCGCGAGGATGCTCTGGCGGGGTCCGCCGCCGGTGCCGATTGCGCGCAGGATGTCGAGCGTCGCGGTCACCGCGAAATCGCCGCCGATCTTCAGGGTCGCGTCCTCTGTGTAATCGGTCGAGTGCAGGACAAAGCCGCGGCCGGGATCGACCGGGCCGCCGAAATGCACCGGGCGAGCCTGGTTGAGCCGCGCCGGCTCCAGCTTCAGATGCGAGTAGAGCTCGTCCAGGCTTAGCGACACGAGCGGCTTGTTGATCACGAGCCCCATCGCGCCCTCGGCCTCGCTATAGGCGCACAGATAGATAACCGAGCGGGCGAAGCGCGGATCCTGCATCTGCGGCATCGCCACGAGAAGCTCACCGGCCAGCGTTTTCATCTCGGCCTCCGCAGTCGTCGATCCGACTCCATCAACTCCAATATAGGCGGCATCGCTCCGCGGCGAAGGGAAATCAGGAGCATTTGAGGCGGCGTTTACGGCGGGCGCGAGGCTATGCTATCCACCGCACAGGACAAATTCGCGGAGGGTCGAAAGATGGCTATCAAGGTTGGCGACAAGGTTCCGGCCGGGAAATTCCGTTATCTGACGGCCGAAGGCCCGAAGGAGATGACCACCGACGAACTGTTCAACGGCAAAAAGGTCGCCGTTTTCGCGGTTCCGGGCGCGTTTACCCCGACCTGCTCGGCGCGTCACCTGCCCGGCTATGTCGACCGGCATGGCGACATCAAGGCCAAGGGCGTCGACACGATCGCCTGTATCTCGGTCAACGACGCGTTCGTCATGGGCGCCTGGGGCAAGGAGCACAAGACCGACGGCAAGGTCGTGATGCTCGCCGACGGCAGCGCCGAGTTCACCAAGGCGATGGGGCTCGAGCTCGACGCCAGCCGTAACGGCATGGGCACCCGCTCGCAGCGCTATTCGATGCTGGTCGATAACGGCGTGGTCAAGGCGCTCAATGTCGAGCAGCCGGGTCAGTTCGACGTGTCCAGCGCCGAGGCGATGATCAAGGGTCTCTGACCCCG
Organism: Allostellaceae bacterium; assembly: GCA_036273175.1. Lineage (GTDB taxonomy): Bacteria > Pseudomonadota > Alphaproteobacteria > ATCC43930 > CGMCC-115725 > DATARH01. The sequence continues at coordinate 2,869 of DASUIE010000294.1, forward strand.
TTATAAATCCCGGGTCCGCCGTTCGAGCGCGTGCTTCCACAAATCGCCGCGGTCGTCGTCGAAGATCAGGGCCTCGTCGGCCGGGGTCGAGAACCAGTCATGGTGCTCGATCTCGGCCTCGAGCTGTCCCGGCCCCCAGCCGGCATAGCCGAGCGCGAAGAAGTACTTGGCCGGTCCCTTGTGGTGGCCGATATCGCGCAGCGCCTCGGTCGTCGGCGTCATTGAGACGATAGGGCCCGCAGTTATCGTCGCATCGCGCTTGTAATCCGGCGTGTGGACGACAAAGCCGAGCGCGCGCTGTACCGGCCCGCCGGCAAAAACCCGGATATTCCCGTCGACCCCGCTGTCGTCCCCGCGATGCCCCGGTTTGGCGTCCTTGGCCGCGGCGAGCAGGCTGGCGATCGACTTCTCCTCGAGCGGCCGGTTGATGACGATGCCGAAGGCGCCGGTCGCGTCGTGTTTCAGCACCAGGATCACGGTGTGGAAAAAGCGCGGGTCGGCGATATGCGCCGAGGCGATCAGCAGGTCTCCGGCGGGCGGGTCGGCCGGCGCGGCCTTGTCGGGCGCGCGTTCGTCCGGGTTGTCTCCCGGCCCGGGCAGCGCCGCGCCGACGGCGAGCCCCGCCGCGACGAGCAGCGCCGCCGCCGCGATCCGCGTGAGCCAGTTGCGTGGCATCGTCATCGGCCGTCCCGATTTTGCGGTACGATAGAGCGTTCACTATCGGGGGAGAAGCGATGTCGGAATGGCGGCTCCACTGGCTCGAGGCGGAGGGCGACCTCGGACCGTGGCGCGAGCGGATCGCGGCGGAAATCGAAGCGACCCGGGCCGTGGTGGCGGGACTCGTCGAGCCGCCGCGCCTCGACATCCTGGTCCAGCGGCTAGCGGGCTGGGTCATCCCGGAAATCGGCATGGTCGGGCACAGCTATCGGCGCGGCCTGTTCGCGCTGACCCTCGACCCGGACAACCCGAATTTCGCGGGCTCGCTGACGGGCGGCACGCTGCGCCGCCAGGTCGCCCACGAGGTGCATCACTGCCTGCGGATGGGGACGGTCGGGTATAACCGCAACCTCGGCGACGCCCTGGTCGGCGAGGGGCTGGCCGGGCGTTTCGTCGAGCGGCTGTTCGCGTCGCCGCCCGAGTTGTGGGAGCGGGCGGTGGAGCCCGAACGCCTTCGGGAATTTTACCCGGACGAAGCCGCGCTGGCCGCACCGAGCTACGATCACAATGCCTGGTTTTTCGGCGCGGGCGGCCGATACCCGCGCTGGACCGGCTACACGCTGGGCCACATGATCGCGGGAAGCTGGCTCGACGCCGTCCCAAAACCGGACGGGGCAAGGCTGGTCGCGGTGCCGACCGACGAGGTGCTGGCGGCATGGCGGCGGCAGGCGGGCTGATCGGAGGAGAGATGGCGGACGGCGATACGATCGCGGCGTCGCGCGTGGCGCAGGGGACCGACCTCGTCGAGTGGTACTACGAGCGGGGCTGGACCGACGGGCTGCCGGTGGTGCCGCCGACGCCGGAAAAGGTGGCCGCCTGCGTCGCGGCGCTCGGCGGCGAGCCTGGCCTTGTCGAGTGCAAGGTGCCGCCGCGTTTCGGCAGCCTCACGCGCGAGTTGATAGCGATCAACATGGTAATGGCGGGGTGCCGGCCGGAATACGCGCCGGTCGTCCGCGCGGCGATGCTGGCGCTGACGACCAAGGCTTTCAACCTCAACGGGGTCCAGGCGACGACGCACATGGCCGGGCCGCTACTGATCGTCAACGGGCCGCTGGCGGTGGCGATCGGGATGAATGGCGGGGTCAACGCCTTTGGCTCGGGCAACCGCGCCAACGCGACGATCGGACGGGCAATCCGGCTGATGCTGCTGAATGTCGGCGGCGGCTGGCCCGGCGACCTCGACAAATCGACGCTCGGCCATCCCGGCAAATACACCTACTGCGTTGCCGAGAACGAAAACGACAGCCCGTGGGCGCCGTATCACGTCGAGAAGGGGTTCGCGCCCGAGGATTCGACGGTGTTCTTGATCGCTGCCGAGCCGCCGCACAGCTGCACCAATCACGTCGCCGACGATCCGGAGGGCATCCTCGACACGATCTGCTCGGCGATGAGCACGATCGCCAACAACAACGCGGTGTCGAGCGGTCATTGCGCGGTCGTCATCGGCCCGGAGCACGCCGCGACGATCGCGGGCAAGGGCTGGACGCGGCACGACGTGCGCGAATACCTGCACATGAACGCCTACAACCTGTTCGGCCGGCTCGCCTTCGACCACCGCTACGGCAAGGTCTACAACCGCAACCTGCCGCGCTGGTACAAGCGCGAGCCCGACAGCCGCATCCCGATCGTGCCGAGCCCCGACCACATCCACCTGTTCGTGATCGGCGGCGCGGCCGGACGGTTTTCGGCCTTTATCCCCGGCTGGGGGCATATGTCCTCGCCGGTGCTGCGCAGCATCGACGGGGTGGATGCGAACCGGGCGCCGATCTGCGTCGACGGCACCTGCTATCTATGAGAGAGGGGCGATGAAGGGATACGAAACGGTATTCGACCCGCGCGGGGTGGTCGAGGCCGAGCGCGTGGCGCTCGCCGACCGGGCGACGGCGCTGATAGGGCTGCGGCTCGGCGTCCTCGACAACACCAAATGGAACGGCAACCGGCTCTTGCGCAAGACGGCGGCGCGGCTCGACAGCGAGTTCGGCTTCGCCGCGGTCAACTACTACCGCAAGGAAAGCTTCTCGAAGGCGGCGGAGCCGGCGCTGATCGAGGAGATCGCGCGCGAGAACGACATCGTCCTGACCGCGATCGGCGATTGAGGGTCGTGCACCTCGTGCTGTACGCATGATGGAGTACAACTCGAAGCCTTGGGCCGGCCGACCGCAGTGGTGGTGACGACCGAATTCCTGCACGAGGCGGAGGTGCAGCGCGACGCGCTCGGCATGCCCGACCTCGCGCCGGTGGTGATCGACCACCCGCTCTCGACGCTTTCAGACGCGCAGATCGACGCCCGCGCCGAGCAGGCGGCGGCGCAGGCGGTGAAGCGGTGGCTGGGGAAGGAGGGGTAGCCTCTTCCTTGTCCGCAATGCCACAACAAGCTAGATTATGTGTCAAGGTTTGACATACGAGGACCCGATGTCGACCAATGTCCATCTGACCCCCGAGCTTGAGCGCTTCGCGCGCGAGTGTGTATCGGAGGGGCGGTACAACAATGTTAGCGAAGTCGTGCGCTCCGGCCTGCGCCTATTGCAGGAACAGGAGGAGCTGCGGCGAGAGCTCACCCGGTCGCTGCACGAGGCGGAGGAAGAGTCCGATCGCGAGGGGTGGCTTACGATCGAGGAAGTGGCTGCCGAGATGGACGCCGTCATAGATGCTGCGGAGCGAAAGGCGCGAGTAGACGCCGACGGGAAATGACCGCCGCCATCATTTCGCGGCGTGCCAGGCGGGAGCTGGGCGAAGCGGTCGCGTGGATCGCGCGAGACAACCCGAGAGCGGCGCGGGCCTTAAATCAGGCGGTGATGCGGCTGGCCGCGCTGCTCGGGACGCGTCCGGCGATGGGCAGCGTACACAGGGAGTTCGCGCCGGCTCCTTACCGGTTTCTTCCCGTTAGAGGATTCTCCTACGTCATCATCTACCGAGATGATGCGGAGCGACCGCGGATCCTCAGCATCGCGCATAGTTCTCGCGATCTCCACGATTTGCTTAGGGATCTCGAATGACCATCGACGGCGCCTATAGCGGGCTCAAGGTGCTCGATTTCGGGCAAGGGATCGCCGCGCCCTATTGCGCGATGCTGCTGGCGATGCATGGCGCCGAGGTCACCAAAATCGAGCCGCTTTCGGGCGACTGGTCGCGCGGGCTCGGCACGTCCTACGGCGACCACACGGCGATGTCCGCGCATTACAACCGCGGGAAGAGGAGCCTCGCGCTCGACCTCAAATCGTCGATGGGGCGCGATATCGCCCTCGGCCTCGCCAGAGAGGCCGACGTGCTGGTCGAGAACAACCGGCCAGGGGCTCTCTCGCGCGCAGGGCTCGGCTACGAGGCGTTGCGCGAGGTCAATCCGCTTCTCGTCTATGCCTCGATCAGCGGGTTCGGGCAGGAGGGGCCTTATGCGAACCTGCCCTGCACCGACTCGGTGGCGCAGGCCTATTCGGGCCTGGTCGCGCTCAATCTGGGCAACGATCTGATGCCGCATCGGGTCGGCGCGATCATCATCGACACGCTGACCGGGCTTTACGCGGCGCAAGCCCTTGGGGTCGCGCTCTTCGCCCGCGAGCGGCGCGGGGTCGGGCAACGGGTCGCGGTCAGCCTCGCCGAGTGCGGCGCCGCCTTTCTCGGGCAGAAGCTCGCGGAGCACGTTCTCGAAGACGGCGCGCCGCGGGTGCTCAACGTCCCGACCGGTGCCTACCGCACGGCGGATGGGGGGTGGGTGATGATCGCGCTGATCCGCGAGGAGCAGTTCGTGCGGCTGGTCGAGGCGCTTGGCCGCGGCGACCTGGCGCACGACCCGCGCTACGCGAGTTTCGCCAGCCGGGCCGAAAACGCGGCGCCGCTGTTCGAGACGATGCGCCGGCTGATCGCCGGGCAGGGGATGGCGACGGTGCTCGAAAAGCTGCGCGCCGCCGACATCCTCGCCGACAAGGTCAACGGCTTCGACGACTGGCTCGGCGATCCGCATATCGTCGCGACGGGCGGCGCTGTGGCGGTCGAACCGCGCGACATGCCGGCTTTCAAGGTGCCGCGCACCCCCGGCGTCTCGCCCGAGGCGGACCGGGCGCTGGCGCCGGCGCCGCATGTCGGCGAGCACACCCGCGCGGTCCTTGCCGGGCTCGGGCTTGCCGAAAACCGTATCGCGGCGCTCGCCGCCGAGGGGATCGTGGGGCTGCGATGACCGAGAGCTTCGACCACCGCGCGCACCGGTTCCCGCGGAGCCGCTATTTCGACGATCTGGCCGTCGGCGAGACCTTCTACATTCCGAGCCGTACCGTCACCGAAGCCAATTTCGCCGCGTTTCAGACTGTCTCGGGCGACAACCACCCGATCCATTACGACATCGAGTATTGCCGGGCGAAGGGTCATGACGGGCTGCTCGCTCACGGCTTCCAGGTGCTGTGCTTTACCGCCGCCGGTGCCGGCAATTTCGCGCATGTGATCGGCGACTCGCTAATCGCCTTTATCGAGCAGTCGTCGAAATTCCTGAAGCCGGTCTATCCCGGCGACACGCTCTATCCGGTGCTGACGGTGTCGGGCCTCCTGCCGCAGCGCACGACGGGGGTGGTGACGGTCGCGGTGACGGTCCACAACCAGAAGGACGAGCTGGTGCTGAGCGGCGAGCAGAAATACCTGCTCAGGAAGCGGCCAGGATAGTCCGCAAAACCTCGCCGGCGCGCTCGCAGTCGTCGCGGCTGACATCGGGGTGCGTCACCGCGCGCACCGTGCGCGGGCCGAGCGCCGAGATCAGCACATCATGCGCCTTGGCGGCGGCGACGATCGCGGCGGGATCGGGCATTTCGGCGGCGAGGCGAAAGATCACGATGTTGGTCTGCACCGTCGCCAGGTCGAGGAGCACGCCGGGGATGCCGGCGACCGACTCGGCGATCAGCCTCGCATTGGCATGATCGTCGGCGAGGCGCTCGATATTGTGGTCGAGGGCGTAGAGCCCGGCGGCGGCGAGGATGCCCGATTGCCGCATCGCCCCGCCAAAGCGGCGCCGGGCGGTGACCGCCTGGGCGATCAGCGCCTTGGTCCCGGCGAGGACGCTGCCGACCGGGCAGCCAAGCCCTTTCGACAGCGCGACCGAGGCGAGGTCGAACGGGGCGGCCAGTTCTGCCGGGGTGCGGCCGCTCGCCACGGAGGCGTTGAAGAGGCGCGCGCCGTCGAGATAGGAAGCGACTTCCGCCTCGCGCGCCGCGGCGCAGATCGCGACCGCGTCGGATTGCGGGAAGACGACGCCGCTGCCGAGATTGTGCGTGTTCTCGACCGCAACCAGCGCGGTCGGCGGCAGCACGATATGGCCGCGCGGCTTGAAGACGGCCCGGAACTCCTCGGCGGTGAACGGTCCGCCCTTGCCGGCGACGCAGAACTGCACCCCCGAATTGGCCGCCGCCGCGCCGGCCTCGTGCCACATCATATGAGCTTCTTCGCCGACGACGACCTCCTCGCCGGGCCGGGTCAGAAGCTTGACCGCGATCTGGTTCGCCATCGTGCCGCTGGGGACGAAAAGGGCCGCCTCCTTCCCGAGCAGCGCGGCGATCCGCTCCTGCAGAAGGTTGACGGTCGGGTCCTCGCCGTACTGGTCGTCGCCGACCGGCGCGGCCGCCATCGCCGCGCGCATCTCGGGCGAGGGGCGGGTTATCGTGTCGGAGCGCAGGTCGATCGTCACAGATACTGCTCGGCGCGGGTCTCGTCGGTGCCTGGAGCCGCCATCGCGTTGAAGATCGGCGTCAGCACCGCGGCGACGACGAGGTTGAGGATCAAGGTCGCAAACGCCGTGTAGCAAGGGACGGTCCAGCCAAAGGCCGAGATCGCGTAGACCGGGCTGGGCGCGGTCCCGGCGGTGAAGAACATCCACGTGCCGGCGATAATTCCGGCCGCCCAGCCGATCAGCAGCGCGCGGTCGTGGAACCACCGCGTGTAGAGCGCGATCAGCACCGCCGGCAGCGTCTGGATAATCCAGATCCCGCCGAGGAGCTGCAGATTGATCGCGTAGGCGAGCGGCAGGAAGATGATGAAGACGAGGGCGCCGAACTTGACGATCAGCGACACCACCTTGGCCATCTGCGCTTCCTGCGCGGGGGTGCAGGCGGGGCTGATGAACTCGCGATAGATGTTGCGGGTCCACAGATTGGCGGCGGCGATCGACATGATCGCGGCCGGCACCAGCGCGCCGATCGCAATCGCGGCGAAGGCGACTCCGACAAACCAGGACGGGAACAGCTTGAGGAACAGTGCCGGGACCGAGCCGCTATTGCCGTATTGCTTGACCATCGGCGAGTCGGCGACCCCGGCCGCGATCGCCATGAAGCCCAAGAGCGCGATCAGCGCCAGCAGGAACGAATAGGCCGGCAGATACGCGGCGTTGCGGGCGATGACCGCGCGCCCGCTCGAGCTGAGTACGCCGGTGATCGCGTGCGGATAGAGGAAAAGCGCAAGGGCCGAGCCGAGCGCCAGCGTTACATAGGCGCTGTAGAGGCCGAGATTATTCCCCTGCGGGACCGGCAGCAGCAGCTTCGCGTCGGGGACCGCGGCGAAAATCTTGCCGTAGCCGCCGAGCTGGATCGGCACGACGATGATGGCGACGATGACGGTGATCCAGATCAGCATGTCCTTGACGATCGCGATCGCCGCGGGCGCGCGCAGCCCGCTCGTATAGGTGAAGGCGGCGAGGATGACGAAGGCAATGACCAGCGGCACGTCGGCCATCAGCCCGCCGCTGCCGCCGATCCCGAGCGCGCCGATCACGACCTGGATGCCGACAAGCTGGAGCGCGATATAGGGCATCGTGGCGACGATGCCGGTCACCGCCACCGCCAGCGCCAGCCAGCGATTGCCGTGCCGGCCGCGGACGAAATCGGCGGCGGTGATGTAGCCGTTCTTGCGCGACACCGACCACAGCCGTGGGAACACCACAAAGACCAGCGGGTACACCATGATCGTATAGGGCACGGCGAAAAAGCCGCGCGCCCCGGCCCCGAACATCAGCGCCGGCACGGCGATAAAGGTGTAGGCGGTATAGAGGTCGCCGCCGAGCAGGAACCAGGTCACGACCGTGCCGAACCGGCTGCCGGCGAGGCCCCATTCGTGAAGCTGGCCGAGATCGCCGCGCCGCCAATGCACCGCGACAAAGCCCAGCACCGTGATCAGCGCGAACAGCAGGATGAAGACGATCAGGGCGACCCAATCGATCGGCATCGCGGGCCTCCCTCAGCTCGGATTGCGGTCGCGGGTGGCGAAATACACCACCAGCGTCAGCGCCGCGCCGATGAAGATCCACAGCAGCTGATACCAGTAGAAGAACGGGACACCGCCCCATTCGGGCGTCTTGGTGTTGTAGCTCGGGACCCAGATCATCGCCACGTAGGGGATGGCGAGGAGCCAATACCAGAGGCGTGAATGACTGCGGCTGCCGTTGGCCATGTCGTGTCCGCCGTGAATTGCTACACGCGGATTCTCGCGCAGCCGCGAGCCGAATGCAAATCGCCGGATACGCGAGGCTTCCATGCGGGGGCGAGCCGTCTAAACTGGCGGCGGGCGATCCGGGAGGGCGGTTTGGAACAGCGCAATCTGGGGCGGTCGGGGCTGATCGTCTCGGCGGTCGGGCTCGGCTGCAACAATTTCGGCGGGCGCAATGATGCCGCGGCGACGCGCGCGGCGGTGCACAAGGCGCTCGATCTCGGCATCACCTTTTACGACACGTCGGACACCTACGGCGCCGCCGGGGCGTCGGAGGAATATCTCGGCCGGGCGCTCGCCGGGCGACGCCGCGAGATCGTGCTGGCGACCAAGTTCGCGCGGCCGATGGCGGCGGGGCAGGGCGCCTCGCGGCGCTACATCATGAGCGCGGTCGAGGACAGCCTGCGGCGGCTCGGCACCGACTACATCGACCTCTACCAGCAGCATATCGAAGACCCGAGGACGCCGATCGAGGAGACGCTGCGCGCGCTCGACGACCTCGTGCGCCAGGGCAAGGTGCGCTACATCGGCTGCTCGACGCTCCTCGCGTGGCAAGTGGTCGAGGCGCAATGGACGTCGCGGCATCTCGACCTCGACGCCTTTGTCGCGTGCCAGGAGCGCTACAATTTGATCGAACGCGATCTCGACACCGCACTGGCCCCGGTAATCGCCCAATACGGGCTGGGGCTGATCCCGTTCTCGCCGCTGTTCAACGGGCTGCTGACCGGGAAGTACCGGCGCAACACGCCGATGCCGGAAGGCGCGCGGCTGACGACGACCCGGCGTATCGCCGAGCGCACGCTGACCGACGCGAACTGGGAGAAGCTCGAAGCGCTCGCCAGGTTTTGCGAGCGGCGCGGGTGCAGCCTGTTGCAATTGGCCTTCGGCTGGCTGCTGCGGCGGCCGGGGGTCGCCAGCGTCATCGCCGGCGCGACCTCGGCGGAACAGGTCGCGGCCAATGTCGCGGCCGCCGAATTCGTGCCGTCCGCCGAAGACATGGACGAGATCGACCGGCTGACGGCAAACTAGGGCCATCCACACACGGAGGAGCGTCATGGAAGTCAGTCTCGCAGGCAGAAGCGCGATCGTGACCGGCGGCAGCAAGGGGCTGGGCCTGGCGATTGCCCAGGAATTCGCCCGCTCGGGCGCCGATGTGGCGATCCTGGCGCGCGACCAGGGCGCCCTCAACGACGCCAAGGCGCTGATCCAGAAGGATGCCAAGGGCAAGGTGCTGGCGATCTCGTGCGACGTCTCGAAGGCGGGACCGATCGAGGCCGCCTGCGCGCAGTGCAACAGCGAGTTCGGCAAGGTCGACATCTTCGTCAACAATGCCGGGCAGTCGACCCGCGGTCCGTCGGAGACGATCACCGACGCGCAGTGGCAGTCCGATCTCGACCTCAAGCTGTTCGCGCAGATCCGCTTCTGCCGCATCCTGATGCCGCAGATGAAGGGGCGGAAATGGGGCCGCATCATCAGCGTGCTCAATATCGGCGCGAAGGCCCCCGGCGCCGACAGCGCTCCGACCTCGGTCAGCCGCGCCGCGCAGATGGCGCTGACCAAGGCGATGTCGATGGAGGGGGCGCCGCATAACGTCCTGGTGAACTCGCTGCATGTCGGCGTCATCGTCTCCGACCAGATCAAGCGCCGGTTCGACCGCGAGCGGCCGAATGTGAGCTTCGAGCAATACGTGGCCGAGGCCGGCAAGGCCGTGCCGATGGGCCGCATGGGGAAGGCCGAGGAATTCGCCAATGTCGCGACCTTCCTGGCTTCAGACGCGGCCGGCTACGTCACCGGTTGCGCGATCAACGTCGATGGCGGCCGGTCGCCGGTGGTGTAGGGACAGTCTGCAAGCTCAGGGTGGGCCGGCATGTTTCCCACCCTGAGCCAGCTCTCGGCGCTGGCGTCGGTGGTGATGATCGACGTCGTGCTCGCCGGCGACAACGCCATCGTCGTCGGGATGGCGGCGTCGGGCCTGCCGCCGGAAAAGCGGCGGCGCGCGATCCTGATCGGCATCGGCGCCGCCACGGCGATGCGCATCGGGTTTGCCGCGGTCGCGCTGCAGCTGCTCGAGATCATCGGCCTGACGCTCGCCGGCGGCATCCTGCTGCTGTGGGTGTCGTGGAAGATGTATCGCGACCTCGCCGCGCCGAAGCACCCCCACGACGCGCCGCAGAGCGGCGAGGCCGTGGCGCAAAAAACCACCAGGCGGGCGGTGACGCAGATCGTCGTCGCCGATCTGTCGATGTCGCTCGACAACGTGCTCGCGGTCGCCGGCGTCGCGCACACCCATGCCGAACCGTGGGTGCTGTACCCCGGGCTGCTCCTGTCGGTGGCGCTGATGGGGGTTGCTTCCGGGCTGATCGCCCGGCTCCTCACCCGCTACCCGTGGGTGGCGTGGATCGGCCTGGCGATCGTCGTCGTCGTCGCGCTGCGGATGATCTGGACCGGTTGGGGCCAGGTGGCGGCGCATATGGGCTGGGCGTCGTAGGGCTCACCCCTCGCGCATGTACTTCTCCTCCAGCGCGCGCCACGCGGCGGTGCCGACCGCGACCTCGCGCTCCTGGAACGTGCAAAGGTCGCCCTCGACTCGGGTGACGTGGCCGTCTTCCTTGAGCACGGCGAGCACGCGCTGGGCGGCGCGGATCGCGGCGCGGTGGGTTTGCGACGGGTAGATGCCGAGGTGGAAGCCCATCGCGCCGAGCTCGCTCGCTGCGAGCATCGGGGTCTTGCCGCCCTCGAACACGTTGACGAGGTTTGGCCCCTTGACGCTCCGGCCGACGATCCGCAGCTCCTCGACCGATTGCGGCGCCTCGACAAACCCGACATCGGCGCCGGCCTCCAGATAGGCATTGACCCGGTCGATCGCCGCGTTGAGCCCCTCGATCGCGCGCGAGTCGGAACGGGCGATGATGACCATCTCGGTGTCGCGGCGGGTGTCGACGGCGGCCTTGATCTTGCCGACCATCTCGGCGGTCGAGATTACCTCCTTGCCGTCGTAATGCCCGCATTTCTTCGGCGCGACCTGGTCCTCGATATGAAAACCGGCGACCCCCGATTTCTCGTATTCGCGCACGGTGCGGATCACGTTGACCGCATTGCCGTAGCCGGTATCTGCGTCGGCGATGACCGGGATGCCGACCGCCTCGACCGTGAGGCCGATAAAGCGGGCATTCTCGACCACGGTCAGGAGGCCGAGATCGGGATAGCCGCTCGCCCGCGAATAGCCGCCGCCGGTCAGGTAGACGGCTTCGAACCCGGCCTGCTCGACAAGCCGCGCGGTCAGCGTGTCGTAGGCTCCCGGAACCATCGTATAGCCGCCGCGCCCGATCAGGTGGCGCAATGCCTGGCGTGGGTTCATCGCCGTCTCCTCCGTGAGGTGTCGCTCTTCGCTATCTGATCCTCCGGGGAAGGGTTTGTTAAGCGTCCGCTGCGAGGCTTGGCGGTCTCTCACCGCATGGGCGTCGAAACGATGAAACGGCTTCTTCTCGGGCTCGCCTTGATCGCGGCGCCGATCTGCGCGGCGCGCGCCGACGACGCCCCGGCGCAGCCGCGCGCCTGCGGGCTCGTCTCGGCCATGCTGGTGTCGCAAGACCAAGGACAGGTGACGATCGGCTGCAATGGGATCGGGGAGCCGTTCGGCGGTCAGCTCGCCGACGTGATGACCGAAATTTTGCAGCGCCGGCTCGACCCGCAGCAGGTGATGGACAAGCTCGCCGATCTCGACCCTGTTCCGGCCGCAAACGTCAACCGCGACCTCGACGCGGCGCACCGCCAGCTGATGGTCCAGTCGCTGGTCGGGAAAACGCCCGAGCAGATCGCGATCTCGGCCGATCCGAAGGAGGCCGATGCCGGCGAATACGGCAAGCAACTCGCGACTGCGCTGATGATGGTCGGCTGGACGGTGGAGGGGAACCAGATCAGCCGCAAGGAAGTGCCCGGCCTCGCGATGGTCCACGGGCTCGCTCTGGTCGTGCGCAACGACCGCAATCCGCCACCCAAGGCCGTCGCCCTGAAGGCCGCGCTTCAGGCCGCCCGTGTCGAGGCGCCGCTACGCTCCGACCCGAACCTTGGCGCCGACGCGACCGTGCTGTGGATCGGCCGGCGGCCGAGCTTCAACCCGCTCGACCCGAAATCCTGAGCGCGGCTTCCGCCGCAAGGGCGCGGCGGTCGATCTTGTTGGTGCCGGTCAGCGGCAATTCGGCCTCGAACCACACCCGGCGCGGATGCTGCACTGGCGCGGCGTTGGCGAGGGCGAAGGATTTGATCTCATTCTCGGTGGCCGCGGCGCCGGGCTGCAGCACGATAAAGGCGACCGGCACCTGCCCGCGCTCGTCGTCGGCGACCGGCACGACGCTCGCCTGGTGGATCGCCGGATGACGTTCGAGCATTCCCTCGACCTGGCCCGGATAGATGTTCTCGCCGGAGCAGACGAACATGTCGTCGCCGCGGCCGACAAAGAAGTAGAAGCCGTTCTCGTCGCGGCGCATGACGTCGCCGGTATGGTACCAGCCGTCGCGGAAGGCCCTCGCCGTGGCGTCCGGTAAGTTGAGATAGCCTTCCATCAACGCCGGGCAGCGCACCTCAAGCACGCCGTCGCCGGTCAGCCGCACCTCGTTGCCGGGCAGCGGATGGCCGAGCGACAGGTCGGGCGTCGGGATGCGGTCGGGGTGTGGCCCGAAAGTCGCCGGACCATGCTCGGTCGTGCCGTAGCCCGAGGTGACGCGGGCGCCCGGGAAGGCGCGGCGCGCGCCGTCCCACAGCGCCTGGGTCTGTGGCGCCGAGCCCATTTGGACGCGGCGCACCGAGCTCACATCGGTGGCGGCGAGCCGAGCCTCCTCCTTGATGACCCGCGCGATCATCGTCGGCACCGAGGTCAGCGCATTGACCCCGAAAGCGCCGATCGCATCGATAAAGCTCTCCGGCGTGAAGCGCGGCAGCAGCACCAATGTTGCCTGTGCCGCCAGCGCCCCTTTCGAGGCGAACAGCGCGTTCATGTGATAGAGCGGCGCGGCGACGAGGACGCGCTCCTTCTCGGGCTCGATCATCGGCGCGCGGCGGGCGCGCAAGGCCCAGAGCTGCCCCTCATGCGACAGCGCGACGCCTTTGGGCCGGCCGGTCGAGCCGGAGGTGTAGAGCACCATCGCGACCTCGTGCGGCTTGGGCGCGACGGTGGCGGAATCGGCCTCGGGGGCGGTCAGGGTGGCCGCGAAGCCTTCGGTCGGGAGGCCGGGCACGGGGCGTTCAGCGAAGGCGAACTCGGCCGCCGCGTCTTCGAGGATAAAGCGGATCGTCGCCTCGGGCTGGCGCGTGTTGACCGGGACCGCGACCAGCCCGGCGCGCATGATCGCGAAATAGGCGATCAGATACTCGGCCGAGTTGGCGCCGAGCAGCGCGACGCGGGCGTCCCGTTTCAGCCCGCGCCTCGCGATTTGGGCGGCGAGCGACGACACTCGCCGGTAAAGCTCCGCATAGGTGAATTCGCGGTGGCCGCCAGCCCCGTCGGTCGCGATCAGCGCGATCTTGCCGGGGTTTTGCGCCGGGTCGAACAAATCGCCGAGATTGACGGGATCGAAGCTCACGGCTGGACTACGATCTTGCCGAATACCTGGCGGTCTTCGAGAAGGCTGATCGCCTCTCGCCCTTGGCTGAGCGGCATGATGCGGTCGATCACCGGCACCAGCCGGCGCGACGCGGCGAGATCGAGCAGCGTCACCAAATCGCTTCTCGAAAAACTGTTTGAGCCCAAAATCTTCAATTCGAAACTCCAGACATAGCGGAGGTCCTCGGCCGGCGCGTACCCGGCCGTGGCGCCGCACACCATCAGCCGCCCACCGCGCTTCAGCACGCGCAGCGAGGGGACCCAGGTGTCGCCGCCGGTGTAGTTCACAACCATGTCGACGCCGCCGTCATAGCTGCGGCGCTCCGGCCGGCCGTAGCGCCCGTGCAGCTCGCGAACGAAATCGGTGGTCGTGTAGTTGATCAGATGATCGGCCCCAAGCTCCTTGAGCCGCTGAAGTTTTTCCTCCGTACCGGCGGCGGCGATGACCTCGGCGCCGGCGAGCTTGGCGATCATCACGCAGGCCGTGCCGACCCCGCCGCTCGCGCCGAGCACCAGCACCTTCTGTCCCGGCTCGATAGGGCCGTTGGCGGTCAGCATGCGGTGGGCGGTGCCGTAAGCGACCGGGATCGCCGCCGCCTCGGCGAACGACACGCCGTCCGGCATCGGCACGAGCTGCGGCGCGGAGACGACGCAATACTCGGCGAGGCCGCCGTCGCGCATCTCGCCCATCAGCCCGATCCCGGGCCAGATCGGGTTGACCAGCACGCGCGCGCCGACCGAGACGCCGCTCACCTCCGGCCCGAGCGCGGTCACCTCGCCGGCCATGTCGAGCCCCGGCACGACCGGCAGCGGCACCTTTATCCCGGGCATGCCGCGCCGGGTGAAGACGTCGTGGAAGTTCAGCGACGCGGCGCCGACCTTGATCAGCACCTCGCCGGGGCCGGGCTTCGGCTCGGGGTAGGCGGTCTCGTAGGTCAGCGTTTCCGGCCCGCCATGCGCGTTGAGGACGATCGCTCGCATCGGTACTCCCGCTTTTCGCCTGGATGGGCCACGATACAGGAATACACGCGGAGGAGGAGTGGCGGATGGACTGGCCGCAGGATCGGCCGCTCGCGGTCGCGGTCAATGTGATGCTCGAAGGCTGGACCGATGATGCGGCGCCTGGGATCGGGCCGATGGGCAATCCGCTGAAGGCCGGGGTTCTCGACCTCCAGGCGCGGTCATGGGCCGAATACGGGCCGAAGACCGGGGCGTGGCGGCTGCTCGACCTGTTTGCGGCGATGGAGGTGCGGGCGGTCTGGTACGTCAGCGGCATCGTCGCAGAGCGCTACCCGGCGCTGATCGAGGCGATCGCCAAGGCCGGCCATGCGATCGCCGCGCATGGCTGGTCGCAGCACATCATCCCGGCCTATCAGAGCGCCGAGGAGGAGGCCGCCGACCTCAAGCGCTGCACCGCCGTACTCGGGGCGCCGCAGGGCTGGCTCAGCCCGCGCTGCACGCCGAGCGCGCGCACCACCGCCCTGCTCGCCGAGGCGGGCTTCCGCTGGCACGCCGACATTTTCGATTCCGACATGCCCTACGTCGTCGAGCGCGGCGGCCGCAAGATCGTCGCGATGCCGTTCACGATGGAGGTCAACGACATGCCCCTCTACGTCCGCTACGGCAGCGAGCCGGCGGCGTTCTCGGCCGTATTCGGCCGCATCGTCGGCAACTGGAAGGCGCTCGGCAACCGGCCGGGCTGCCTCGACATCACCGTGCACGCGCATGTTTTCGGCCGGCCCTACGGCCTGATCGAGCTGCGCGAGGCGGTTGCGATCGCGCGGCGGGCCGATTGGGCCCGGCTGACCGATCACGCGAGCTTGGCGGCGCTCTGCGCTATTTAGCGGCGGTCGGCTGGGCGAGGCTTTTCTTGGCGCTGTCGACGGCGGCGAGCTGGGCGGCGACCTGCGCGCCCGGCACCTGGATGATCGTGCGCGCGCCCGACTTCGCCGTGAACGTGACCATCAGCCCGTTGGTGCTGGCCCGCATCAGCGGCTCGGGCAGGGCGGCGGCGAACTCCTCGGCGTAAGAGCAGCCTCCGCCGGCATCGCAGGTGATTTCGTTGCTGCTAATCGGGATAAAGCGCAGCGGCTGACCGCGCTCGTCCGAGGCGGCCGACCACTCGCGCTTCTTTCCGACATAGCTGTCTTCGACGTAGAGCTGGTTGGCGGTCTCGCCCGAGCGCGTGTCGAGATAGCTGCGCAGACAGTCGAAATTGGTGCCTGAGACCCCGAGGAACGGCGGATCGTGCTGGATTTTCGGGCCGACAAAGCTGAGAAACTTGCCGTTCTGCTCCTTGGCTACCGTGATGGCGCCTTCCGCGTTCGGACCGGGCGGTCCGCCGGATACGCTCGGCTCCTGAACCCCGGCGCAGGCCGCGAGCCCGGCGAGGAGGACGGCGGCGATCAAGGTGCTGGTCGGGCGAGGCATCGGCATCATCCCAGTATGGCGGCGTTGTCTTCGCCGAGCGTCGGCGCCCGTTTGGTGAATTCCGGCCGGGACCCATCGAACGAAAGCGGCATGCCGACGAGAGCGAGGTCGCTACCCGGCTGGCTCTGGATCAGGCCGAGCGCCTGGGTCTGCGGATCGGCGACGACCTGATCCATCGTGTTGATCGGGCCATTGGGGATGCCGGCCGCGTCGAGCAGCTTCGCCCAGTGGCCGCGGGGCTCGGTCGCGAAAATGTCGGCAAGGATTGGGACCAGCGCGTTGCGATTGACGACGCGGTCGCCGTTGGTCCGAAAGCGCGGGTCCTCGGCCAGCGCCGGACGGCCGATCGCGGCGGCGAGGCGGCGAAACAGATTGTCGTTGCCGGCCGCCACCATCATGAACCCGTCGCGCGCGGCAAAGGCCTGGTACGGAACGATCATCGCCACGCCGGAGCCGTGTCGCGCCGGCAATTCGCGGGTGGCGAGATGGTCGGCCAGCATGATGCTCATCCAGGCGAGCGAGGTCTCGTAGAGCGAGGTGTCGACGATGCCCCCCTTGCCAGTGGCGTCGCGCTCGCGCAGGGCCGAGAGGATGCCGATCACCGCCCACATCGCCGAGCCCATATCGACGATCGACGCGGTGACCCGGACCGGCGGCCGCCCGTCCTCGCCGAGGAGGCTCATCAGCCCGCTGTAGGCCTGCATCATTGGATCGTAGCCGGGGCGGTCGCGCAGCGGCCCGGTATTGCCGAAGGCGGCGAGGTTGCAGCAGACGAGGCTCGGCTTCGCCGCGGTCAGCGCCGCCGCGCCGAGGCCGAATTTGTCGAGCGCGCCGAATTTCAGATTGTGGATGACCACGTCCGCGCGATTTAATATCAAGGCCTTGAGCCTCGCCGCCTCATCCTTGTCGGCAAGATCGACGGTGATCCCCTGCTTGCCGCGGTTGACCGCGTGGAAGCAGGTCGCCGCGCCCTCGCTGAACGGCGGACCCCAACCGCGGCAGGCGTCGCCGGTCTTCGGGTTCTCGACCTTGATCACCTCCGCGCCCAGCTCGCCGAGGATCATCCCGGCATAGGGCGCGGCGATGCTGTGGCCGATCTCGATCACGACGAGGCCGGAGAGCGGGCGGGGGGAGGACATCGGGACACCACGCGAACGCCAAAGCTGGTAAGGCTTTAACACCACGGAGGCGCGTAGGACACCGGGATCGTGCTCCGAGTGAATTTCGCGCCTGCCTCGTCTAAGCTGTGCGTCGGATAACGAACCGGCGGGGAGAGCGCTGATGAAGCGGAGCAAGGGGGAGATCGAGGACCGCGTCGGGCAGCGCCTGCCGCGGCGGGCGCTGATGGCCGGGGTAACCGTCGGTTCGGCGGCGGCGATGCTGGCGATGGCGACGCGGGAGTCCCAGGCGGCCGACGCGGCGCCCTACCCCAATCATCCGAAGTGGAAGTTCGTCTTCGTCAACCACGTCACCTCGAACCCGTTTTTCGTGCCGACCCAATATGGCATCCAGGACGCCTGCGCGCTGTTGGGCGTCGACTACCAGTGGACGGGGTCGGAGACCTCCGACGTTGCGCAGATGGTCAATGCGATGAATGCGGCGGTCGCCGGCAAGGCGGATGGGATCGCGGTGTGCCTCGTCGACCCCAAGGGCTTCGACAAGCCGACCGACAACGCGCTTGCCGCCGGCATCCCGGTATTCAGCTACAACGCCGATTCGCACACCAACAAGCGTCTCGCCTATATCGGCCAGGACCTTTTCCTGTCGGGCCAGATGATGGGCGAGCGCATCGTCAAGCTCGTCGGCAAGGGCAAGGTCGCGCTGTTTATCGCGACGCCGGGGCAGCTCAACCTGCAGCCGCGCATCGACGGGGCGATGGACGCGATCAAGAAATCGGGCGCCGATATCCAGGCGACGATGATCGCGACGGCGCCGGCGGCGAACGAGTCGCTCAGCAAGATCGACGCCTATTACCTCGGCAACCAGGACGTCAAAGGGCTTTTCGGCAGCGGCGGCGGCGACACGATGAATTGCGGGCTCGTCAGCCGCAAATACAAGCTCAATGACAAGGGCGTGCATGCCGGCGGGTACGACCTCCTGCCGCGCTCGCTCGAAGGCGTGCGCGACGGGTTTCTCGATTTCGTCATCGACCAGCAGCCTTACCTGCAAGGCTTCTACACGGTGATGGAGATGTTCGCGTTCAAGGTGTCGGGCGGCCTGATCGGCCCCGCCGACATCAATACCGGGCTCAAATTCGTCACCAAGGACGGGGTCGGGCAGTACCAGAACACCAAGACCCGTTACGAAGGCAGCGCCAAGGAGGCGCAGATCGTTCCCCGCAGCGGCGCGATCGGTGGCTGAATCTGCCCCTCACCCCGGCCCTCTCCCCGCTCGCGGGGCGAGGGAGGGTGGCGGCGGGCTCGCACGGCGGGCTTACACTCTTCTGCTGCGGCCGGAGGCGAGCGTCGTCGTCGTATCGGTGGCGCTCGTCGTCTATTTCGAGCTGGCCAACCGGAATTTCCTCAGCGCGGCGAATGTGCAGACGCTGTCGCAATTTGTCGCCGCGCCGGTGATCATCGCCTGCGGCGAGATCATGCTGCTGATCTGCCGCGAGATCGATCTCTCGGTCGGGCAGGTCTTTGCGCTGGCGCCCTTCCTAATGGAGAACATCAACGATTGGGGCGTGCCGGAGCCGCTGGCGATCGTAGGCGCGCTCGCGGTCTGCGCCCTCATCGGGCTGACGATCGGGCTGATTACGATCGGGCTCCGGGTGCCCTCCTTTATCACGACGTTAGGGATGCTGTTTCTGATCACCGGGCTCACGCTGACGATCTCGCGAGGTTATCCCGCGAACACGGCGGGCGGGCCGCTCCTCGTCGACATCATGGGCGGGTGGAGCTATGCCGAGATTTTGTGGGCGCTGGCGATCGTGGCGGCGATGCACGTCGTGCTGCGGCACACGCGCTGGGGCCTCCACACGATCGCGATCGGCGGCAACATCGTTGCGTCGGCCGAGGCCGGGATCGCGATCAACCGGATCAAGATCGCCAATTTCGTGTTGACCAGCACCCTCGGCGGGTTCACCGGCCTGCTTGAGGCGTTTCGCGTCGGCTCGATCGATCCGCTCGCCGGCGGCAGCAACATGATGTTCCTCGGCGTCGCGTCGGGCGTTATCGGCGGCACCGCGATCGCGGGCGGAGCCGGGACGATCGTCGGCGGGCTGGTCGGCGGGATCATGCTGGGCATCTTGCAGGACGGGTTCACGCTGCAAGGCATCAACGCGTTCATGTTCGACATCGTGATCGGCGCGGCGATCCTGTTGGCGATGGTCGCCAACATCCATCTCGCCCGGCTGCGGGGCGGCGGCACGCAATGACCGAAGCAATCCGTGCCGAAAACCTGGTCAAGACGTTTGGCCATGTCGTCGCGCTCGACGGGTTGTCGATGCAGGTCGCACGCGGCGAGACGCTGGGGGTTCTGGGCGATAACGGCGCCGGCAAATCGACGCTGATCAAGATCCTGACCGGCTATCACCGGCCCGATTCCGGCCGGGTATTCGTCGGCGGCAACCCGGTGGAGCTTGGCTCCGTCGACGACGCGCGAGCCCTGGGTATTGAGTGCGTCTACCAGGATCTGGCGCTCGTCAACGGGCTCAGCATCTACCACAACATGTTCCTGAAGCGGGAACTGCTATGGGGCGGGCCGTTCGGGTTTCTCAACCATCGCGAGATGCGCCGCCGCGCCAGGGACGCGCTCGAGGAGATCGGCATCGCCGTCGCCTCGGTCGATCTCGAGGTCGGGCAGTTGTCGGGCGGGCAGCGCCAGGCGATCGCGGTGGCGCGGGCGGTCATGTCGAATGCGCGCATCCTCCTCCTCGACGAGCCGCTCGCGGCGATGGGCGCGCGCGAGGCCGGCCTCATCATCGACCTGATCGACCGGCTCAAGTCGCGCGGCGACATCGCGATCGTGATGATCGCGCACAACTACGCGCAAACCCTCGAAATCTGCGACCGGGTGATCCTGGTGCAGCGCGGCCAGATCACCTTCGAGAGCCCGGCGACCGCGACCTCGGCCGAAGAATTGCTCGACATCGTCCGCCGGGAATACCGCGCGGCGCGGGCGGGATGAGGGCTTAAGCTGTCCTGCGTTCCAGCGCTCGCCGGACGCCTTCGGGATCGCCGGCGATCGCCAACAGATAAGCGCGGGCCGGTTGATCCGGCTCGGTTCGGCCTTGCTCCCAGTCACGGAGCGTGCCAACAGGAATACGGTAGCGTTCGGCAAATTCCTCCTGCGTCAGGCCGAGCGCACGGCGTAAGGATTTGATGCGGGGCACCCGCTTCATGCGCGCGAAATCCTCCTCCGTCAGCGGTCGAGCGTCCGGATCGGCCAGCGCGGCGGCGTGGACTTCGTCCTCACTCAGCGCATCGAAGCGCTGCCAATCATGGTTCCCTGTTTTCGTCATGGTATCTGCGGCGCTCCCGCGCTTCCGGCTTTCGTGCCGAGATGATCCGAATTCTTTCGGTCCTTAGCGTGTATGCGACAAAAACGAGGCGCGGGCCCTATGGCCGGCCGACAAACATGAACGCGACGGCGCCCATCAGGCACAGGAACGCGCCGCCGTAGCGCCAGGTGATCGGGTCGCCCAGATAAAGCGTCGCGAACCCGGCGAAGACGATGAGGGTCACGACCTCCTGGATGATCTTGAGCTGTCCCGCGGAGAATTCGCCGTAGCCGATGCGGTTGGCCGGCACCTGCAGGCAGTACTCGAA
>DASUIE010000295.1:0-8899 GCA_036273175.1 Allostellaceae bacterium
GCGCCGCCGCAAGCGCGTGGTCGAGCGAGCGGATGAGGAAGACGGGGGCGCCGGGCGTGGTCAGCCCTTCTTGGCGTCTTCGAAGATCTTCACCCATTTCTGGTAGTTGGTGGCGATCCGGTCGACCGCGGCGTCGCGCGAGATCTTCTTGTCGCGGAGATCGGCGAGCGCTGTCCAGAACGAGGTGCGGCCGACCGCGAAACCGATATAGGCCGGTAGCGGCGCGGCCTCGCCGAGCCAATGCACGATGCCGGCCTCATTCGAGCCGCGGCCCAGCAGAATGCAGCCGACTTTGTCGCGGCCGTCATGGCGGCACGCCGCCGCCACCGCGGCCGCGTCGTCGCGGCGGTCCAGCCCCTCGATCTTCCACACGTCGGGCTCGACGCCATAGCCCTGAAGCTCCTTGATCGCCGAGATCATCAGCGAGGGGCGCAGGTGCAGGTCGTAGAGGTGCTGGTCGCCTTCGAGCCGGTCGTGCTGCTCCGCGGTCATCGGCACCAGCAGCTCGAACATGAAGTATTGGCCGTTGGCGTGGCCGTAATCGGCCAATTCCTTGAGGCGGGCGGCCTGACGCCGGTTCATCGCCTCGTCGCCCTCGGGATTGTAGCGGACGAGGGCCTTGATGAAGGTCGGCTTGAACGCGGCGAGATGGTCCTTGTACTGCGCGCCGTATTCGAAATCGAACTCGTCCTGGCCGCTTTTCTCGGCTGGGCAGGCGGTGATCAGTCCCTGGGCGCGGGCATCGCGCAGGATGTCGGCGCCGAACTGCTCGTCGACGAGGATGCCGGCCGCCTCGCGCGGCACGCCCCGGGTCAGCGCCAGGCTGAGCCCGTCATAGACGACCCGTTTGCTGGCCGCCACCGTCGCGGTCTGTTCCGCGGTCAGCGGCGACTGAAACCCGAACAGCCCCTTTTCGAACGAAGCGCGGTGGTCGAAAGGCAAGATGTAAAGCGGCCGGTCGTATCCGATATTCATCGCTGGCCCCCCCGGCCGCGGCGCACTATCCCATCGCGCCGAAATGGGCGGCGACCTCGACCATCCGGTTCGAGAAGCCCCACTCGTTATCGTACCACGACAATACCCTAACAAACCGTTTGTCGAGCACCTGGGTCTGGGTCACGTCGAAGGTCGAGCTGTGCGGGTCGTGGTTGAAATCCACCGATACGGTGGGCGCCTTGTTGATGCCGACGATGCCGCGCAGCCGGTTGGACTTGGCGGCGTCTTCCATCAGCGAGTTCACCTCGGCGGCGTCGGTCTCGCGCGCCGCGTCGAACGTGAAGTCGATCAGCGACACGTTCGCGGTCGGCACCCGGATCGCGGTGCCGTCGAGCTTGCCCTTGAGCTCGGGAAGCACGAGCCCGACCGCGCGCGCGGCGCCGGTCGAGGTCGGGATCAGCGATAGGGCGGCGGCGCGGGCGCGGCGCAGATCGCTGTGCAGCGTGTCTTGCAGGCTCTGGTCGCCGGTATAGGAATGGATCGTCGTCATGTAGCCGCGCTCGATGCCGATCCCCTTGTGCAGCACATAAGCGACAGGGGCGAGGCAATTGGTCGTGCACGACGCGTTGGAGATGACGGTGTGCTCGGGCTTCAGCTCTTCGTGGTTGACGCCCATCACGCAGGTGAAATCGGCGCCGTCGGCCGGGGCGGAGATGATGACCCGTTTGGCGCCGGCCTCGAGATGCTTCGCCGCCGCCTCGCGCTTGGTGAAGATGCCGGTGCATTCGAGCGCGACATCGACGTTGAGCTCCTTCCACGGCAGCTTTGCCGGGTCCCGCTCGGCGGTCACGCGGACCTTGCCGCGGCCGGCGTCGAGCCAGTTGTCCCCCCAGGTTACCTCGTGCGGATAGCGGCCGTGCACGCTGTCGTATTTGAGCAGATGCGCGTTGGTTTCGACCGGGCCGAGATCGTTGATCCCGACGATCTCGATCTCGCGGTTCGCATGCTCCATCGCGGCGCGGAAGACCAAGCGGCCGATCCGCCCGAAGCCGTTGATCGCAACCCGTATCGCCATCTCAATCTCTCCCGCCTAGGCAGCACGCCAGCTTAGAACAATATTCGGCTGCGCGGGAAGCGGCGCCGCATCATCGTCGCGCCATCCGCCTGACCCGGCATAATTGAGGCGGGCCGTTGATCGCGAGGTTGCCGGCAATCGCGATGCAGGACCCGGGTTCGACGGCCAGCCCCCATTGCGCCAAATCATCCTCGGCGGAGCGCAGCACGACGTCGCGCTCCTCCTCTTCCTCGGTCGTGATCAGCACGCGCAGATCGTCCCGGTGCTGCCGCAAATTCGCGTCGATCGACGTTTCAAAGAATGGCAGGCGCAGATAGCGCCTCGACAGCGTGTCGGAGGATATCCGCACAAACCGCGCCGCCTCGGGAAAGAACGGGATGAGCCAGGCGGTGGCCTGGTGTCCGGCGAGCAGAACCAGGGTCGGTCCCGGACCCGTCGCCGGAATGCTGGCCTCGACAAAGGGCTCCCGCCAGGGTCCCCAGGGCACGCGCCCCCAATCGGGCGGCCGCACCGTGACCGTGACGGCGACGAGGAGGCCGATCGCGGCCCCGTTGCGCGCGGCCTCGGGCAGCGGCAAGGCGCGGACCCACATCACGATGATTAGCGGCGACAGCATCTCGAGCGGCAACGCATAGCGCCAGATCGAGAACAGTCCGAGCCAGCCGAGATAGGACAGTCCGACGAACAGCGACAGCGCACCGAAGACGCGCGGCTCGACACCGCCGAACTCGCCGCCTCGGCGGCGCCCGAGACGCCACCCCCGCCACAGCGGCACGGCCGCGAGCAGAAACATCAGCAACAACCGGTAGTCGCGCCATTCGACTTCGGCCGAGCGGCCGGGGATGAACGTCACAACGAGCGGGTAGAGCAACCATTCGGCAAGGCTCCGCGGCAGGAAGCGGTTGTCGCGGCTCGGCGCCCCGGCGAGCTCCCCGCCGGGAAAGAGCCCGCCGAAGAACGGAAATAGCGGGTCGCCGGTTGCGGCCCACAGATGCGCCATCCAATAGCCGCCGATCGACAATGTCCCGACCGCCGCACCGCAGGCGCAGGCGGCCGCCTGGATCAAGGCGCCGGGATTGCCGCGGCGGAACACGAAATAGGTGACGACAAAAGCGGCGGCGTAGGGCGCGGCGGTGAGCTTGGCGCCGGTCGCGAGGCCGATTGGCAATCCGCATGCGAAGGCCCAAAGCAGGCCGGGCCGGTTTGTCTCGCCTCGCTCCGGCGGGCAGAGCATCATCAGCAGCGAGACGAACGCGCCCATCGCCGATAGATAGTCGTAGAAGGTCGAGCCGATCTCGCCGATGCTGCCCGCGCCGATCATGCCGATGGCGGCGAGGCCAAGCGCGATCGCGGCGCCGCCGCGTAAGACGCGCCGCGCCAGCGCATAGAGAAGTCCGAAATTGATCCCTTGCAGCGCTCCCAACAGAAACGCCAGCGCCCGCCCCGGCAGGATACCGTTCAGCCAATAGAACGGCAGGTCGGGCAGGGGGTTGAGGTAGGTCTGGATGTGCGCGGCGAGAACATCGCGGTTCTCCCCGCCCTGCCAGAAGCGATAGGCGTTGTAGTAGTGGTAGTTGCGCAAATCCCAGGACGAGCACTTGTCGATCAGCGCCGCGGCCACGCCGAAGGCGAGCATCCCGGCGATCGTGATGAGCCAACCTGCTGGGAGCTCTTCGAGCGGCAGGGCGGCGACTATCGCACGGAGGCGCCGCGCGCCGCGCCGCGCGTCGGGGCCGAGGCGCTCTATCCGCATTTCGCCGAGAAGGTCGCCGAGGCGGCGCGCTCGCTGCCGTGAGCGCCCACGCGGGCGTCGCCTACGATGCCTTGAGCTCGATATCCTCGTACTCGGGGAACGGGTCGAGATAGACCTCGCCGATCGTGCTCTTGGCGATGCGCGGGCCGATCCCCATCAGCGCCCGGAAATCGAAGACCGGCGCGAACATCACGCGATCGATCGTCAGTTGCTGGATCTTGTCGAGGATGGCCTCGCGCTTTTTCGTGTCCCGTTCGGTCGCCTGTTCCAGATAGAGCTTGTCTATATCGGGATAGCCGCCCGAGGCGAAGGCGCCCTTCGAGTATATGAACGACTCGACCCGGCTGGCGGCGTTACCGGCGCTGCCGGACCCGGTCATATAGAGGCCGTGGAGCTTGTGCGACTTCCATTCGGCGTAGAACGTCGCGCGCTCCATCTGCGCCAGCTTGACCCGGATGCCGACCGCGTTGAGGTCGTTGACGACCGCCTCCGACGCCGTCGGAAAGCCCGGAATGGCATGGAACAGCCCGGCATCGATGCCGTTGGGGTGCCCCGCTTCGGCAACCAGCTGTTTGGCCTTCTGCGGGTCGTAGGGGAAGGCCGGTACTTGCAAGGCATAGGGCATCACCCGAGGGATGATAACCCCTGCCGGCGGACAGTAGCCCAGGCAGGCCGCCTTGTTGATGTTGTCGCGGTCGATCGCATAGGCGACAGCAAGCCGCAACCGCTTGTCGTGCCACGGAGACTGCGGGTCGTACTGGTCGGCAAACTCAATCCATTGGCAGGAGGCGTGCTTGCTCGCCACGATCTTGGTCCCGGGATTATTGGCCAGGCTCTCGGCGCCGAGTCCCTGCAGCGCGACCGCGATATCCGCCTCGCCGGTCTTAACCATCAGCGCCCGCGAGTCACCGTCGGGTACGCTGCGGATCACGATCGTCTTCAAGTTGGGCACGCGGCGCCAATAATGCTCGAACGCCTCGAACGTAACCTCGACGCCGGGCTGCGAGCTGACGAACTTGTAGGGGCCGGCGCCGATAGGATGCTTGGTGAACCCCTCGTCACCGACCTTGTCGATATACTTCTTCGGGACGACGAGGCCGACCGCGCTGGCCGTGCTGCCGTAGAAAGTCATAAAATCGGGCCAGACCTCCTTCAAGTGAAAGACGATGACCCGCGGATCGACGATCTCGACCCGCGCCACCTTCTCCTTCAGCACCGTCGCGCCGGCGCCCTTGTACCGGTCGAAGCTGAACTTCACGTCGTCGGTCGTCAGCGGGTTGCCGTTGTGGAAGGTCAGCCCAGGACGCAGCTTGAACTCATAGCTGAGCCCGTCCTCGCTCTCCTTCCACGACTCGGCCAATGCCGGTCCCATGTTCTGGCCGGGATAGGCTCGGACGAGAGCGTCGTGCAACGCGTAGAGAATGCCGAACGGCGTGATCTGCGGCGGCGCCTGCGACGGGTCGTACCACCCCGGCGAGATCGTGACGTGAAAGGCGATGACGATCTTGCCGGACGGCTCCGCGGCGAAGGCTGCCGGGGTCCGAAGAATTGTGGGCGCGGCAAGCAGCGAGCCGACGACCGCGCGGCGCGACGGCCGCATTCCGAGCAGCGACATGGCCTTTGTTTCCTCCCGTTCGAACCGTGATCTTTCGTTGCGCACGACTTTGCGAGCGTCACCGCGTGTCCGAGAGAAGGCCCGCGGCGGCGGTCACAGCAGCGAGCGCGCCGCCTCGGCGATCTTTTCGGCGGTAATCCCAAAATGCGGGTAGAGCGCCTCGACCGGCGCGGAAGCGCCAAAGCCGCTCATCCCGATAAAGGCCGAGCGCTCGCCGAGCCAGCGGTCCCAGCCGAGCCGGACCCCGGCCTCGACCCCGACGCGCGGCGCGGCGCCCAGCACCTCCTTGCGATATTCGGCGCTCTGTCGCTCGAACAGCTCCCAGCAGGGCATCGAGACGACCGCGGCGCGGATGCCCGACTTGGCGAGAAGGTCGCGCGCCTCCATCGCGATCGACACCTCGGAGCCGGTCGCCATCAGCGTCACCTGCCGCTCGCCGTCGGTTTCCGCCAGCACATAGGCGCCGCAGAGCGAGCGGTTCTCGGCCCGCTTTTCGGTACGCAGCAGCGGCACGCCCTGGCGGGTCAGGGCCAGCACCGACGGCGCGTGTCGCGAACGCAGCGCGAGCGCCCAGCACTCGGCGGTCTCGACCGCGTCGGCCGGCCGAAAGACCTGGAGATGCGGGATCGCGCGGAGCGCCGCGACGTGCTCGACCGGCTGGTGGGTCGGCCCGTCCTCGCCCAGCCCGATCGAGTCGTGGGTCATCACGTAGATGACCCGCGTCTCCATCAGCGCCGACAGGCGGATCGACGGGCGGCAGTAATCGGTGAAGGTCAGGAAGGTGCCGCCATAGGGGATCAGCCCGCCATGCACCGAAATGCCGTTCATCGCGGCCGCCATCCCGTGCTCGCGCACGCCATAGCGCATGTAGCGTCCGCCATACTCGCCCGGCTTCACGTCGCCCTGGTCCTTGGTCTTGGTGTTGTTAGACGGGGTCAGGTCGGCCGAGCCGCCGAACAGCTCCGGCACGATCGGCACCAGCGCGTCGAGCACCGCGCCCGAGGCCTGCCGCGTCGCCAGCTTGGCGTTCTTGGCGCGGAAATCGTCGCACAGGTTGGCGAGCGCGCCCTCGATCTCCTGCGGCGGCTCCCCGGCCTGGCGGCGGGTGAACTCGTCGCGCCGGGCGGATTTGGCGAGGCGAGCCTCCCATTCGCGGCGCGGGCCGGCGCCGCGCGCGCCCGCAGCCTTCCATTCGGCGCGAATGTCGTCAGGCACCACGAAGGGCGGGTAGTCCCACCCGAGCCGCTTCCGAGTTCCGGCGATTTCCTCGGCGCCGAGCGGCGAGCCGTGGGCGCCGGCGGTGCCGGCCTTGGTCGGGGCGCCAAACGCGATCGTCGTCCGGCAGGCGATCAGGCACGGCTTGTCGCCGAGCTGGGCGCGGCGCAGCGCGCCGGCGATCGCGGCGTGGTCGTGGCCGTCGATCCGCTCGGCCGACCAGCCATGCGCGCGAAACCGCTCGACCTGGTCGTCGGAAACGGCGAGGTCGGTCGGGCCGTCGATCGTGATCGAGTTGTCGTCGTAGAGGATGATAAGCCTGTTGAGCTTGAGGTGCCCGGCAAGGGAGAGGGCCTCGTGGCTGATCCCCTCCATCAGGCAGCCATCGCCGCAGAACACATAGGTCCGGTGATCGACGAGGCCGTCGCCGAACTCGGCGTTGAGGTGCCGCTCGGCGACCGCCATGCCGACCGCGTTGGCGATGCCCTGGCCGAGCGGACCGGTGGTGACCTCGATGCCGCTGGCGAGCCCGCGCTCGGGGTGGCCGGCCGTCTTGCTGCCGAGCTGACGGAAATTCTTCAGCTCGTCGAGCGTCATGTCGGCGTAGCCGGTCAGGTGCAAGAGCCCATAGAGCAGCATCGAGCCGTGCCCGTTCGACAGCACGAACCGGTCGCGGTCGGGCCAGTCGGGCGCGGCGGGGTCGTATTTCAGGAACTCGGTAAACAGCACCGCGGCGATGTCGGCCATTCCCATCGGCATCCCGGGATGGCCCGATTTGGCCTTCTCCACGGCATCCATTGCGAGCGCGCGCAAGGCATTGGCCATGCGGCGAAGTTTCGGGTTTTGCGGCGCGGGAAGGGGCGGAGCTTCGGTCATGCCGGCAATCTACCTTGCATTGTTCCTGCCGCAAACGCCTGACGCGCGGCGGCGTTGCGGGAGAGCGCATTGTCTGGGGCGGGGCCGTTCGCTAGTTTTCCGTGGCAAGTCACGGGAGGGCAGCGCGATGGCTGACATCATCGTCGGGGATGGCGACTACAAGTACCGGATCGTCGAGAACTGGGCGAAACTGCCCGACGGGTGGTCGTTCAAGGAGGTCGGGGCCGTCGGCTGCGACAAGAACGACAACGTCTACGTCTTCAACCGCGGCGAGCACCCGATGATGGTGTTCGACCGCACCGGCAATTTCCTGCGCTCCTGGGGCGAGGGACAGTACCCGCGGGCGCACGGCGTCCACATGGGTCCGGACGATTCGATCTACCTGACCGACGACGGCGGCAGCTTTGTCCGCAAATGCCGGCTGGAAGACGGCAAGGTGCTGCTCGAGCTCGGCGTTCCCGGCAAGCCGTCGAAGTACATGGGCGGCGAGCCCTTCCACCGGTGCACGCACACCGCGCTCGCGCCCAACGGCGACATCTACGTGTCGGATGGGTACGGCAACAGCCGCGTTCACAAATATTCGCCGGACGGCAAGCTGATGATGTCGTGGGGCGAGTCCGGGTCGAACCCGGGCGAGTTCAACATCGTCCACAACATCTGCACCGACTGCGACGGCTGGGTCTATGTCGCCGACCGCGAAAACCACCGCGTCCAGGTATTCGACGGCAACGGCAAGTACGAGGCGCAGTGGAACAACCTGCACCGGCCCTGCGGAATGTACATGGACTACGTCCACCACCCGGTCTGCTACATCGGCGAGCTGGGCCCGGTGCAGAACGTCAACAAGGATGTCGGCAATCTCGGCCCGCGCGTCAGCATCGTCGACCACAAGGGCAATCTCTTGTCGCGGTTCGGCGACCGCTATGCCGGCACCAAGGCGACCTCGTTTCTCGGACCGCACGGGATGACGGTGGATTCGCGCGGCGATCTCTATGTCGGCGAGGTGTCGTGGACCCAGTGGCCGCAATTCTATCCCGACACGCCGCGTCCCGATTTCATCCGCTCGCTCCAGAAATACGAGCGCGTGCGCTAGTGCGGGCGGCGATGTAAGCTCCGCTTATGAGTGCGCTAGACGATGCGATCGCTCGACTCGACCGCGCGATATCGCGGCTGGAGGCCGCGCCGGGTCTCAATCGGCCCGACGCGGCGCCGGAGCTGGCCCGCCTCACCCGCGAAAACGCGGCGGAAGGCGAACGGGTGCAGGAGTTGACTTCGGCGATCGTCACCCGGGTAGAGGCGGCGCTCGACAAGATCGGGAAGGCGCTTCGGGAGGATAGCTGACATGGCGCTGGTGCAGTTGCGGGTGAACGGCCGCGACTTTCCGGTGAGCTGCGAGGACGGGCAGGAGCCGCGCCTGCGCCGCCTCGCG
>DASUIE010000296.1:0-10756 GCA_036273175.1 Allostellaceae bacterium
AATTTCCAGTTGCACGGCACCAGCCATTTCTGCACGCCGCCGAGGATTTCGGCCTGGCCGTCGCGCCCGTCCCAGCCGTCGAGCTGGAGATCGAGGTAGCGGGTGAAATCGCCGAGATATTCCTGGAAAGGCGGCGCGTCCTTGTCCCAGGTGGCCCAGATCGAGCCCTTGTAGTTGCAAAGCTGGGCGACCTCGACGAGGCCCCATTTCTCCTTGTCGAGCTTGGAGCGATAGGCCTCGCGGAAATACGGCACGCCGACGAGCCGCCCGTCGGTGCCGTAGCTCCAGCCGTGATAGGGGCAGGTGAAGACCGCGGTCGTGCCCTCGTCGTAGCGGCACACCTTCATCCCGCGATGGCGGCAGGAATTGAGGAACACGTGGACCCCGCCGGCCCGGTCGCGGCACAGGATCACCGACTCCTCGCCCATCGACGACACGAAATAGTCGCCCGGGTTGGGAATCTGGCTCTCATGCCCGACATGCAGCCAGGCGCGCGCGAAGACCCGCTCCTGCTCCTCGGCGTAGATATCGGCGTTGACGAAGATTTCGCGGCTGATCTCGCCGGAGCTGAGATCGACAAGGCCTGGGTGGAATGCCATAGCGACCCTCAGATGAAAAAGGTCAAGTTTTTCGACAGCAGCACGCTCTGGTCGAGAATGATCTTCCGCCGCGCCAGTTGCCAGCCCTCCCCGGCTCGGCGCAGCACATCCTCGCGCTTGCCGACGAGGATATCGGTCTCGGTCTCGACCCGGTTGCGGTAGATCAGGAAGCGGCACTTGGCCGAAACCTGCTCGGGCTCCGCGTAGGACGGTTCGGCCCCGAGCACCTGCACGTTCGACACCAAATGCGACAGGCGCGAGCGCGGCTCCTCGGCCCAATGGATACCGGTCTCGATCTGCTTGACCCGGCGCGACAGCGTCTCCTTGCCCTCGTCGAACCAGTTGATGTCGCTCTTCTCGCGGGTAAACTCGCGCCCGTCCTCGCCGAATTTGACGTTGCGGCGCATCGGCATCCAATAGCGGATGTCGTCGGCGAGCAGCGCCAGCCAGTCCTGGTAGCGCCTCTCGTCGAGCAGCTCCGCCTCGGCATAGAGGAAATCGGCGATTTCCTGCGTCAGCAGCAGCCGGTCGAGCCGATCAGCCATCGCCCTTCCCCTTGAGCTCGGCGCCCGCGAACCCTTCGAGGATGCGCGCGACGACCGGGAACCCCTCCTGCCCCCAGCCTTGCGCCTGCGCCCGCTTGTAGACATCAGACGCCGCCGCGCCGAGCGCCGCCGGCGCCCCGACCTCGCGCGCTAGTTCACAGGCTAGTTCGATATCTTTGGCGACAATATCCAGCGTCCCGCCCGACTCGAACGTCCGGCTCAGCACCCCGCGCGGCACATTGTCGAATGTCCGATGTTGCCCGGCACTTACCGGCACGATCTTCGCCAAGACATCGAGATCGACCCCGGCCTTGGCCGCGATCAGCATCCCTTCGAGTCCGGCGATGAAGGCGGCGTACCCCATGTACTGCGTCGCGAGCTTGGCGACGCACCCGGCTCCGCCCGGCCCGACATGAAACACGTTCTTCGCGATCGCCGCGAACAGCGGCCGATATTTCTCGAAGCCGGCCGCCTCACCGCCGACCATCACGGTCATGTTGGGCGGCCGTCCGCTGACCGGCGCATCGAGGAACGCCGCGCCGCGCGCCGCGCACGCCTCGGCGACCCGGCAAATGCTGGCGGGCGCATTGGTGGTGAGGTCGATATAGGCCGCGCCCTCGCGCAATCCCGCGAGCAACCCGGTCTGCGGCGCGAACGCCACCTCCTCCATCTCCTTCGGGCCGGGCAGCGAGGTGAACACGACCTCGCTCGCCAGCGCCGCGGCGGCCGCGCTATCGACCGCCCGCGCCCCGAGCCCGACGAGCGCCGCCGTCGCCTCCGGCCGCCGGTCATGGACGGTGAGCTCGTGTCCCGCCGCGACGAGGCACGATGCGATCGGCGTCCCCATCGTGCCGGTTCCGATAAAGCCTATGCGCATCTCAGCGTCCCAGCACCGCCATCAGCTCGCGCCACTCCCGCGCCGAGAGGCCGCTCGATCCTTGCTCGACCGCCTCCCCCGCCAGCATACGCCGGATCACATCAAGCCCGGTCGCCGAAATCAGCGAAGCGTTCATGCGGTATTCGAGGTAGGCCGCGTGGGTCAGCGGGGCCCACCGTTTGAGCGAATCCAGCATCGCCTCGGCATAGACTCGAATTTCGTACTGCGCGTGAGTGTCAGCCCGTAAGCTCAGGAAATGCATGAGATTGTGGAGATTAGTCTTCCAGTACCACTGGGTGTAAAAATTCAGCGACAAATTCATGCGCGCTAGCTCCCTGGCTAAGCCAGGCCAGCTCGGGTCGCGCGGGGTGCCGGAATCGTCCTCGTTGAGCATTTCGGCGTAGCCGGCATAGGCCCGCTCGGCGTCCTCGCGCAACAGGTCGAGCACCCGCCGGGCCGGCTCCCCCTCCAGCACCGAACCCCGGCCCTGGCGGTTGGTCGCGGTCTGGGCGGCGAGATGCTCCGGGGCCGGGATATAGAACTCGTTGTCGAGGATCGAATACCGCGCGCTGTACTCGTTGACGTTGGCGGTCCGGTGCCGGATCCACTGGCGGGCGACAAAGATCGGCAATTTGACGTGGTACTTGATCTCGCACATCTCGAACGGCGTCGTATGCCGGTGCCGCATCAGGTAGTTGATGAGGCCCCGGTCCTCGCTGACCCGCCTCGTGCCGCGCCCGTAGGAGACCCGCGCCGCCTGCACGATCGCGCCGTCGTCGCCCATATAGTCGATGACCCGCACGAAGCCGTGGTCGAGCACCGGCACCGCCTCGTAGAGGATTTCCTCGAGCGCCGGCACCGTGACCCGCCGCGTCGGCCGCGTCTCGGCCCGCTCCGCCGCGATCTCGCCGCGCTGCTCGTCGGTCAGCGGCATGTCTGTCTCCGTTGCGTCCCCGTGATTGCGTCCCCGCGGGCCGCATCCTATATCTTCCCCGTCGGGCAACCGACTATGGCGATACACGGCTTGTGGAATAAGCGTTGCGGACCCGGGGGCAGTACCCGGCGCCTCCACCACTTCCCCGACTCGGCCCATGCGATTTTCTGGGGCGGGCCGGGGCGCATGGGGGCGAAACAGGCTCGACGCGCGTGGTAAAGGCAAGATCCGTCGCCCGGTATGATTCCGCCGTTATCGGGTCACAACCTAGATGCGAACGATAACTTCGCTTCTGAGGCGCTCGCGGCCTAACCCCTAACCGGGAAAAGCCTTAGAGTAACTCGCGGTTCGGGGGGCACCGGGCAACAGAAGCCCCCCACTCTCGGTTGAGGTGTCATGCCGCAGGATTTGTTCCATTACGACCGGATGATCGAGCAGGCGCTGCGCGGAGTGGTTCGCGAAGCGCTGTTGCGGGCCTCGCGCGAGGGGCTGCCCGGCGCGCATCATTTCTATATCGGCTTTGCGACGCGCGAGCCCGGCGTGGAGTTGCCGGCCAGCCTCCGCGCCAAGTTCCCGGACGAGATGACGATCGTCATCCAGCACCAGTTCTGGGATTTGGAGATCCGCGAGGATGCGTTCTCGGTCACGCTGAGCTTTCAGCGCCAGCCCGAGCGGCTGGCGATCCCGTTCGCCGCGATCAAGAGCTTCGCCGACCCCTCGGTCAATTTCGCGCTCGAATTCGCCTCGCCGGTGACCGCTTCGGCCGCGTCCGAGCCGGCCGAGTCCCCCGCGCTGCCGGCACCGGTCGCCGCGCCTCCGCCGGCGGCCGAGGAACGAACGACCGGCGAGGTCGTCGCGCTCGACGCCTTCCGCAAGCGCTAGTCTAGGGCTTTCGCGCCGCGACCAGCAGAAAGGGCGGGCGCTCGCGTTCGCCGTCCCATTCCGGATGTGCGGCGATCTGCTCTTGCGTCGGGCCCCACTCCTCGACCCGCTCCACCGTGAAACCCAGCTCGATCAGCAGGTTCAGATAGCTCGCGACGGTGCGGTGCTGCTTGATGACGCCCGGCGCAAACCAGTCGGTCAAGCGCCGTCCCTCGTCGAGATAGCCGTCGAGCGGCCAGGTCTTGCGCCCATCCTTGCCGATCCGGAAGCCCGGCTCGCGCGGCGCGGTGTAGATAGGGTGCTCGGCCGAGAAGACCAGCGTCCCGCCCGGCGCCAGCGCGCGATGCACCGTCGCCAGCATCCCGTCGAGGTTCACCAGGTAATGCAGCGTCAGCGAGCTGTAGGCGAGGTCGAAGGCGCCAGCCGGCAGCTCAAGGTTTTCCAGATCGGCGCGCCGGTATTCGATCGCGGCATCGGCGGTGTCGGCCCGCGCGCGGTCCAGCATCTTTTCCGAGAGGTCGAGGCCCAGCACCCGTTCCGCCCCCGCATCGCGTGCCCAGCGGCAGAACCAGCCGAAGCCGCAGCCGAGATCGACGACGCGCCGCCCGCGCAGCTCCGGCAGCATGGCGACCAGCGTCGGCCACTCGGGCGCGCCGTCCAGCCCCGACACCGAGCGCGGCAGCCGGCTGTACCCGGCGAAGAACCCGTCGTCGTCATAGATGTTTTGGGCCATCGCCCTCTTTCTAGCCGAAGGTTGACGCCGCCGCGGAAAAAACGATGCTGCGGCGGCATTGGCTGCGGGGGTCTGCGGGATGAGCGAATTGCCGTTTCATGAGTTGTTTCCGCTGGGCGAGGACACGACGCCCTATCGCAAGCTGACCGGCGATTATGTCGGAACCGCGACCTTCGACGGCCAGCGCGTGGTAAAGGTGGCGCCCGAGGCGTTGACCCTGCTCTCGCGCCAGGCCTTTGTCGACTGCGCCCATTTGCTGCGCCCGGGGCATCTGAAATCGCTGTCGGCGATCCTCGGCGACCCCGAGGCTTCGGGTAACGACCGCTTCGTCGCCTACGACCTGTTGAAGAACGCCAATATCGCCGCCGGCAAAATCCTGCCGATGTGCCAGGACACCGGCACCGCGATCGTCATGGGCAAGAAGGGGCAGAACGTCTGGACCGGCGCCGACGATGCCGCGGCGATCTCGGCCGGCATCCGCCGCACCTATACCGAGACCAACCTGCGCTACAGCCAGGTCGCGCCGCTGTCGATGTACGAGGAGGTCAATACCGGCGACAACCTCCCGGCCCAGATCGAGCTCTATGCCGAGCCCGGCGATGCGTACAAATTCCTCTTCATCGCCAAGGGGGGCGGCTCCGCCAACAAGAGCTTCCTCTATCAGCAGACCCGGGCGGTTTTGAACCCTAAGTCGCTCCTCGCCTTTCTCGACAAGCAGATCCGCACCCTCGGCACCGCCGCCTGCCCGCCCTATCACCTGGCGATCGTGATCGGCGGCACCTCGGCCGAGCTGACCCTGAAAACCGTCAAGCTCGCCAGCTGCCGCTATCTCGACACGCTGCCGACCGAGGGCAACGAGTTCGGCCAGGCCTATCGCGACCGCGGCTTCGAGGAAGAGGTGCTCGGCCTCACCCGCCAGCTCGGCATCGGCGCGCAGTTTGGCGGCAAGTATTTCTGCCACGACGTGCGCGTCATCCGCCTGCCCCGCCACGGCGCCAGCTTGCCGATCGGCATCGGCGTTTCGTGCTCGGCCGACCGGCAGATCCTCGGCAAGATCACCGCCGACGGCGTCTATCTCGAACAGCTCGAGGAGAACCCGGCGCAATATTTGCCGGAGATCGACGAGGCGACGCTCGGCGGCGAGGTCGTCCAGATCGATCTGTCGCGGCCGATGGGCGAGACTCGCCAGCTCCTGTCGCGCTATCCGATCAAGACGCGGCTGTCGCTGACCGGCACGCTGATCGTCGCCCGCGACATCGCCCACGCCAAGCTCAAGGACCGGCTCGACCGCGGCGAGGCCTTGCCGCAATACGTCAAGGACCACCCGATCTACTACGCCGGCCCGGCCAAGACGCCGGAGGGCTACGCCTCGGGCTCGTTCGGCCCGACGACGGCCGGGCGGATGGATTCCTATCTCGACCCGTTCATGGCCGCCGGCGGCAGCTTTATCAGCCTCGCTAAGGGCAATCGCAGCCAGGAGGTGCGCGACGCCTGCAAGAAATACGGCGGGTTCTATCTCGGCTCGATCGGCGGGCCGGCCGCGCGCCTGGCGCAGGACTGCATCAAGAAGGTCGAGTTGCTCGAATACCCCGAACTCGGCATGGAAGCGATCTGGCGCATCGACGTTGTCAATTTTCCAGCCTTTATCGTCGTCGACGACAAGGGGAACGATTTCTTCGCCGGCATGACCTAGCGGCGCGCCGTATTTGGGATCGACTGATTGGCGCAGAACGGGGGTTTCGACGCGCTGCTGAGCGGCGACCAACGCGCCTGGGACGCGTTTGTCCGCCGCTATGCCGGGCTGATCGTCGCGGCGGTGCGCAGCGTGCTGACCGCCCCCGGCGACATCGACGATTTCACGCAGGAAGTCTTTGTCCGCCTCTGCAAGGACAATTTCCGCCTGCTGCGCAGTTACGATCCGGCCCGCGCCGGCATCTCGACCTGGATCACCATCGTCGCCCGCAGCACGACGCGCGACGCGCTGCGGCGCCGCCGCGCCGAGTCGCTGCCGATCGATTCGGTGCCCGAGGCTCAGCTTGCGGTTGATCCGGTCGAGCCGGTGCAAAAGCTCAAGCTGCCCGACGCGCTGCTGTCGCCGCGCCAGCGCGAGATTCTGACGATGCTCTACGACCGCGAGATGGACGTGGCCGAGGTCGCGCGCGCGCTGGGCATCGACCCGCAGACCGTCAGAAGCGCGCATCACAAGGCGATGTTGAAATTGCGCGCCCATTTCCGGGCTGAGATGGACTGAAGTGGAAAACCAATAGGTTGCGGGGATGGTTCCGAAAGAGGCATCGTAGAAATCACGGAGGGAGCCGAAGAGACCATGGCGCGCGCGGTTGACGCAAACGGCGAGCGTCCGGCGGATTTGTCCGACAAGGCATTGTGGGACTATTGCCGGGCCATCGATGCCGAACCGGACGAGGCGGAGCAATTGCTCGATCTCGCCGGTTTCGCCGATTCGCGCCTCGACGAAGACGAGCACGAGCGCGTCGCCGCGCTGCTGATGGCCGATATCGGGGCGGCGGGCGATGTCGCCGCGGCCCGCGCGCTGGCGGCGGCGAGGCACGGCGAGGCGCCGGATGCCGCGGTCGCCCGCGCCGCCGCGCTCGTCGCCGCGCCACGGGGCGAGGTGATCCCCTTCCGCCGGCCGTGGCAGCCGCACCCCGGGGTCTCGATGGTCGCACGCTGGGGCAGCATCGCCGCGGCGATCGCGGTGGCGAGCTGGCTCGGCTTCGCGCTCGGCACGGACGCCTCGGTCGCGCTCAGTAAGATCTCGCCGTCGAGCGACGACAGCTTTATCGGCGACCTGATGGACCCGGGCGGCGGCGTGCTGCGCAGCATCAGCGACGGCCTGGAATCGTGACTTCGGCGGCGGATGGAGGCGTAACCGCGCCGGCGTGGCGGGGGCGGCGCCTCCTGATCGTGCTGCTGGCCGTCT
This sequence comes from Allostellaceae bacterium, assembly GCA_036273175.1. Taxonomy (GTDB): domain Bacteria; phylum Pseudomonadota; class Alphaproteobacteria; order ATCC43930; family CGMCC-115725; genus DATARH01. The sequence goes on from DASUIE010000296.1 coordinate 7,512, forward strand.
CGGTCGTGCTGAACCTGTTTTTTATCGGCGGCGTCGCCTGGACGCGGATGCGCGACCTGCCGCGCGGGGAGGACCGGACGCAGGAGATTGCCGCTCAGCTCAACCTCGACCCGCAGCAGAAGACCGGCTTCGAGCAGTATTTCCGGACGATGCGGGCGCGCGCCCAGCTGATGCGCGCCGAGCTCGACCCGATCGTCACCGAGGCCTGGGCCGAGATCGCCAAGCCACAGCCCGACCAGGCCAAGATCGAGAAGGATTTCGAGGCGGCCTCGACCAAGCGCCGCGCCTTCGCCCATGACGCGACGCAGAACACGCTCAACTTCCTCGGCACCCTGTCGCCGGAGCAGCGCGCGAAATTCGTCAAGCTCTTGCGCGAGCACCGCGCCTTCTGGCTGAAACGGTAGCTATTTCGTCCCGAACAGCCGGTCGCCAGCGTCGCCGAGGCCCGGCAGGATGTAGCCGTGTTCGTTGAGGCCGCGGTCGAGCGCTGCCGCGACGATCGGCACATCCGGGAAGACGCCGTGGAGGTTGGCGACCCCTTCGGGCGCGGCGACCAGGCAGACGAAGCGCACCGAGCGCGCCTCCATCTCCTTGAGCCGCGAAATCGCCGCGATGGCGGAATTGCCCGTCGCCAGCATCGGGTCGACCACGATCACATCGCGGTCGGGCAGGTCGTCCGGCAGCTTCAGATAATACTCGATCGCCGCCAGCGTGCGCGGGTCGCGGTAGAGCCCGATATGCCCGACCCGGGCGGACGGCATCAATTCGAGCATGCCGTCGAGGATGCCGTTGCCGGCGCGCAGGATCGACACCAGGCACAGTTTCTTGCCGGCCAGCACCGGCAGTATCGCCCGTTCGAGCGGCGTGGCGATCTCGACCTCTTCCAGCGGCAAATCGCGCGTCGCCTCGTAAGCGAGCAGCAGGCTGACCTCGCGCATCAGCGTGCGAAATTTTGCCGTGGAGGTTTCCGCGTGGCGCATCAATGACAATTTATGGCGTACCAGCGGATGGTCGACCACGGTGAGGTTTTGTGTCATGGCACGATTACCTTTCCTGCTCGCATCCTCGGTCGCCCTTGGATTGCCGGCCGTCGCGGCCGCTGAGGATCCGGCCTACCCCCCGATCGCGCTGACCCTCACCTGCGGCGAGTTTCGTCCCCTGCTGCACGCGCAGCCGAAAGCGGCCGGCACGGCGATCATCTGGCTCGACGGATACTACGCCGCGCGCAACGGCCTCAGCGAATTGCCGTCGGGCTGGATCGTCACGGTCAGCCGCGGCATCGGGGCCGTCTGCGCGCGCCCCGCCAACGCCGGGCGCACCGTTCTGGATGTAATCGCCGAGCTGCATCGCGGCACCAAGGCCTAGAAAAACGTGCCGTCACTGACGATCGTCAGCGGTGGGCCGCCATCCTGCCGCCGCTCCGCCGCGAGCTCCCGCCCGGCGGCCCAGGTGCCGCCTTCGAGCAGGCAGGCGAGCGGAAACTCGGCTGCGCTCTTGCCGAGCCGCGCGCGCACCGGCGGCGCCAGCCGGTCGAGCAGCGCGACGGTCAGCGCCCGCCATTCGACGACCGCCTCGGCGAGCGGGTCGAGCCGCCGGCCTGTCAGGCCCTCGTCGCGCGGGACCAGCACCCCGCCGTCGAGGAACAGGCCGCCGTTGCGGTACTCGGCGAGGCCGGTCAGCCCATCGAGCCCACCGACCTTAAACCCGGCCTCGATCAGCGGCTCCACCAGCGAGTAGACCAGCCATTGGCTAAGCTTGTGCAGCGGCACCAGCATCTCGCCATGCCGGCCGCAATCGCCAAGCGGCACCCCATCGAGGCTGAGCCGGCCCGGCCAGATCGGCCCAAGCGCCCGCAAGATCAGGCTGAGCATCTCCGGCGCTGGCAGGCCGTCGCGCCGCGGCAGCCAGAAATCGTACAGATTGCCGAGCCGCGCCGGCCGGCCGAAGATTTCCGGCGACGCCTCGATCGCCCGGCCGAGACGGCGCAGCAGCTCCGCCCGGCCCTCCAGCCCGGCAAGCTCGTTGCGCGGCCCGTGCTGCAGCGCGCCCGCGAGCTCTTCCGCGGTCAGCGCCGCAAGCGCCGCCGCGTCGGCCCGCCACGGTCGCTGCGTGTCCGATGAAAACGCGCCCTGCTGCATCGCCCGCAGGCTTGCTACCGCGAGCCCCTCGGAGCGGCCGAGCGCAAGCCCGGTTTCGGCCTCTCGATAGGACCATCCCGGTCCCGCGCCGGCATCGAGCAGGACCGAGACGATCGCCAGGTCGAGCCGCGCCCGCGCCCTCTCCGCCGTGTCGGCGTCCGGAGCGACCAGCCCCGTCCGCTCCACCCCGCCCGCCGAGAAATGGCGCCAGCGGCTGTGGAACGGCACGGCGAGGTCGGGATAGCGGCGTCTGGTGACTTCCGCGACCCGGTCGGCGACCGCGTCGAGCCGCTCGGGGACCAGCCGGAAATAGCGCGTCTCGCCGCGTTCCGCCGCGGCCAGGACAACGCCGCAGCGCTCGCGCACCGCCTCCGCGCTGAGAAGATAGGCGGCCTCGCTCACGCTTCGAGGCTGCGCCCTCGGGTGCGGCGCAGCTGGCGGGCGTTCGGCACGCCGGCGGGCGCGAAATAGCCGGCCGCCTTCTTCGCCGCGATCTCGACCTGGGCGTCGCCAGGCACCAGCCCGTCCGGGATCGGCACCTGCTCGCCGACCGTGATCCCCTGAGCCAGCAGCGCGCCGTGCTTCATGTTCGACATCGACACCCAGCGGTCGATGTGGCAGATGCCAAGCCAGTGGAAGACATCGGGCATAAGCTCTTGAAACCGCATGTCTTGGACACCGGCAACGCATTCGGTCCGGTGGAAATAGAGGTCTGCGGTATCGCCGCCTTTATGGCGCTTGCGGGCGTTATAGACTAAAAACTTAGTCACCTCGCCGAGCGCGCGCCCTTCCTTGCGGTTATAGACGACGAGGCCGACCCCGCCCTGCTGCGCCGTCTCGACGCAAACCTCGACGCCGTGAACCAGATAGGGCCGGCAGGTGCAGATATCCGAGCCGAATACATCCGAGCCGTTGCACTCGTCATGGACGCGGCAGGCGATCACCGTGCCGGGATCGGCGAGGCGCGACACGTCGCCGAACAGGTACACGGTGGTGCCGCCGATCGGCGGCAGGAACAGTTCCAGGTCGGGGCGGGTCACCAGCTCGGTAAACATCCCGCCGGTTTCCTCGAACAGCGTGCGCCGCAGATCGGCCTCGTCGACGCCG
>DASUIE010000297.1:0-5462 GCA_036273175.1 Allostellaceae bacterium
GTGGAAGCGGCATTTCCGCCGTGGAGCAAATCCTTCGACAGGGACCGCTCGCGCATGTCTTCGTCAGCGGAGACGCCGAGCGGGTCCGACTGAGCCGGCCTAACGCGATCGTGGTCCGAAAGCCCTTTCGCCAAGCCGAACTCGCGAGCGCCATCGAATTGGCGCTGGCTGCCTCCCAGACCGCGGCCGTGGGATTAGGCGGCTCGGGGAACAGTCACTGAAACGGTCGTGCCGGGCGATGCCGCGGAGGTTGTGACCCTGCCGCCAAGCTGCCTCGTCAGCGCCTCCACGATGCTCGTGCCGAGACCGATCCGCACGGGGGATTCCGGTAATCGCCCGCTAATCCCGATCCCATCATCGGATACCGACAGACGCCAAGCGCTGGCCGTGGAATCGAAGCTGACGACGATTTGACCCTGGGTCCCGCCCGGGAAAGCGTGCTTCAGAGCATTAATGGTAAGTTCGGTGGCGATCAGGCCCATGCTGACGGCCTGCTCGGATGTGGTCGATCCCACCCCGGCCTGGACCTTGATGGTGACCGGTTGACCGTCGATTATCATCGACGCGGCCAAGCTCTCGCAGAGTTTGGTCAGATATGGCCTCGCCTCGATCTGCGCTCCGAACGGGGTCGGGTGTAATTGTTCCTGCACCGCTGCTACCGACATCACCCGTTCATGCGCATCTTGAAGGTGTCGGCGCGTTTCTTCCGACTGGACCGTGTGAGCCTTCAACAAAAGAATGCTCGCAATTATTTGCAGGCTGTTATTGATTCGATGGTTCATTTCCTGAAGGAGAAGGTCTTTCTGACGCAGCAATTCGTCCTTTTCGCGTTCCAAAGCGCGGCGCTCGGTGACATCTTCAATAGCGACCAGCAGGCTTGTGCTGTTGTTTCCCTCATAGAAAACCTTTCGCGCATTGAGCAGCATTATCCTCCAACCGATGGTCGGGAAATCGTGCTCAACCTCGAAGCCTTCTATCGTCGTGTGATGCGGGATGACCGCGGTCAGAAGCTCGCGCAGCACCGGGATGTCCCATTGGCCGTTGCCCAGTTCGTAAAATAGACGACCCTCGCTTTCCCGCGGCCCAACTCCGAATGCGCGATAGAATGACCGGCTCGCGACGACGACCCGCATAGCGCCGTCGAGCACGACGAGGGGTTCGCGCACCGTATCGACGATGGCTTCTTCCAGGGAGCGGCGCTGCTTGGCTACGGTCATCGGACCTCCGTCGACCGCCGCGGGCCGTCACCGTACGCCGGCGGAGAGGCCGCGGCAATCGGGGTTTCGCGTCTCAAAGGATAAAGCGCGACAGGTCGGCGTTCTGCGCGAGCGAGGAGACGCGTTCGCGAACATAGGCCTCGTCGATCGCGACGACCGTGCCGGCGGCCTGGTCGGAGGCGGTGAAGCTCACCTCCTCGAGCAGGCGTTCGAGGATCGTGTGGAGGCGGCGGGCGCCGATATTCTCGACTGTCGCGTTGATCTGCTCGGCGAGGCGGGCGATCTCGTCGATCGCGTCCGGGCGGAACTCCAGCGTCACCGATTCGGTCGCGAGCAGCGCCGTGTACTGCTTGACGAGGCTCGCCTCGGGCTCTGTCAGGATGCGGCGGAAATCGTTGCGGTCGAGCGCCTTGAGCTCGACCCGGATCGGCAGGCGGCCCTGCAATTCGGGGAGCAGGTCCGACGGCTTGGCGAGATGGAACGCGCCCGAGGCGATAAACAGGATGTGGTCGGTCTTTACCGCGCCGTGCTTGGTTGCGACCGTGGTGCCCTCGATCAGCGGCAGCAGGTCGCGCTGCACCCCCTCGCGGCTGACATCGGCGCCGCTTCCGCCGACCCGCTCGGCCCGCCCGCACACCTTGTCGATCTCGTCGATGAAGACGATGCCGTTCTGCTCGACGGCGGCGATCGCCTCGCGCACCACGGACTCCTGGTCGAGAAGCTTGTCGTTCTCCTCGGCCATCAAAACGCGGTAGCTCTCGGCGACCGACATCCTCTTGGCCTTCGCGCGCGAGCCGAACGCCTTGCCGAAAATGTCGCCGAGATTGACCATGCCCATCTGCGCGCCGGGCATGCCGGGAATGTCGAAGGTCGGCAGGGCGTTGGCCGCGTTCTCCTGAACCGAAATCTCGATTTCGCGGTCGTCGAGCGTGCCTTCGCGCAGCATCTTGCGGAATTTCTGGCGGGTGTCGGCGCTCGCCTTGTCGCCGACGAGGGCATCGAGCACGCGCTCCTCGGCGGCGAGCTCGGCCTTGGCGGTGACGTCCTTCGACATCCGCTCCTTGGTCATGCCGATCGCGATCTCGACGAGGTCGCGCGCGATCTGCTCGACATCGCGGCCGACATAGCCGACCTCGGTGAACTTGGTCGCCTCCACCTTGAGGAACGGCGCCTGGGCGAGCCGGGCGAGGCGGCGGGCGATCTCGGTCTTGCCGCACCCCGTGGGGCCGATCATCAGGATGTTCTTGGGCAGCACCTCCTCGCGCAGCGCGGGTTCGAGCTGCTGGCGGCGCCAGCGGTTGCGCAAGGCGATGGCGACGGCGCGCTTGGCGTCGTGCTGGCCGACGATGTAGCGGTCGAGCTCGGAGACGATCTCGCGGGGACTGAACGAGGTATTCAAAGCGGCAGCTTTTCGATCGTGACGTTGTCGTTCGTATAGATGCAGATCGACGCGGCGATCGCCATCGCCCGCCGCGCGATGGCCTCGGCGTCGAGCCCGTCCCGGTCGATGAGGGCGCGCGCCGCCGCCAGCGCGTAGCCGCCGCCGGAGCCGATGCCGATGAGCCCGTCTTCCGGTTCAAGCACGTCGCCGGTGCCCGACAAGATCAGCGACACGTTCGTGTCGGCCACCGCCATCATCGCCTCGAGCCGGCGCAGGTAACGGTCGGTGCGCCAGTCCTTCGCCAGCTCGACGCAGGCGCGAGTGAGCTGGCCCGAGTACTGCTCGAGCTTGGCTTCGAGCCGCTCGAACAGCGTGATCGCGTCGGCGGTGGCGCCGGCGAACCCGGCGATGACGTTGCCCCCGCCGAGCCGGCGCACCTTGCGGGCATTGGCCTTGAGCACGGTCTGGCCGAGCGTGACCTGGCCGTCGCCCGCCACCACCACCGTACCCGCCTTGCGCAGGCAGAGGATCGTGGTGCCGTGCCAGGTCCTGTCGTCTGTGCCGGAAGCCATGTCTCGGGGCGAATCCTGTGGGCGGCGAAGGTTCACATTTGGGGTCCGCGGCGGAGCGGTCAAGCGCGATTGGAGCGCGCCGGGCCGGGCCGTAAGATGTAGTTAACACAGCCCGCCGATAGTTTTATCTCTGCCCGAGCAAAACCGTCCCGGGAGGGGACGGCGGCTCGGCTTCGAACAAGGACCATCGACGTGAAGACACCCCGCGCCAAGAAAGCGCCCCCGCCGGCCGATCGGGGGCCGGTCGCCCCGCCCGCGCTTTTTTCCGAGGGCGCCATCGCCGCGCAGGGACGCGTCGTGGTGCTGGAGGAAGGCCTCTATTCGCTGAGCCTCGCGCCGATGCCGGCCCAGGCCGAGGGCAGCGCCGGAATCCGGTTTCCGATCGTCCATGTCTCCGCGCCGCCCTCCGAGGACTACGACATGGCCGAGATCGTCGCCGGCTCCGGCGACGTGGGCGGATGGTGCGAGGCCGGCGGCGGTGTCGCGGTGGTCAAGGCGCCGCCCGGCGGCGGCGTCGTGCTGGTGACGACTTACGGGCTCGCCGGCGCGATGGCGGCCATCGACGTGCAGCGGCTCGGTCAACCCGCCGCGGAAGCCGTCCGCGCCGAGGCCGCGCTGGTGGCGTCCGCCCCGGCTCCGGCGCCCGTGGCGGCCCGCGCCGAGGGCCAGATTCGCAGCGAGATCGTGCTGCATATCGAACGCGAGGGCGACCGCCGGTTCGAGGCGCGGGGCTGGGTCGGCAATCGCGGCCAGCGCCGGCGGGTCGAGGCCTTCAGCATCCGGCCTCTCGAAACTCTCGCGCCCGGCGATGTCGAGTACAAGGCGTTCGGTCCGAATGGGCGCGAAACCCCTTGGGTCACCGACGCCAAGCTGTGCGGGACGCGTGGGCGCGGTCTGCCGCTTACCGGATTCGCCGTCCGCCTCGCGTCGCACCTCCGCGACCGTTACGACGTCGTGTATGAGGGCGCCTTTTTCGAAAGCGGCGTCGCGGGACCCCACCGCAACGGCGAATCCTGCGTGCCGACGGTGTTTGACGACCCGCTGGAGGCGATCAATTTTCGCGTGCTGGCCCGGCCTTAGCGCCGCGGCGGCACGCAAGGGGGAGGATGCATGGCAGAAGAGGCGGGCGACTCGCCCGCGGCGGCGGACCGCGAGCGGGTCGTGCTGAACGTCGGTTGCGGCTACGCGCCGCGCACGCGATTGCATCCCTATTTCCAGGACGGGCCGTGGCGCGAGGTGCGGCTCGACATCGATCCCGCGGTGCACCCCGATATCTGCTGCTCGATGACCGATATGGCGCCGGTCGGAACCGGCTCGGTCGACGCGGTGTGGTCGTCGCACAATCTCGAGCACCTGCACCGCCACGAGGTGCCGGCGGCGCTCGGCGAGTTCTGCCGGGTGCTGCGGCCGCGCGGGATGCTGCTGCTGACCCTGCCGGACCTCCAGCGCGTGGCCGAGATGGTGGCCAAGGACGAGCTGGAAAGCGAAGCCTACATGTCGCCGAGCGGACCGATCACGCCGCTCGACATGATCTTCGGCCATACCGCCTCGCTGGCGCTGGGGCGGATCCACATGGCGCACAAGACCGGGTTCACCGCGACCTCGCTGCAAAAGCTGCTGGCGGAGGCGGGCTTTGTCGAGGTCGAGCTGCGGCGGGCGCCCTTCGATCTGTGGGCGCGGGCCCACAAGCCGGCCGGATGAACTGGCTCTTCATCCATCAGAACTTTCCGGCCCAGTACCAGCATGCCGCGCGCTACTTCGCGGCGGCGGGCGACGACGTGCGCTTCATCACCCAGCAGCGCCAGCGCGAGATCGAGCGGGTTCGCAAGATCGTCTACATTCCGCGGCGGCAGAACGGGAGGGGCCACCCGTTCGTCCGCGACACCGAATCCTCGATCGAGAATGGGCTGGCGGTGGCCGAGGTGTGCGAGAGGCTCAAGGGCGAGGGGTTTACGCCCGATATCGTCGTCGGCCACAACGGCTGGGGCGAGACGCTTTACATCAAGGATGTGTGGCCGAGCACGCCGCTCCTCGGCTATTTCGAGTTCTTCTACCGCACCGAGGGCAGCGACCTCGATTTCGACCCCGAATTCCCGCCCTCGCAGCTCGACCGCATGCGCATGCGCACGCGCAACGCGGTCAATCTGCTTGGCCTCGAAGCGGCGGATTGGGGCCAGACCCCGACCGAGTGGCAGCGCAGCCAGTACCCGGCGCATTACCGGCGGCGGATCAGCGTCATCCACGAAGGGATCGACACCGGCGCGGCAAGGCCGGACCCCTCGGCACGGTTAT
>DASUIE010000298.1:0-5241 GCA_036273175.1 Allostellaceae bacterium
CGTGTCCAACCTCACCGCGATCACCCCGATCGACGACCACACCAGCGAGATCAACCACTGCATCTATTGGACGGCGCCGTGGCTCAGCGCGCTGAAGCCGGCATTGCGCCCCTATGTCCGGGCGTTTCTGCGGCAGGACCGCGACATCATGGAAAAACAGCGCGAGGGGCTGCGCTTTGCCCCGACCTTGTCGCTGATTGACGACGCCGACACCCAGGCGCGCTGGTACTACCGGCTCAAGCGCGAATACCGCCGGGCGCTGGCGGAGGGACGGGCGTTTCGGAACCCGGTCGAGGCGAGGACGCTGCGCTGGCGGAGCTGACCCCGGTGAGGTACGGCGCCAGCACGCCGACGATGCCGCGCCGGAAGGTCAGCACGCAGACGATGAAGATGACGCCCTCGATGATCGTGACCCACGACCCGGTCTCGGCGAGATAGGTCTCCATCGTCACCACGACGATGGCGCCGGCAACTGGCCCGAGGATCGTGCCGAGCCCGCCGAGCAGCGTCATCAGCACGACTTCGCCGGACATCGTCCAATCGACATCGGTCAGCGCGGCGAACTGGAAGACGAGAGCCTTGGTCGAGCCGGCCAGCCCGGACAGCGCCGCCGACAGGATGAAGGCCAGCAGCTTGTAGCGCTCGGCCCGGTAGCCGAGCGAGATCGCCCGCGGCTCGTTTTCGCGGATCGCCTTGATCACCTGCCCGAACGGCGAATCGATCGTGCGCACGATGATGCCGAACCCGATCAGGAACATCGCCAGCACGAAATAGTACATGGCCAGCGTGTCGTTGAGGTCGATGAGGCCGAAGAGGTGGCCGCGCGGCACACCCTGGATGCCGTCCTCGCCGCCGGTGAAGGGCGCCTGAAGCGCGAAAAACGCGACCATCTGCGCCAGCGCCAGCGTGATCATCGCGAAATAGATGCCCTGGCGGCGGATCGCCAGCCAGCCGAACACGGCGCCCATCGCCGCCGCGACGGCCGCCCCGGTCAGGATGCCGAGCTCGGGCGGGAAACCCCAAACCTTGACGACGTGCGCGGTGATGTAGGCGGCGCCCCCGAAAAAGGCGGCGTGGCCGAACGACAGGAGCCCGACATAGCCGATCAGCAGGTTGAAGGCGCAGGCGAACAGCGCCAGGCACAGCGCCTTCATCAGGAAGACCGGATAGAACAGGTACGGGGCGACGAGCGCCAATGCGACCAGGCCGACGGTCCAGGCGATCGTCGCGTGGCGGCGGGTCATCTCAACGCTCCCGCCCGAACAGGCCGGCCGGCTTGACCAGCAGCACCAGCGCCATGATCACGAAGATCACGGTGTTCGACGCCTCGGGGTAGAACACCTTGGTCAGTCCCTCTATCAGCCCGAGCGCGAAGCCGCTGACGACCGCGCCGAGGATCGACCCCATTCCGCCGATCACGACGACCGCGAAGACGACGATAATGATGTTGCTGCCCATCAGCGGGCTGACCTGGTAGATCGGCGCCGCCAGCACCCCCGCCAGGGCGGCGAGCGCCGCGCCGCCGCCATAAGTCAGCGTCACCAGGCGCGGCACGTCGATGCCGAAGGCCTGCACCAGCTCGGGGTTTTCGGTCGCGGCGCGGAGATGGGCGCCGAGCCGGGTACGCTCGATGACAAACCAGGTTCCGAGGCAGATCGCGAGCGAGGCGACGATGACCCAGGCCCGGTAGATCGGCAGGAACATGAAGCCGAGGCTCTGCGCGCCGCGGAGCGCCGAGGGGATCGTATAAGGCAGGCCGGAGGAGCCGTATTGCTGGCGGAACCCGCCCTCGATCACCAGCGCCAACCCAAAGGTCAGCAACAGGCCGTAGAGATGGTCGAGCCGGGCGATACGGCGCAGGAACAGCCGCTCGATCGCCATGCCGATGAGCCCGACCGCGATCGGCGCGATGACCAGCGCCGGCCAGTAGCCGATGCCGAGCCAGGTCAAGAGAAACCAGGCGCAGAAGGCGCCCAGCATGTACTGCGCGCCGTGGACGAAGTTGATGATGTTCAACAGGCCGAAGATGATCGCGAGGCCGAGGCTCAGCATCGCGTAGAACGCGCCGTTGATCAGCCCGACGAGGAGCTGCGCGAAGAACAGCGGCGCCGGCGGCATCGCGATGTGGAGCCAGGAGGGCACCCCCTCACCCGCCCTTCGGGCACCCTCTCCCGCGATGCGGGAGAGGGCAGGGTGAGGGTTTTAGCCCTTGACGGCCGGGCATTCGTTGCCCTTGGGCCGCTTGAAGGCCTCCGCGCCGGGGATCGTCGAAATCACCTTGTAAAGGTCCCATTCGCCTTTCGACTCGGAAGGCTTCTTGACCTCGTAGAGGTACATGTCGTGGACCAGGCTGCCGTCGTCCTGGATATGGCCGTTGCGGATCACGAAGTCGTTGATCGGCTTCGACTTGAGCTGCTTGATCACGGCCGGACCGTCGAGCGTGTTGGCGGCCTTGACCGCCTGCAGGTAGTTCATAACGGCGCTATAGGTCCCGGCCTGCGCCATGGTCGGCTCCTTTTTCATGCGGTCGAAGAATTTCTTAGACCAGGCGCGGGTCTGGTCGTCCTGATCCCAATAGAACGACTCGGTGAGCTGCAGCCCTTGCGCCGTCTCGAGGCCGAGGCTGTGCACGTCGCTGGCGAAGACCAGGAGGCCGGCGAGCTTCTGCCCGCCCTTGACGATGCCGAACTCGGCGGCCTGCTTGATCGAGTTGATCGTGTCACCGCCGGCATTGGCGAGACCGATCACCTTGGCCTTCGACGCCTGGGCCTGAAGCAGGTAGGACGAGAAATCGGCGTTGTTGAGCGGCACGTTGACCGATCCCAACACCTTGCCGCCATTGGCCTTGACCACGGCCGCCGTGTCGTTCTGCAGCGAATGGCCGAAGGCGTAGTCGGCGGTAATAAAAAACCAGGTATCGCCGCCGGCCTTGACCACCGCGGCGCCGGTGCCGTTGGCCAGCGCGGTGGTGTCATAGGTCCAATGCACCGAGGTCGGCGCGCAGGCCTTGCCGGTCAGATCGGACGAAGCCGCGGTGGTGATCAAAATCACCTTGTTCTCTTTCCGCGCGACTTCCTGCACCGCGAGCGCGACGCTCGAGGTGGTCAGGTCGGTGATCATGTCGACGCCGTCCTGGTCGAACCATTGCCGGGCGATCTGGGCGCCGATATCGGGCTTGTTCTGGTGGTCGGCGCCGACGACTTCGATCTTCTTGCCATTGAGCGTGCCGCCGAAATCCTCGACCGCCATCTTGGCCGCCATCAGCGAGCCGGGTCCGCCGAGATCGGCATAGAGGCTCGACATATCGGCGAGCACGCCGATCTTGATCGTATCCTTGGTGATCTGCGCGTGAGCCCCCGCCGCCAAGAGCAGCGCGGCGGCAAAGCCCGCCAACGCGGAAATTTTCCTCATCGTCTCCTCCCCTTCAAACCCTTCAAACCCCGAGATAATCGTGCAAGCGATCGAGATGCAGGCCGAGCTCGGCATTGGCGATCATGTCGACGACCCGTCCGTTCTGGACCACGTAGTGGCGGTCGGCCACGGTCGCCGCAAAGCGGAAATTCTGCTCGACCAAGAGAATCGTGAACCCTTTTCCTTTGAGCCTTTGCAACACCGCGCCGATTTGCTGGACGATCACCGGGGCCAGCCCCTCGGTCGGCTCGTCGAGCAATAGCAGATTTGCCCCGGTGCGCAGGATGCGGCCGATCGCCAGCATCTGCTGCTCGCCGCCGGAAAGCTTGGTGCCCGGGCTGCGGCGGCGCTCGGCGAGGTTGGGGAACAGCGCATAGATCTCGTCGACGCTCATCCCGCCCGGCCTGACCGGCGGCGGCAGCAGCAAATTCTCCTCGACATCGAGACTGGCGAAGATGCCGCGCTCCTCGGGGCAATAGCCGAGGCCGAGCCGCGCGATGCGGTTCGACGGCAGCCCGATCGTCTCGGCGCCGCCGAATGCGACCGAGCCCCGGCGCTGGGCGACGATGCCCATGATCGATTTGAGGATCGTCGTCTTGCCGGCGCCGTTGCGGCCGAGGAGGGTTACGAGCTCTCCCTCGGCGACCTCGAACCCGACGCCGTGCAGGATATGCGATTCGCCGTACCAGGCGTGGAGATCGCCGACCTTGAGCAGCGCCGCCTCAGGCATGGCCGGTGCCCATATAGGCCTCGACCACCTCCGGATTCGCCGACACCGCGGCGTAGTCGCCCTCGGCGAGGATCGAGCCGCGGGTCAGCACGGTGATGACCTGGGACAGATCGGCGACGACCGACAGATTGTGCTCGACCATCAGCACGGTGCGGTCGCGCGCGGCATCGCGGATGAGCGCCGAGATGCGGCCGATATCCTCCTGGCCGAGACCGGACATCGGCTCGTCGAGCAGCATCATCTCGGGATCGAGCGCGAGGGTCGTGGCGATCTCCAGCGCGCGCTTGCGGCCGTAGGAAAGCGAGGCGGCAGGCGCGTCGGCAAACTCGCCGAGCCCGACCGAGTCGAGCAGCCGCATCGCGCGCTCGTTGAGCCGGTCGAGGACGCGCTGCGGCCGCCAGAACTGGAACGAGTTGCCGAGCGGGCGCTGCAGCGCGACCCGCACGTTGTCGCGCACGCTGAGATGGGCGAAAACCGCCGAAATCTGGAAGGAGCGCACGAGGCCGAGCCGCGCCACCGCGGCCGGACGCTCGCCGGTGATGTCGCGGCCTTTATAGACAATTCGTCCGCCGCTCGGCTCGATGAACTTGGTCAGGAGGTTGAAGACGGTCGTCTTGCCGGCGCCGTTCGGGCCGATGAGGGCGTGGATCGTCCCGCGCCGAACCTTGAGATCGACCGACTGGACGGCGGTAAAGCCGCGAAAATCCTTGGAAAGGCCCCGCGTTTCGAGGATCAGTTCGTCCACACCCGTGCTGCCTGTCCCCGTACCCGCGCGGACCGCTATTGTTTTCGTCGCGGCGCGACCCTAATCCCTCAGCAATTGAACTGACAAGGAGCGGCGGCGTGACCGATGCGATCGAGCGCGCGCTGGGCGAGATCAAGTTCGACGCCGATGGCCTCGTGCCGGCGATCGCGCAGCAGCACGATACCGGCGAGGTGCTGATGGTGGCGTGGATGAACCGCGAATCGGTGCGGATCACGCTGACCGAGGGACGCGCCTGCTATTGGTCGCGCTCGCGCGGCAAATTGTGGCGCAAGGGTGAAAGCTCGGGCCAGGCGCAACGTCTTGTCGAGCTGCGCCTCGATTGCGACGGCGACAC
>DASUIE010000299.1:0-17069 GCA_036273175.1 Allostellaceae bacterium
GTAGTTGCCCGAGGCGGTCGCCGCGCCGTAGTAGCCCGAGGCGGTCGCCGCGCCGCAGTAGCCCGAGGCGGTCGCCGCGCCGTAGTTGCCCGAGGCGGTCGCCGCGCCGCAGTAGCCCGAGGCGGTCGCCGCGCCGTAGTCGCCCGAGGCGGTCGCCGCGCCGGAGTTGCCCGAGGCGGTCGCGCCCTCATTACGCTTTGTCGCGACCGGCCCTTCTTTCCAATTCGCCCGACCGAAAACCCATTTGACCGCGCGCTGGGCTAGCTCATGTACGTGGATCTCAGCGCCGATCGTGATGCGTCCCGACGCGACTTTGCTGTCCTCGCCGTGACGAGCGAGCGAGCCGGACTGCCGGACCTCGGCGTAGCGGCTCTTTGCCGGCGCGTAGTACCGCAGCACTTCAAGCGGGTGGCCGGAGATGGCGTGGAACCCGCTCTGGCAGATGACGACCGGGCCGTCATGCTCGTAGGTTTTACCCGGCTCGAACTGGAAGCCCCTGCAAGTCCAGTCGGCCTCGAAGCCCTTGATGCCGACAACCTCCTCGGCCGCAACGGCGGCGGTAAGGACGGTGTGTGCGGAAGCGCTGGTCATTGGGCCGCCTCCAGCGTCGCGATTTCGTCGGCCAAGCGCTCGACCATCCGCAGGCAATCCGGCCGATCGCTTGGGCCGCCCGGACCCCAGTGTCGGCGGGCATCGTCGATCGAGAAATTCCGGCAGCCTGCGAGGATGCGCCACTGGTGGCGCACGCGTCCGGCGACGAACTGATAGCCGCGCGAGTCCGGGCCGGCGTTGAGTGTTGTCAGGCCGGGGCAGTTCCAGACCCACACGGTGGTCGCGGCGGCGGGGTTCGCGATCAGCTCCGCCAGCGACGCGCGCCGGCCGTTGACGCTGAGGGCGGGGTCCATCACGCGGCCCTCCGCGCGAGGCCGGCGGCCATTTCGGCGAAATACGTCTTAAGCTCCGGTTTGCCGTAGCAGGTCTTCAGGGGGCCGATGCCGTGCGGCGCTCCCGCGGTCGGAAACCAGAAACCGCGCCATTTGGCCAATCGGCCGGCGCGGACCTCTTTTTCGAGAGCGCGTTTCCAGGCGCCGCGTACCTGGCCGATATTCGCCTCGACTTTCTCGCCAGCCAGCAGCGCGGCAAGTCGGCTCTCGGGATACCACTCATCCCAGAGGTTGTCGGTTCGGTACGGTTCGGGTTGCGGCAAGGCGCCCTCCATCGGGTGACGACGGAGGGTATTGTGCCTAAGCGGCACACGATGTCAACCTATTTATGTGCCCTAACGGCACATTTTAATCGGCGACCAAATGTGCTACCTCGGGTCGGCCGATGAGACCCCTCATCCATCCGTTCCCGTTCGCGTAAAAGCCCTCAACACCTCAATAGCGCGCGGCCGCTCCGTCGGCGGGATTTGATCCCAGATTGACCATAGGCCTTCCGGGTCGAGCGGATTTCGCATAAGCAGCGAAGCGGGATCGGTCCGCAATTCCTCTGCCAGCGCCTCTAAGAGCGGCTGACCGTAAGGCCGCAGCCCCCGCTCGATTCGGCTCAGGTTGCCGTGGGTAATACCCACGCGCTCGGCGAGTTTTTCCAATGTTAGGCGCCGGTGCTTGCGCCATTCCCGGATGAAAGTCCGCTTTGTGCCTCGCATGCACACAAGATGCTCGCCCGC
The DNA here is from genome assembly GCA_036273175.1 of Allostellaceae bacterium. Taxonomy (GTDB): domain Bacteria; phylum Pseudomonadota; class Alphaproteobacteria; order ATCC43930; family CGMCC-115725; genus DATARH01. Next base: position 1,673 of record DASUIE010000299.1, read on the forward strand.
GAGTGCCTTGTCGTTGGCTCGCGAGACACAAAAGGGCTTGACGGCGATTGTGCCGTAACGGCACATTGTGCCCATGAGGCTCGATCAGTGGATGGCCGAGACCAGCACCTCGGATGAGGCGCTTGCCGATCGGCTCGGGGTTGACCGCTCGACCGTCTCGCGGATCAGGCGCGGGACGCGGCAAGCATCGGCGACGTTGATGCGGCTCATTTACGACGCCACCGGCGGAGCAGTGACGGCGAATGATCTGGTGCATGCCGGGTCATCCAGCGAGGCCGCCGCATGACCGAGACCGAGCGGCGCCCCGAATGTCCCGCCTCGCGCACGTGCGCGCGAGCGGATGACGGCGCGGCGATCGGGGGCGTGCGGTGACGCCGGTCCGACTGTTCGCCATGGCCGTGAACCTCGCTGCGGTGGCGGCCAACGCCGTCGCGATTTGCTTCGCGGTGTCGCTCGCACAAACGCTTGTGCACGTTCTCCTATGCGGCATGGCGGCGGCGGCCGTTGTCTGCTTTTCCGTCCCCCGGCTGCGATGACCCGCCCCTCGATCCTCGACGACGCGGACGGGACGATCGTCCGCCGGCTCGCCGCGCTGAAGGACGAGCGGATCGCATGGGCGCGTCGCGATTGCGCGAAGGTCATCGACGCGCAGGGACACCGGGCGCGCGCCCTCGAGCGCTGCCCGGTGCACGGCGCGCAGGCGTGCCCCGGCGCCGCGATGGCCTGGAGTCCGATGGAGTGCGAGCGCTCCGATCATCTGTGCATCTCGCCCGCCGCCTGTAGCGCGCGCGGGAATTGCCTGCCGTTCTGAGGGCGGAGATGAGCAAGCGTCTCTCGATCGTGCCACTGGCGTTCGGTGCCGCTGCTGCGTTCGTCAATGAGCACCATCGTCACCACACGCCTCCGGTGGGCCATAAATTCAGCCTCGGTGCCGTCGAGTTCGGCCGCGACGGCGGCAGGCTGTGCGGCGTGGTGATCGTCGGTCGCCCTGTCTCGCGGATGCGCGATGACGGCGCCACGCTGGAAGTGACTCGCCTATGTACGGATGGGACGGCGAACGCCTGCTCTTTCCTGTACGGCGCTGCTGCCCGAGCCGCTTTCGCGCTCGGGTATCTCCGCATCGGCACGTACATCCTGGAGACCGAGCCGGGCACGTCGCTGCGTGCGGCCGGCTGGAAACTGATCGGCGAACGTGGCGGCGGTAGCTGGGACCGCGCCTCTCGCGAGCGCGCGGATATGCACCCGCTTATCCCGAAGCTGCTTTTCGAGACAGCCGTATGACTCTTCCATCATCATCACCAAACGACGAGCGCCGGCCTGGCCGCCGGCGTGTCGTCTGCGTTCCCGTTCCCGCGTCGCCTGTGGCTGGCCGTCGCGGGTTCCGCCGGCGGCGGCTTGGGGGGGTCGCCGCCGGCCTCGTCCACATGCAGCCGGGCCAACACCCTGGCTGCGATTTCACCAATACTCCGCATGGCGCCGCGTGCCTGGTTCCGTTTCCGCTGCTCCGTCGCTGTCCGCTCCATGCCCGAAACAATGGCATGGAGCGATTCCGTGGAGCGGGAAAAGGATTCCGGCACACCAGAATTTTGGAGACGCGCGATGGCCTTCACCGCTGAGGCGGTCTCGGCCGAGATCCGGCAGCACGTCAGTCGGGTTGTCGATTTGGCGGCCGAGCGGTCGCGCAAGGAGGCGCTGACGTTCGCGGCCAATTTGCTGCATTTGCCGGTGGGTCGGGTGAAGCGCCTGTTCTACGGCGAGGTTCAATGCGTGCCGGCGCACGAGGCCGACCAAATCCGGGCCTACGTTACGGCCGCGTCGCAACTAATCGAAGCAAGGGCCGACTATGAGGCACGGCGTCAGCGGTTTGTGGCAGCTCATCCGGCTTTGGCTCGCCTTGCTCCGGGTCCGCTGGAAAAGTTGGAGATTGCGACAGACGGCAAGGAACAGGTGACGAACTGAGCCTGCCGCCGAGAACTTTGGGGGAGACAAGCATTGCATATCGCACCTCGAAATACGCATTGCGTCATCTGCGGCGCGGCGTTTTTTGGCGGCGGCCGGACGTGCGGCAAACCGTGCCGGTACGAGTTGATGAAGCGCACCTGCGCGGGCGCTGGTGCCACGCGCATTTCGTCCGGCTCGGAATGGCGCGAGGTCGAGCCGGTATCTTTGCCGGCGGACGCGTTCTCGCGGCACGGGGTGGACCCGAAAGACGGCGGTGTCTGGCGCCCGCCGGCGGTTCCCGACCAGCGCAGTTATCTCGGCTGCGCGACAGCCTGGGTCGTGAGGGAATCGTGATCGCCCGCTTCCTTCGGCTGTTCCGGTCGCGCCGGGTTGCGGTGCCGGCGCCGCCGCCGCCGCCGCCCATCCCGTTGCTCGCGCTCATTCGGGCGCGGGACGCGGCGCGGAGGGTGTGTTGATTACAATCACCCGCCTTGGCGAGCCGGTGCCGTTCGCGCGCACCCGCATAGCCAAGACGGGCACGCTGTTCACCCCTGACCGGCAACGCAGCGCCATGGCGGAACTGCGGATATTGGCATGGCAGGAAATGGCGGCCCAACACGGCGGCAGGATGCTCGACGAGCCGTTGCGTCTGGAGATGTTGGCGGAGTTCTCGATCCCGGCGAGATGGTCAAACCGCCAACGGCAACGGGCCATCATCGGGGAAATCCTGCCCGCCAAACGGCCGGACATCGACAATCTGTTCAAGCTGGCGGCCGACGCGCTGAACCAGATTGTCTATCGGGACGACGCGCTGATCGTCGAGGCGCGGATTCGCAAGCGATACAGCCTATCGCCAAAGATCGTGTTGACGATCGCGCCGGTCAACGCCGAGGCGGCGGCTGGGGGCGGTCTATGACTGTCCGCGCGCATACAGAGCGTCGTGCTGGCGATCAACAGGGTGTCGCGATGATGGGACACTGCCCCTCGGTCATCGAGATACAGCAAGCCGTTTCGGCGGAGTTCGGCGTCCGATTGATCGAGATGGAATCTGATCGCCGGGCAGCCGCTCGCCCACGGCAGGTCGCGATGTACCTGTGCCGTCGGCTGACGCCGCTGTCGCTGCCGGCGATCGGGCGGAAGTTCGGCGATCGCGATCACACGACCGTCATGCATGCGTGCCGGGTCGTCTCGGTGCGGCTGGCGACGGATCGGGACATCGCCGCGGCGGTAGAGCGGCTGCTGGACGCGCTGCGGAACCCGGACCAGCCGCGATTGCCGATGTCGGCGGCGTGAGGGTGTAGTGCGCAGCAAGGTCCGCCACATCGATTTGCATGGCGACGAATTTCTCGCCGCCATTTCCGGCGAAATGACGCCCTCCGAATTGGGCGTCTACTGGATGATAAATCTGCTCTGCTACAACCGCCGGAAAACCATCCGCTACGACCTCGATTGGATCAGGGCTAAGTTTCGGCCGCATAAAGGAAATCGGGAGATTGGGGCAATCGTCGAACGCCTGATCGCGGGCGGCAGAGTGTTCCGAGATGGTGACGAGATAGGCGTGAGAAGGGCCCTAGAGGAGGTGCAGACAGCGACGAGACGCATCCGAGATGCGGTGCAGTATGGTAGGAGAGGAGGTAGACCAAAGAAGAAAAACAACGACTTAGAAAAAGGGTCGGGTTTAAAAAATAAAAAGGGTGTCGAAAACCTAACCACCAACCACCAACCACCAACCACCAGATTAGAAACCGATGCTGTCGCATCGGTTGTTGGCGCTTCCGCGCCCGATCCGGCCACGGCCCCCGGCAAGAGGAAATCCGATGGAGCGAGGAAAGCCCGGCTGCCAGCCGATTGGCGGCCTGATCTCGGCGACTGTCGATACGCTGCGGAGCGGCAGCACGATCGAGCCTGGATTGCCGACCAGGCCGAGCGGTTCCGCGATCACCACACCGCGAGGCAGACCCTCTCGGCCGATTGGCGGGCCTCATGGCGAACATGGGTCCGCAACGCCGAGGAATTCGCTGCCCGCGATCATCGGCGGCCCAGCGGCGGCGCTGGCGGCGCAGCGCAATCCGGCGGCATTGCTGCCGCGATGCATTCGGTCCTGTCTCGCCGCGACGTGGGTTGATGGGGCCGATGCACACGGTTGGGACGGGTACGTGATCCGGTACGACTTCGCCGGGCCGCTGGCCGAGGCGGACCGGGCCGCGGCCATCGAGGCGGTCGAGACGATGCTGGCGCCGGCGAGCGAAGCGTTCATCGTCGCCGAATTGGGCCGTTTGCGATCGCTGACGGTGAGCCGCGACATCGGACAGGACCTCGCGCTGGTGTTCGCCGCCTATGTCGGGGAGCTGCGGGAATACCCGGCCGACGCGATCCGCGACGTACTGCGCGGATCGGCGCGGAGCAACAAATTCTGGCCATCGATTGCCGAGCTGATTGATCCGCTCGATCGGCTCGTGAGGCCGCGCAAGGCGCTGCGCCGCGCGCTGGTCAGTGGGAAATATCAGCCGCCGGAGACCTCGCCGGATTGGATCGCGCCGACGCCGGAGGACATCGCCGAGGCCGAGGCTTTGCTCCGGGCGCATGGACTGTGGGATGCGGAAACGGGCCGCCCGAAGGAACACCGCAACCTGCCGCCGATGCCAAGCGCCGCGGAGCGGGAGCGGATGGCGGCGGAGCTGGATCAGTTCCGCGAGCGATGGGTGAGTTTGGCGCAAGACGCAAACGCGGGACACGGACATTGAGATGCGATTTCAGCGACGCTGACCGCGCTCCGGCGGTTGTGCGGCCGATCGATATCGAGGAGCTGCTGCAATGGGCGGTGGCGCAAACCGTGGAGCCGCGATTGCGGGTTCCCAGCCCGAGGGAGCTGACTCTCAACCCCTACGAGGCGCGGCCGAAGGGCGTCAGCAACCGCTATCGCGGCGCCGGCGTGCCGGTCGATGGCGGACGGTTCGTCGCCGATATCGACGCCGGCCGGGTGATGGCGGCGGTGGACCGATTGGACCCGTGGACGCGCTCGATCGTCATGGCGAACGCAAAGGCCTGCCGGCGTCCGGACTGGATGGAGGGGGTCGAGCCTCGGATGGTGCCGGTGCGGAAGAGATGCCGGCGGAGGCACCGCAGCGTCGTCAAGAGCCACCGATGGGAGCCATGCAGCCCCGAGGCGGTTCGGGCGACGCGGGACATCTACTCGCGCTGGCACCAGGCGCTGACGCGCATCGCGCAAGGGTGCGAAAACGGCTTGTTGGGTTTTCAACTATGCGGATTTTCCGCGCCGGCGTTCCCGTGGGTCGGCGTCGAGCGCGTGTCGCCGTGAGTGTGCCGTTCATGATCGAGGCGGCCTCGCGCGCCGACGAGGCGGTCAACATCGAGACCGGGCCGGACGGCAAGCGGAGGCTGCGGAACAGCGGGCCGCGCGAGCAATTCACCGAGGTCGCTGACGCCGCGATACCCAAGGATCCATGCTTATCCGGTTTTCACCCATGAGAACTACAGTTAGCGTGCTGCCAACTGCCCGAATACAGCCCGTCATAGGTCGGCGCGGCTGCGCTTCCGCTTATCCCGAGCAGCGAACGGAAGGCATTGAACGGGTAGAAGCGGCGGTTGATTCTTCGGTTTCCGCTCGCGGACCTCTACCGCGCCGATCACGAGCGATTGGTTGTGGACGCCGTGCCCCTTGCCGCGCGTCTGCCCGCCGATCCACGTCTCGTCAACCTCAACATGCTCGCCCGGCGTGCCGCCGATTTTGTCGCGATCAGGCCGCACCATGCCAGCCCGCAGCTTGTGCAGGATTTGAAAGGCCGTCTCGTATCGACCGATCCCAAGCTGGCGTTGAAACTGCACAGCCGACAGGCCGGGCGTCAGGCTCGACGCGAGATAGGCCCCCCAAAACCACACGCTCAGCGGCGTGTGCGTGCGCTCCATGACGGTGCCGACGGTCAAGGCATTGTCCTTCCGGCATTTGCGGCAGCGGAGCACATGCGGGCGGTTGGCGAACCGGAATGGCTCGCCTCGCTCACCACACCACGCGCACACGAAGCCGTGACGCCAGCGGATCGCTTCGAGGTAAGCGGCGCAGGCCGCATCGTTCGGAAACAGCCGCTGAAATTCCGGGAGCGAACCGGGAAACGGCAGATTTTCGTGGTCGAAGATGTCCGCCGGCATGGCTCATCCTCCCGGCCCGCGATGCCGATCGAGGCCGCAACGGCGGCACACGCCGAAAGCGCCGGGTTCATAGCGATGGTCGAACTCGGGAGGGTTGAGGAATGCGATAGCCCGATCAATCCGCCGTTCCTCACCATCACAAGCGCTGAGGATTTTGGACAGTTCCGCGCTATGGCCGCGCGACAAAAACGGATTAGTGAGCAAGTCAAGCGCATCGAGGATCGCCTTACGCGGTTCCGTCTTGACCAGCGCTTTAGCCGCCCGAAGGCCATCGATAGTCGTTTGCATTTGGGTTTCTCCATCGGTCGATCTGACAGAGACAACCTAGCACTGGTATCTGTGGGTGTCAACCGGATAAACATGCAAGGATCGCCTGGGTAGCATCTAGGGCCCTGGACCCCGCCGCGGCGCCGGGAGGGAAAACTGGCTACGGCCGTCGCAGCCGCAACAGCACGCCGGCGATCGTCAGCGGCGGCCAACGGCGTGGATCAATGCTTTTCCCACGTCCACCGACCTGCATCCGCCTCGCGCACGGGCTTGCCGTCCCCGAGGATCGCAGAAAGAAAATCCGCGCCATTCTGATGTGTCGGCTTGACCCTGTCGTACATCCGCTCGATGACTACGTATGCACCGGGCATTATATCCTCGATGAGTGCGGCATCGCTCCATGTGGGCAGAACAGCAATCGGATCGAATGGCGGTTTCCCGCTACCCCCGTTGCTTTTCCATTCCGCCCATTTATCCGGTGCATACAAAATCGCTATATGCATTTTGCTTCTCCTGCTCGGCTGGCCTCGCTGTTGATGCGACAGATATTACCACGCCGCGCCGTGGCGGCAAGAAATAAATTGCGTGTGAGCAAAAAATAATTCAGGATGCCGCCATGAGCTTGCGAGAGCGCGCCGCCTCGGCGAGCATCCGGTAGCGCGCCTGCTCAGAACTGATAAGCGCGGGCTTGCATGGAGTAGAGTTCGCCGGCGACCTCACCGGCCGAATAGACCGTCTCGGCCCAGTTTGCGCGGTCGAACCAGTCGAACACTGTGATGTCGATCTCGTCGGCCTGCTCGTAAATCACCAGTTCAGGCTCGACACCGAGAGCGTGGGCGGCTGCCACGCGGTGCGATCCTTCGAGGGCCATGTAGTAGTCGCCGCAATCGACGACGCGGATCGAGGGGCGGCCGAGCGTCGTCATCTCGGTCTTAACCTCTTCCAGGTGGTCATCGGTGGGGGCGTGGATGGTGTAGATCATCATGTCCATTCGGCCCCCCGAAGGGCCTCGCTGTTGACGGGACGGATATTGCCCTCGCCGCCGCCGTGGCGTCAAGAAATAAATTGCGTATGAGAAAAAAATAATTCAGGATGCCGCCATGAGCTTGCGAGAGCGCGCCGCCGCGGCCGGCCTCGATGCCGCGACCATCGCCCAAAGCCTCGACCTGGCCCCGTCCAGCGTGTATCGCGCGCTCGACGGGGCGCCGATCGCCGCCGCGCCGGTGGCGGCTGTCATCGCCGCCTGGGAAATCATGGCGCCGGAGCAGCGCCGCGCCTGGCTCGCGGCGCTCGGCGTGCCGGCGGAACGGCCGCGGCGGGGGCGGCCTAGGAAGCCGTCGATACCCGGTTGACTTGCGCGGTTTTTGTGCCATGCTTGCGTGCAACGCACGCGTTGGCCCGCATCCTCGTAAGCTCCGCTCCCGACTCGCGCAACAGGTCGCGGGCCACCGTCGCCCGATCCTGCAGCGCCTTGCGCAGCGGAGCGGCAACCCGAGGATCGATCGGATACGATCCAGCCGCCCACCGCTGCTCGTCCGCAGGTTGACGCCGAGGTCTCGGGCTAACGGGGAGACCCACCGCTCGCCGTAGAGGGCGCGGCCGATCTCGGACAGCAACGCGGCGGTCAACATTTATTCGCGCTCTGTGACGCGGCGAAGCACTTCGGCGGCAACATATCGGCCGCTCTGCCATTCGCGTTGCCGCGCAACAATCAGGGCGCCGGTGTCTGCGAGCTTAATGAAGTAGCGCGCGCAACCCAGATGATTGATCGCATCTTTTGTTCCCGGCCCCTTGCCTGAGAGCCGTCCCGACAAAATTTCCTTAACCCAAGGAGAACACCATGGCAAAACTGTTTGACGGCCCGAGCCTCCCGGCGCCCAAGGGATCGAGCGCCCCGCAGAACACGGCCGTCGGCTCCGGCAGCCGGCCCGTGCCGAGCAAGATCAAGATCGCCAACTCGGCGCCGAGCGATCCCGCGACCCAAGGGCGCTCCGTGCCGGGCGCGTTGAAATAGGGGCGATCTTGTAAGTGGCCGGAAGACCAAGCGCGTATCGACAGGAGTACGCCGATCAGGCGCGGAAGCTGGCTCTTCTCGGAGCCACAAATGACGACCTGGCCTCGTTCTTTGGCGTGTCCCCCGCCACGATTGATCGATGGATCGCCGCGCATGATGAGTTGCGAGGCGCCTTAAAAAGCGGCCGGGACGAGGCGGACGCGAAGGTCGCGCGCCGATTGTTCTCGCGAGCCTGTGGCTACTCGCACCCGGCGGTCAAGATCGTGGCCGACGCCAAAACGGGATCGGAGCATATCGTGCCGTACACGGAGCACTATCCGCCCGATACGACCGCGTGCATCTTCTGGCTCAAAAACCGCCAGCCCGCCAAATGGCGCGATCGGCATGAGCACGAGCACGCCGGAAAAGGCGGCGGGCCGATCATTATCGCTACGGGCGTGTCTCGTGCCGACGAGGATTGAAACCGGCTATCGGGCGCGAGAGCAATTCGTGTCGCTGCATGCGCGGCGACAGCGTTGGGCCGTATCTGTCGCGCATCGGAGGGCTGGCAAAACGGTCGCGTGCATCAATGACCTGATTGATGGCGCGCTACGCTGTCAATTGCCAGAGCCGCGATTTGCCTATGTGGCGCCGTATTTTAGCCAGGCGAAGGACGTGGCGTGGTCGTATTTGAAGCGGTATACGGCGCCAATACCGGGCAACGCGGTAAACGAGAGCGAGTTGCGGGTTGACCTGCCGAACCAAGGGCGGGTGAGGCTGTACGGCGCTGACAATTACGAGCGACTGCGGGGCATTTATCTTGATGGCGTCGTACTCGACGAGTACGGCGACATGGACCCGCGAGCGTGGCAGGAGGCAATCAGGCCGGCGCTCGCCGATCGCAAGGGATGGGCGATCTTTATCGGCACGCCGCGTGGGCTGAATCACTTCGCCGACCTGTGGGAGCGGGCGCAATCGGACCCGGAGTGGTATCCGCTGACGCTCAAGGCGAGCGAGACGGGATTGTTGCCGGCGGCCGAGCTGGAGCAGGCGCGGCGCGAGATGAGCGAGGAGCAGTACGCCGCCGAATTCGAGTGCTCGTTCGCGGCCTCCGTGGTGGGCGCCTATTACGGTCGCGAGATGCAGGCGGCCGAGACCGAGGGGCGGATTACTCGGGTGCCCGTGCTACCCGAGGCGGCCGTCGATACGTGGTGGGACCTAGGGGTCAACGACGCGACTGCGATATGGTTTACGCAGAGCATCGGGCGTGAGGTCCACGTTGTGGACTATTACGAGTCCTCGGGCGAGGGATTGCCGCACTACGCCAAGGTTTTGCAGGATCGCGGGTATGTATACGGCCAGCACAACGCGCCGCATGACATTCAGGTCAGGGAGTTGGGGTCTGGTCGATCGCGGATCGAGACGGCGAGGGGATTGGGGATCAACTTTCGCGTCGTGCCGGATGTCGGGTTGATGGACGGCATCGACGCGGCGCGGATGTTCATCGGGCGCTGCTGGTTCGATCGCGAGAAGACTGAGCGCGGGCGCTTGGCGTTGACGAGCTATCGGAAGATTTGGGACGAGAAGCGGCGAGTGTTCCAGGCGCGGCCGATGCATGATTGGGCGTCGAACGGAGCCGATGGGTTTCGCTATCTGGCGGTCGGACACAAATTCGCGAGTCCTCGTCGCTACACGGAGGCGACGCCTCGGCTGGTAACGGTGGGATCGGGCAGCGACGGGTGGATGGGGGCATGACCCGCGACGAAGCGCTCGGCGAGCTGCGCGCGATCCGGCTGCGCATGGACCAGATAGCGGCCGTGCTGACGGGCGAGGCGGAGCGCGAGGAACTGCTGCCGGTATGGGATTGCGGGCACCGGCACTCCAGCCGGGCCGAGGCGATCCGATGCAAGGCAGGGTTGAGCGAGTCGGGGCAGGATGCTCCGGATCGCCGGGTTTAGACACCAATAAGTAGTAATTCGCTGTTTCAGCGAGGCGCCTACTCTCAACGGGCAAGGGCGGCTCTGTCCGGACAGGGGCGATGCGCGGCTGGAGGCGCCTGGGGGTCTGTGGATCATGGACCTCTCACTGACACCGGCCAATCGTCCTGACCGCTCGATGAACCCATTTTTCCTGGTGACCGGAACGCCGCGGTCGCGCACGGCATGGATGGCGCGGTTCCTCTCGCATGGCGGGGTCGCGTGCGTGCATGAGCCGAGCATCAATTTCCGCCGCAAGGACGAGCTGCGGCGGTTCGTGCGGCAGCCGAACATCGGCGCCAGCGACAGCGGCATGGTGCTGTTGTGGCGGGAGATAGCCGAGGCGAACCCGGATGCGAGGTTCGCGGTCGTGACCCGGCCGGTGATGGACGTGATCCGGAGCGCGTTGAACGCCGGAATTCCGATCCGGGACGCGGAGCGCGGGGCCGTGGCGACGACCAAGGCGGCCCACGAGTTGGCGGCGCATCGTCGCGACGCGCTCGTGCTGGCTTACGACAACCTGGCTACCGATCACGGCTGCGCGCGGCTGTTCCGCCACTGCCTCGGCCGAGACATGCCGGGTGATTGGTTCGATTGCTGGCGCGATCAACGCATCGAATGCGACGTGCCGGCACAACTCGCGCGCGCGGCGGCAAACATCGACGGACTACGCGCGGTCTATGGAGGTTAGCGATGAAGAAGAAGCCGATGGTTGCGGAAATGCCGGGGATGCTGAACCTGAAGGCCGCGCCGAAGGCGAAGGCCAAGGCCGCGCCGAAGAAGAAGGCGAAGACCAAGAAGGTCGGCAAAGCGGCGTACTGATGCCCGCCTATTCGTCGATGCGGTTCTACTCGCCCGTGCTGGATGCCGAAGCATTGCGGCTCAGCATGGCGGACGAGCGGAACAGCGAGTTTTACGCCGTGATCCCGGCCCGTGGCGGCAAGGAAGAGCGGGAGTTGAAGCAGGCGGCGCTGGAGCGGATCGAGGACGCGATCTTGCGGGGCGACGTGCCGGGCGAGGTTCGGTGAGCGATCTAATAATCACGTTGAACGATCTCCCCATCAAAAATGTAGTAGAGTTCGCTCTGGTCGGAGAACTTGAACAAGCTGGCCAGGTTTTCGAGTTACGCCAAGTGCATGTGTCGGAAATCGGCGCCTATGTTCGTGTGGTGCTACATCGGCCGACGATGCGGCATATTGACTGGATTGTCGGCCGGGTGTCGCCTGACCCGGCGAAGGAAATCGACGAGGCGGCCAAGCTGTTGGTCGGCCTGCTTGAGGGTGAGGATATCGAGTGACGACCGCGCTGGACCTCATCACCGACGCGCTGGTCAGCATGGGCAGCTACTCGCCCGGCGAGACGATCGGCGCCGCCGACAGCGCGACGGGGCTGTCGGTCCTCAACGACATGATCGACTCGTGGTCGAACGAGTCGTTGATCACCTACGCGCGGAAAGAGCAGTCGGTCACGCTGGTTCCGGGCAAGAACGTCTACACGGTCGGGACCGGCGGCGATATCAACGACACGCGTCCGCTGCGCATTCTCGATGGTCCGGGGACCTGCTACGTGACGGACAGTGTTGGCAACCGCTATCCGGTCGCCGTGCTGAACCAGGATCAGTGGAACCTGATCGGCAACGTCGCGCTGTCGGCGTCGAATATACCGCTGGGGTTGTTCTACGATCCGCAATTCCCGCTGGGACAAATCAAGCTCTACCCGATCCCGAACATCGGATGGACGCTGACCTTCGACAGTTGGTTGCAACTGAGCGAGTTCCCGGCCCTCACCACGGCATTGTCTCTGCCGCCCGGTTATGTGAGGGCGATCAAGCGAAATCTGGCGATCGAACTGTGGCCATACTTCAAGGATGACAAATCGACGCCGGGCGCCGCGATGGTCAGGGCGGCGGCGCAGAGTCTCGCGGCGATAAAACGGACCAACACGAAAGAGGTTGTGGCGTTCTTTGATTCGTCGCTGAGTTCGCGGCCGAGCGGCGCATACAACATTTATACCGACAACCAGACGTTTCGCTGAGCAAATGACCACGATCGTCTACCGCGACGGTATCATCGCCGCCGATACGGGAGTGCATGCCGGTCACGATTGGCGCAAGCCCGACCTGTATCACAAGATCGCGCGGCTGCAGGACGGCTCGCTGTTCGCCGGCGCGGGCGATACCGGCGCCTTCACCAAGCTTCAGCGCTGGCTTGATGGCTCGCGCGAGGACGAGCGCCCGTCGATCGACGACAACGACGTGATCGTTGTTGATCGGGCGACGGGTGTCGTCACATATTACACCGGCGCCGGGGCACGCGAGGTCGAGGCGCCGTTTATCGCAATCGGTTCCGGGATGCCGCCGGCGCTCGGGGCATTGCATCACGGCGCGACAGCGGAAGAAGCGGTTCGGATCGCTTGCATGGTCGATCCGTGGTCGCGGGAACCGATCGATGTTGTTCGGCTGCGCGACTGATGGCCCGCCGCCGCCCGAACGCCGCCCCGGACCAGTTGGGCGGCAACATCGGCATGCCCGCTATCGCGCCGGGCATGAACCGCGCGCCCGATACGCAACCGAAGAGCGATCCAGGGCAAGGGGAAGGCGAGAACGACGCCGCGATCATCAAGCGGGCGCTGAAGCGGTTCGAGCGCGCCGCCTCATTCGAGGAAAACAACCGCAAGGCGGGCCTCGACGACGATCAGATGTACAACGGCAAGCAATGGCCGGACGACATGTCGCGCGAGCGGTCGATTGATCGCCGGCCGTGCCTGACGTTCAACCAGTTTCCGACGCTGGTGCACCAGGTCACCAACGATCAGCGGCAGGCAAGACCGGGGATCAATATCAGCCCGGTCGGCGACAAGACGGACGTGCAAGCCGCCAAGGTCTATAGCGGACTGGTGCGGTTCATCGAGCGGCAGTCAGAAGCGGATATCGCCTACGATACCGCTTACGAGAGCGCCTGCCGGAAGGGCTGGGGGTATTGGCGGGTCGTCACTGATTACGAGTCGCCCAACACATTCGACCAATCGATCCTGATACGACGGATCAGGAACGCCTATACGGTCTATATGGACCCGACCTCGCAAGAGCCGGAGGGGGCGGACGCAAGGTTCGCGTTCGTGACCGAGATGGTGCCGCGCTCGGATTTCGAGGACGAGTATCCTGGAGCGCAAAAAGTGCCGTGGTCGGCGAGCGGCATGGGCGACGCGATGCGCAACTGGTCCGGGCAGAACGAAGTCCGGGTCGCGGAATATTTCGAGGTCGAGCACAAAAAGAGGCGGCTTGTCCGGCTCGTCAACGGGCATGAGGGCTGGTTTGACGAACTGAGCGACGAGTCGAAAAAGCTCGAAATCATCGCCGAGCGCGATTCATTCGAGCCGGTCGTCATGTGGTACAAGATGACGGCGGTTGAAGTCCTCGATCGGCGGGAATGGCCGGGGCGGTATATCCCGATCGTCCGGGTAATCGGCGACGAAATCGACCTTGAGGGCAAGGTCTCCTACTCCGGCATCATCCGGCACGCCAAGGACGCGCAGAGGCAATACAACTATATGCGATCGGCCTATATCGAGGCGGTCGCGCTGGCGCCCAAGGCGCCCTTCATCATGGCGGAGGGGCAGCAGGAAGGGCACGAAGAGCAGTGGAAGAACGCCAACCGGCGCTCATTGCCGTACATGCTCTATCGCCAGATAGACATCGAGGGCAAGCCGGCGCCGCCGCCGCAGCGGCAGCCGCCGGTTCAGCCGCCGGCGGGGATGGTCGAGGGCGCGCGGGAAGCGTCGCAGGACATCATGTCCACGACCGGGGTGAGGTTCAACGCCAATCCCCAGCAAGAGCGGCTGTACGACGAGAGCGGCAAGGCGCTGCATGAGCTGCGACGCGCCGGCGACATCGGGTCGTTCCATTATGTCGATAACCTGGCCAGGGCCTTGCGGCATACCGGCGAGATTATCATCGACCTGCTGCCCAAGGTGTTCGACCGCAAGCGCGTTCTGACGATCCTGCGGGAAGACGGATCGGAACAACAGGTGGAAATCGACCCGAACCAGGCGGCCGCGTACAAGGAGCGCCGCTCGGCGGCGAACGGCAAGACCATTCCGGTCTTCAACCCGACGATGGGCAAATACGGCGTTACCGTGACCGTCGGGCCGTCCTACGCGACGAAACGCATCGAGGCGTCGCAGACGCTTATGGAGTTCATTCGCGCGGTGGCTCCGGCGGCGCCGCAGCAGGTCGGGAACATTCTCGACCTGTTGGCGAAGCACCTCGACATCGACGACGCGGACCAGTTGGCGGCCCGGTTCGCCAAGATGCTGCCGCCGCAATTGCTGACGCCGGAACAGAAGGACGTGCCGCCGCAGGTACAGGCGTTGATCCAGTCGCTGCAGGGCCAATTGCAGCAGGGCGCGCAGCAGATGCAGAAGCTGGTTCAGGCGCTCAACGACAAGAACGCCGACCGGATGCTGCAATACGAGAAGCAGCAGCAGGATTTCGAGGCGAAATTGCTGGCGGTGGCGCAAAAGGCCGATGCGTCGCACGACGCGCATGTCGGCAGCCAGTTGAAGGATTTGGCCGAGGGCGTGCGGATGTTGATGGAGCATCTGACGCCGCAAGGACAAGCGTAAACCACTACCCGGAGACCCTATGTTCTTGACGCGGTTCACGACGGCAGGGGCGATTGTCGCCTACACGCCGCCGTCACTCTGTTTTGCCGATGCCGAGCCTGCCGTTACCGAAGGGGGCGGCGCGTCGGTTGTGCCGCCGCCGGTGGATGCGGCCGGGGATGATGCGCCCGGGGATGATGCGCCCGGGGATGATGCGCCCGCGGCCCCGGCCGCCGATCCCGCGCCAGCCGAACCGTCCGCGGAGTCTCCTGCCGAACCGCCGAAGCCGCCGCGCAAGGGCCTCACCCTACAGGAGAAGTTCGAACGCGCCTCGGCGGCGCGAAGGGCGGCGGAAGCGGAACGCGACGCGGCTTTGGCTCGCCTCGCCGAGTTGGCGGCTTCCCGCCCAGCCGATCCTCCGGCGCCTCCGGCGCCCGCCGAACCGGCGAGA
>DASUIE010000300.1:0-3411 GCA_036273175.1 Allostellaceae bacterium
GATGATCGAGGAAATCCTCAAGGGGATGGCCCCGCGCGCGGCCCGCCCCGCCGAGATTCGCACCGCGCTGCAGCGCGACAAGGGGGCCGCGGTGGCGTTCACCTCGATTCGCCACGCGCTCGGCCAGCTCGAGGCGCGGCAGGCGATCGAACAGGTCGGCGACAGCAAGACCTGGCGCGCCAAATCCTAGCGCGAAGGCTCGCTTCTCGGGAGCGCCGCCGCGATCTGGCCGCGGGCCAGCGCGTCGGCGCGCTCGTTTTCGGGATGGCCGGCGTGGCCGCGCACCCAGTGCCACTCGATCTCGTGCGCCGCCGCCGCCCGGTCGAGCCGCTCCCATAGATCGACGTTTTTGACCGGCTTCTTGTCGGCGGTGCGCCAGCCTTGCGCCTTCCAGCGGCGGAGCCACTGCATGATCCCGTCGCGCAAATAGCGGCTGTCGGTATAGAGGTCGACCCGGCACGGCCGGGTCAGCGCCTCGATCGCGGCGATCGCCGCCATCATTTCCATGCGGTTGTTGGTCGTGGCGGGGTCGCCGCCGGCCAGTTCGCGCTCGACCCCCCGATAGCGCAGGATCGCACCCCAGCCGCCGGGCCCCGGATTGCCGCTGCAGGCGCCGTCGGTGAAGATCTCGACCGCCTCAGTTGATGCCATACAGCCCGGGATCGTCGATGCCGCGGTGAAAGCGCAGCTTTTTCAGGTATTCGAGCGGGTCCTTGGGCCGCACCAGCGCCCCCGCGCTCTGGTTCAGCCAGTCGTAGAGCCGGGTCAGCAGAAACCTGAGCGCGCTGCCCCGCGCCAGCAGCGGCAAGGCGGCGATTTCCGCCGCGCCCATCGTCCGTTCGGCGCGGTAATTGCCGACCAGAAGCCGCGCCTTGGTCACGTTGAAGCTGATATCGGGCTCGAAGCACCAGGCGTTCAGGCACACCGCGATGTCGTAGGCGAGCGAATCGGTGCACGCAAAATAGAAATCGATCAGCCCGCTCAGGGTGCGGTCGCGGAAAAACACGTTGTCGGGAAAGAGATCGGCGTGGATGACGCCGCTCGGCAAACCGGCCGGCCAGGACGCCTCGAACAATTCCATTTCGGCGCCCAGCTCGGCGGCGAGTCCCGGCATCACCTCGTCGGCGCGCCCGGCGCAGCTGTCGTAAAGCCGCCGCCAGCCGGCGACCCCCAGGCTGTTCGGCCGCTTCATCGCAAACGAGCCGCCGGCGCAATGGAGCTGCGCCAGCGCGGAGCCGATCGCGGCGCAGTGGAACGGCTCGATGCGCCGCGGCGACATTCCGTTGAGAAAGGTCACGATCGCCGCCGGCCGTCCGCACAGCTCCCTCAGCGCGTCGCCGTCGCGCGCGCGCACCGGCGTCGGGCAGGCGACGCCGTGATGGGCGAGATGGTCCATCAGCGCGATGAAGAACGGCAGGTCGGCGCGCGCGACCCGCTTTTCATAAAGGGTCAGGATGAAATTGCCGTACTCGGTGGTCAGCAGGAAATTCGAGTTCTCGATCCCCTCGGCGATCCCCTTGCACGACAACACGGCGCCGATATCGTAAAGGGCGGTAAAGCTGCGCAGCTCGTCGTCGCCGATTTCGGTGTAGACCGCCATCTCAAAAAAGCCGCGCTTCCCTCGAATATCATCACGCTCTAAAGTCGCGCCGGCCTCGCTAGAGGTCGGGGCGGGGGGCTCCGGACACTAGCAAGGGCGACGGTGGGGGCGAAAGATGGCTGATCCGATACCGGCGCAAAAGGCGCCGTACAATGTCACCGTCGAAGCGGGAAAGCGCTATTTCTGGTGCGCCTGCGGACGCAGCGGCAAGCAGCCTTTCTGCGACGGATCGCATACCGGCACCGGCCTCGTTCCGTTGGCCTATGTGGCGGAAAAAGGCGAGGAAGTCTGGTTTTGCGGATGCAAGGCCACGGGGGGCAAGCCGTTCTGCGACGGAACCCATAACACTCTCTGACCTCGGGGCCTTCCCTTTGCGCGCACGATTGTCCTGGTTGCCGCCGCTGCCTGCCATGGCCGCGGCCTTGGTCACCCTGTTCGTTTCGGCGGCGTGCGGCCACCTGCCCTGGTCGGGCGGCAACGACTTGACCGCGGCGGCCTGCCCGGCGGCGGCGGTTCTGCGCCCGCTCGCCGGCACCGCGATCTTCGGCAAGCCCGATATGGAGATGCGGCCGACCGATGTGATGTATTACGGCGTGCTCAGCGAGATCGACGCCAAATGCGCGGTCAACGGCGACACCCTCCAGGCCTCGCTGGACATCATCGTCGCGGCCGAGCGCGGCCCGGCGACCAAGGCCGATTCGGTCGATCTCACCTATTTCCTCGCGGTGGTCGGCCCGAACGATTCGATCCTCAGCAAGACCTCCTACGGCGTGCATGTCGACGTGCCGCGCGATTCGAAGCGCGGCGCGGTCAACGACCACATCGACCTGACGGTGCCGCTGCGCGGTCTCGCCCCCAGCGCCTTGCAGATCGTCGTCGGCTTCCAGCAGACACCGCAGGTCGTCGATTTCTACCAGCATTTCCGGGGGCGCTAGACCGAACCGGCTTGGCCGCTCGCCGCCGCGATGCTAAACAGGGTACGCCGTATCCCCGCCCGCAGGAGAGACCGCGCGGTTTGAAGCGCGGCGCCGAAGGAGCAACCGCCCCGGAAACTCTCAGGCAAAAGGACTGCAGGCGGCAGGGCACTCTGGAAAGCGGCGGAACGGGCCACCCGCGCCCGGTCCGCTCACCGAAGGAGTAAGCCTACCCCGAAAGTGGGATAGGTGAATCTCTCAGGGTCAGCGACAGAGGGGGCATCTCCCGGGCGCATGGCGCCCGCGTGTTGGAGGTGCGCCCGTGACCCCTGTCGCCGCCGCGGCCCCGCTGAAGCGGACCCCTCTTCACGATCTGCATGTCGCTCGCGGCGCGCGCATGGTCGCCTTCGCCGGTTACGAGATGCCGGTGCAGTACCCGTCCGGCATCATCGCGGAACATCTCCACACCCGGGCCCAGGCGGGGCTTTTCGACGTGTCGCATATGGGGCAGGTGCGGCTCTCCGGCGCCGCGCCCGACATCGCGCTCGAAACGCTGGTGCCCGGCGATTTGCGCGGCCTCGGCCCGGGCCGCATGCGTTACACGCTGATGCTCAACGACAGCGGCGGGATCATCGACGATTTGATGGTGACGCGCGCGGACGAGGGGCTGCTTCTCGTCGTCAACGCCGCGTGCAAGGACACCGACATCGCCCATCTGCGCACCGAGCTGGGCCGGATGGTGTCGATCGAGGTGCTGGACGACCGCGCGTTGCTGGCGCTGCAAGGTCCCGCCGCCGCCACGGTGCTGGCCCGTCTGCTGCCCGGTGTCGCGGCGATGCCGTTTTTGAGCGGCGCGCGCATCGGCGAGGTGTTCGTCACCCGCTCGGGCTACACTGG
>DASUIE010000301.1:0-21762 GCA_036273175.1 Allostellaceae bacterium
GGGTGGCATGCTTTGGCGATGACCCGACCGACGATGAACTCAGGCTCCCACCAGTTCGGCCGCATCTATCCGCCCGACGAAGCCTGGCTCGCCAAGCAGGAGAAGGAGCCGATCCTCGAGCCCGACCTGCCGATTATCGACACCCACCATCATTTGTGGATGCGCGGCGGCCACGCCTACCTGCTCGACGAGCTGCTCGCCGACCTCAACACCGGCCACAATGTCGTCGCGACGGTGTTCGAGGAATGCCATTCGATGTACCGCGCCGACGGCCCGGCCGAGATGCGCCCGGTCGGCGAAACCGAGTTCGTCGCCGGCATCGCCGCGATGAGCGCCAGCGGCAATTACGGCAAGACCAAAGTCGCGCAAGGCATCGTCGGCGCGATCGACCTGACCCTCGGCGACCGCGTCGAGCCGGTGATCGAGGCGCAGCTTCGCGCCGGCGGCGGCCGCTTCAAGGGCATCCGCCACTCCGCCGGCTACGACGCCGACCCGGTCATCGGCAATAGCGGCAGCGTGCCGCCGCATCTCTACGAGGGTTCCGAGTTCCGCACGGGGCTGAAGCGGCTCGCCGCGCACGGCCTCACCTTCGACGCGTGGTGCTACCACCCGCAGCTCGCCGAGGTGACCGCGCTCGCCCGCGCGGTGCCGGAGGCGACGATCGTGATGTGCCATGTCGGCGGCGTCCTCGGCTATGGCCCCTATGCCAACCGCAAGGACGAGATTCTCAAGAGCTGGCGGGCGAGCATGGCCGAGCTGGCGTTCTGCCCGAATGTCTCGGTCAAGCTCGGCGGGATGCTCAACCGCGGCGCGGCGCTCGATTTCCGCGACCGGCCGGCCCCGCCCAACTCCGCCGATTGGGCCGCCGCCTGGCGCCCTTATGTCGAGGGCTGCATCGAGCTGTTCGGCGCCGCGCGCTGCAATTTCGAGAGCAATTTCCCGGTCGACAAGATGGGCACCGGCTACGCGACGCTGTGGAACGCGTTCAAGCGCATCACCGCCGATTGCTCGGCCGACGAAAAACAGGCCCTCTACAGCGGCACCGCGCGCCGCCTCTATAAACTCGATTAGGTTCCCGTCATTGCGAGCGCAGCGAAGCAATCTCGATCCGCAAGGGGCTCGTCCGCCCGAGATCGCCGCGTCGCTCTGCTCCTCGCGATGACAATGGAGGTGACATGATGGCAATCCACGACCACTCGCGCTGGGGTCCCGCCGACCAGATCGGCGCCGCCAACCTGCTGACCGCCGAGACGCGCCTCGCCGCGCTCGGGCTCGTCCGCGAGGGCCGGGTCTACGACGTCAGCCACGAGATCGACGCCGGCGCGCCCTACATGCCGCCGAACCAGACCCCGTTCCTGATGTCGATCTGGGCGTCGTGGAAGGATTCGATCAAACGCCGCCGCAAGATCGGCGCGGTCAACGACGCCGGATCGAATGTCGAGCGGGCCGAGATGACGATGCATGTCGGGACCCATATCGACGCGCTCGGCCATTTCTCGATCGGCGACCACCTCTATAACGGCCTCCCCGCCGCCGAGGTGGTGACCGATTGGGGGCTGGACCGGCTCGGCATCGAGCACATGCCGCCGCTGGTGACTCGCGGCGTGTTGCTCGACGTATCGGGGCTCGACGGCGGCCCGCACCTCAATCCCGGCCGGGTCGTCGCGCCGGACGACCTCGCCCGCGCCGCCGACCGCGCCGAGCTGGCGATCGAGGCCGGCGACGTGGTGCTGATCCGCACCGGGTGGGGCCGCTATTTCGGCGTCGACAACCACCGCTATCTCGAAGGCGAGCCCGGCATCGACGTGCCGGCGGCGCGCTGGCTGACGCGGCAGGACGTGGTCGCGATCGGCTGCGACAACATGGCGGTCGAGGTGCTGCCGAACCCCGACCGCACCGTGATGATGCCGGTGCACCAGCATGTCCTCGCCGAGGCCGGGGTACATTTGATCGAGAATCTCGCTCTGGAGGAGCTGGCGCGCGACCGGCTTTCGCGATTCTGCTTTATCCTGCTGGCGACCAAGTACAAGGGCGCGACCGGGTGCCCGGTGCGTCCGGTGGTAATCATCTGACTGGCGCGACGGCGTAAACCGAGGGAGGAAGCGATGGCCAAGGGCGCTCTGATCGTGGCGATGGACTTCACCGACGTGCGCGAGGGCGAGTTCCACGACTGGTACGACACCGAGCACATACCCGAGCGGCTCGGGGTGCCGGGCTTCGTCAATGCCGAGCGGTTCATCAGCATCGCCAATCCCAAGGTCGCGGTCGCCCTTTACGACCTCGACAGCCGCGAGGTCCTCTTCAGCGAGCCCTACAAAAAGGTCGGCGGCGCCAATGGCAGCCCGTGGACGAAGCGCGTCACCGGCAAGACCAAGGGCCTGATCCGCATGGAAGGCGAGCAGCTGAAGCCCGGCGACAAGCTCGCCCCGGTCGGCGACGCGGCGGCGATCCTGCTCATCTCGATGAACGTCGTCCCCGAGCACGAGGACGAGTTCAACGCCTGGTACAACGAGGAGCATCTCGACGCTCTCGCCGGCGTCCCCGGCGTTCTCAGCGCCCGGCGCTACCGGGGCACCGGCTCGACCCAGAAATACGCCGCGATCTACCACTTCGCGCGCGAGGGGGTCACCGATTCGGCGGCCTGGAAGACCGCCGCCAACACGCCTTGGACCGAAAAGATGCGGCCGCATTTCCGCGACTACCTGCGGGTCGACGGCCGCCGCTATACCCGCGCCAAATAATCGGGAGCGCCCGTGGCCGATCCGGATTTCGCGTTCGCCAAGCCGCTGCCGCCGGAGCTGCTCTACCGGCGCTGCGACCCCAAGGACCTGCCGTTCGACCTGTGCAGCGAGCTGCCCGACGCGCCCGTCGAATTCGGCCAGAAGCGGGCGGCCGAGGCGGTCCGGTTCGCGATCCGCATGCGCGCCAAGGGCTACAACGTCTATGCCCTCGGCGACAGCGGCACCGGACGGCACAACCTCGTCGACAAGCTGTTGCGCGACAAGGCGGCGACCGAGGAGACGCCGCCCGACTGGTGCTATGTCAACAATTTCACCGATCCGCAAAAGCCGAAGGCGATCTCGCTGCCGCCGGGCAAGGGCAGCGGGCTCGCGGCGGCGATGAAGCGGCTGATCGACGAGCTCCGCGCCTCGCTCCCGGCCGCGTTCGAGCGCGACGAGTACCGCGCCCGCCGCGAGATTATCGACCAGCAGTTCAAGCAGCGGAACGAGGAGGCGTTCGGCGCGGTGCAGGCGCGCGCCGACAGCCGCAACATCGCCCTTTTGCGCACGCCGACCGGTCTCGCGATGGCGCCGAAGCGCGACGGCAAGGTGATGAAGCCGGAAGAGTTCGAGGCGCTGCCCGAGGAAGAGCGGAATTCGATCCAGAAGGAAATCGAGGCGGTCCAGGGCGAGCTCGAAGTCGTGATGCGCCAGGTCCCGCAATGGGAGCGCGAGCACCGCGATGCCGCCCGCGAGCTCAACCGCGACACCACCGGCTTCGCCGTCGGCCATCTGATCGGCGAACTTCGCACCGGCTACCCCGATATCCCGGCGATCGTCGAATACCTCGACGCGGTCGAGCGCGACATCAAGGAAAACGTCGACGACTTCCTGCCCCAGCAGACCCCGCCGACGCAGAACGACACGCCCGTCCCGCCGGCGATGGCGGCGGCGGTCGAGGACGCGCGCTTCCGCCGCTACCAGGTCAACGTCATCGTCGATAACGGCCGGCAGAGCGGCGCGCCGGTCGTTTACGAGGACAACCCGACGCATCAGACGCTGGTCGGCCGGGTCGAGCACCTCGCCCGTTTCGGCGCCCTCGTCACCGATTTCAACCTCTTGACCCCCGGCGCACTGCACCGCGCCAATGGCGGCTACCTGATCATCGATGCGCCAAAGCTTTTGACCGGCAATTTCGGATACCCCTCGCTGAAGCGGGCGCTCAACGCCGGGGAAATCCGCATCGAGTCGCTCGAGCAGGCGCTGAGCATGGCGAGCACGGTGTCGCTAGAACCCGAGCCGATCCCGCTCGACGTCAAGATCGTGCTGCTGGGGCCGCCGGCGCTCTATTACCTCTTGAGCACGCAGGACGAGGAATTCCCGGAGCTGTTCAAGATCGCGGCCGATTTCGAGGACCGCGTCGAGCGCAGCCAGGACATGACGCTGCTCTACGCGCGGATGATCGCCGGGATGGTGCGCAAGCGCGGGCTGCGCTGCTTCGACAACCCGGCCATCGCCCGCATCATCGAGCATGCGGCGCGCCTCGCCGGCGATTCCGACCGCCTCTCGACCAGCATGCGCGCGATTGTCGATCTGCTGCACGAGGCCGATCAGCTCGCCGCCGATTCCGGCAAGGAAATTGTCGGCGCCGCGGAGGTCGACGCCGCGCTCAACGCGCAGTTCCGCCGCGGCGACCGCATCTATCGCCGCCTGCAAGACGAGATCCGCCGCGGCACGATCCGGGTGCAGACCGAAGGCGAGGTCGTCGGGCAGATCAACGGCCTCGCCGTCATGTCGCTCGGCACGGTCGGGTTCGGCAACCCGAGCCGCATCACCGCGCAGGTCCGGCTCGGCCGCGGCGAGGTCATCGACATCGAGCGCGAAGTCGCGCTCGGCGGGCCGCTGCATTCGAAGGGGGTGCTGATCCTCTCCGGCTTTATCGGCGGCCGGTTCGGCGCGACGCGGCCGCTGTCGCTGCATGCGAGCCTCGTCTTCGAGCAGAATTACGGCGGGGTGGACGGCGACAGCGCCTCGGGCGCCGAGCTGTTCGCGCTGCTCTCGGCGCTGGCCGAGGCGCCGATCAAGCAATGCTTCGCCGTCACCGGCTCGGTCGACCAGCACGGCCAGTACCAGGCGATCGGCGGCGTCAACGAGAAGATCGAGGGGTTTTTCGACGTTTGCCGGCTGACCGGCCTCACCGGCCAGCAGGGCGTCATGATCCCCGCCAGCAACGTCAAGCACCTGATGCTGCGCCAGGACGTGGTCGCCGCCTGCGCCGCCGGGCAATTCCGCGTCGTCCCGATCGACACGGTCGACCAGGGGCTGGAGATTCTGACCGGCCGGCCGATCGCCGAGCTCAACGAGCGCATCGCCGCCCGTCTCGACGAGTTCGCCGACAAGGCGGCGGCGCTGATGCGCCAGAGGGACGCGCTGTGAGGGCCGGGCCATGAGGGGGCAGATCGAGCGCGTCGTGGTGCCGCTCGACGCCGCCTCCGAAAACCGCGCCGCGATCGACACGGCCGCCCGCCTCGCCCACCGCTGGGGCGCGCGGCTGCACGGCGTTTTTGTCGAGGACGGCGATCTTTTGCACCTGGCGCGGCTGCCTTTCGCCCGGCAGGTCAGCCTCGGGATCGGGGTCGAGACCCTGACCGCCGACCAGGTGAGCCGCCAGCTTCGCGCGTTTGCCGCGACCGCGCGCCGCGACCTCGAATCGGCGGCGCGGCGGCACGGCGTCGCCTGGTCGTTCGAGATATCCGAGGCGGCGGCGGAGGACGCCGCGCTGACCGCCTCCGAGCGCGACTTTCTCGTCGCCGGCGGCGCCACGCGCCCGATCGGCCGGCATTTCCGCGTCGAGTGCCGCTGGTGGAACGCGATGGAGCGCGCCGCGGTCTCGTTCATGCTGGTGCACCGCGAATGGGCGGCGAGCGGCACCGTCGTAACCCTCTTGCGCGACCGCGGCGCCGCCTCGGTTCGCGTGCTCGACGCCGCCGCGCAATGCGCCGAGGCCGTCGCCGGGATCCTGACCGTCGCCGCGCCCGCCAAGCTCGCCGCCTCGCCCGGGTTTCAGGCATGGCTGGGCCAGCGCCTCGCGCCGAACCAGGTCGAGGTTCAGGTCGAGCTGGCGCCGGAGGACGGCACCGCCCTGCTCGAGCATTTCGCCGCGCTCGACTGCGAGCTGTTGGTGCTGGGCGCCGCCGCGGTCGAGACGCAGCCGCGCCTCATCCGCCAAATCGCCGCCCGCGCGGCCTACGGCCTCCTGATCGTGCGCTGATCAGCCGGGCGGCACTACCGGCTGCCACGGAACCGCGCATTGCGTCACGTAGGGGTAATACCCCTCGGGGTTGGCGCAGTGGTACCAGTAATTCGAGCCCGCCGCCGCGATCCCGGGCGGCGCATAGGGGTCCGGATACGCATAGGCCGGCGCGCCGTAGGCGTACCACTCGGGCGCGTACCAGTCCGAAAACGCCGGCGCGCCCCATACCCCGCCGAAACGCCCGCCGTGCCAACCGTGGTGGCGCCAGTTGCCGGCACGCCAATTGCCGTGATGCCAATTTCCGCCGTGCCAATGGTGGCCGCCGCCGGGATGGCTGTGCCCGACATGATCGCCGTGACTGCCGCCGTGGTGATCCTGGGCCAGCGCGGGCGCCCCGACGAGCAGCGCGGCGACCCCGACCGAAGCGCAAACAATGCGAAACATGATCTCTAACCCTCTGCCCTCAACAACAAAGGCGCCTGTTCTGTATATTGGCGGGCACCGCGGCGACGTTAAGATGGCGCGTGGCTGACCCCGGACCCCGCCCAGCGTTCGATATGGAAAACCGGCTCCGCTCCGCGCTGATCCATCTGCTGCTGATCGCGGCCTATGTCGTCTCCGGGCGGCTGGGGCTGGTTCTGGCGGTGCCGCCCGGCTTCGCGACCGCGATCTTCCCGCCGGCCGGCGTCGCCGCGGCCGCGGCGGTGATCCGCGGGCGGAGCGTTCTCCCGGCGGTCTTTATCGGCTCGTTCGCGCTCAATGTGTGGATCGCCGACAGGGTCGCCGGCAGCGATCTTTCGACGGT
Source organism: Allostellaceae bacterium (assembly GCA_036273175.1). Taxonomy (GTDB): domain Bacteria; phylum Pseudomonadota; class Alphaproteobacteria; order ATCC43930; family CGMCC-115725; genus DATARH01. The sequence continues at coordinate 6,779 of DASUIE010000301.1, forward strand.
GATCGCCAGCGGCGCCGTCATCGCCCTCGCCTCGACATTCCAGGCCGCGGTCATCGGGGCGGTGTTTCGCCGGTTCATCGGCTATCCGATGGCGCTCGATACCGGGCACGATTTGAAGCGCTTTCTGGTGCTCCCGCCGTTGTGCTGCCTGACGAGCGCCACGCTGTCGGTCGCGGGGCTGTGGGCTCTCGGCGCGGTCCCCGAAACCGCGCTGCTGGCGAACTGGGTCACCTGGTGGGTCGGCGACACGCTCGGCGTCTTGGTCGTGCTGCCGCTGGTGATGGTGCTGGGAGGAGAGCCGCGGCCGCTGTGGCGCGCGCGGGCACGGCCGATGGCCCTGCCGATGCTGCTGTTCTTTGCCTTTTTCGTCGCCGTCTTCATCCGCGTCAGCGCCTGGGAGAGCGACCAGGCGCTGCTCGAATTCCAGCTCCTGTCGCAGCAGGCGGCGGACCGCGTGCGCACCCGCCTCGAAGAGCAGGAAATCTTCCTGCTCCAGCTTCGCGGCTCGTTCGAGCGCGAACCGGCGCTGTCGCGCTCCACCTTTACCAGTCTCGTCAGCGGCATCCTGGCGCGGTTTACGGTGATCCGCGCCGTTGCCTGGGCGCCGCGGGTCGGCGGCGATCGGCGCGGCCCGTTCGAGGCGGCGCAGCAGGCGCAGGCGCCGGGCTATGCGATCCGCTCGATGGGCGAGGACGAGGCGCTGCAGCCCGCTCCACCCGCGCCGGAATATTACCCCGTCACCTTTGTCGAGCCGCAACGCGGCAACGAATGGTCGCTCGGCTTCGACCTCTTGTCCGACCGGACGCGGGGGCCGACCGTGAGAAAGGCGCTGGCCGGCAACGAGCTGATCGCGACGGTCCCGATCCCGGTCGTCGGGCAGCCGGGCCTGCCGACCGGAATGCTGGTGGTCCTGCCGGTACGCGAGGGTACGGCCGGACCCGGGCTGGTTCTGGTCAAGCTGCAGATGGCCGCCCTCGTCAAGTCGATCCTGGAACCGGTCGAAGCCAATTTGATGCTCCGGCTGATCGACAGCGCCAGCGGGCAGCCGCTCTTCAACAATTTCCCGGCCGGGTCGGGCAAGGCGCCGTACCACCAGGATTTCGAGTTCGGCCAGCGCCGCTACGAAATCCAGACGGCGCCCTCGGCGTTTTACCTGAAGCAGCATCGCGGCTGGCAGAGCTGGGCCCTGCTCGCGGTCGGCGTGCTCGGCACCGGGTTGCTCGGCGCGCTGTTGATGCTCGGCACCGGCTATACCAACCGTATCCAGCGCCTCGTCGACGAGCGCACCGGCGACCTCGCGGCGGCGAACCGGCTGCTGCGGATCGAGATCGACGAACGGCGCAACGCCGAGGCCGCCTTGCGCAAGGCCCAGAGGATGGAGGCGATCGGTCAGCTCACCGGCGGGATCGCGCACGATTTCAACAATCTGCTGACGGTGATCAGCGCCAACGCCGAGCTGATCCGCAATGCCGCCGCGGATGACACCCTGTTGCGCCGCTCGGGCGGCATCCTGCGCGCGGCCGAGCGCGGCGAGCGGCTGACCCGGCAGCTTCTCGCCTTCTCGCGGCGCCAGAACCTCCGCCCCGAATTCGTCGATCTGCGCCAGCGCACCGCCGACATGGCCGAGCTGTTGTCGCGCTCGACCCGCGACGACATCGTCGTTTCGGTCGATATGCCGGCCGATCTGTGGGCCGTCTCGATCGACCCCGGCGAGTTCGAGCTGGCGGTGCTGAACATCGCCGTCAACGCGCGCGACGCGATGCCCGATGGCGGAAGCCTGCACATCGCCGCGCGCAACGCCACGATCGGGCCGGAAGACGCTCCAGCCGAGGGCCTGGTCGGCGATTTTGTCGCGATGACCCTGTCGGATACCGGCACCGGCATGGCGCCGGAAACCGTGGCGCGCGCCTTCGAGCCCTATTTCACGACCAAGGATGTCGGCGCCGGCTCCGGGCTGGGCCTTAGCCAGGTCTATGGGTTCGCGACGCAGAGCGGCGGCACCGCGGCGATCGACAGCGAACCGGGGACCGGCACGACGGTGACCTTGTATCTGCCCCGCGCCGCCGGGGCGCCAGCGGCGGAGCACGAGAGCACGGCCCGGACAGCGCCGGAGCGGCTCGTTAAGATTCTCGTCGTCGAGGACGAGCCGGAGATCGCCGAGCTGACCTGCGGCATCCTGCGCGACATCGGCCACGCCACGGTCCACGCGCCCGACGCGGCCACCGCGCTTGCCGTCGTCGCGGCGGAGCCGGCGATTGGGCTCGTCATCTCGGACATCGTCATGCCGGGGGCGACAAACGGTCTCGAACTCGCGCGGGCGTTACGCGCCGAGCACCCCTCGCTGCCGGTCTTGCTGGTCACCGGATACAGCCGATACGGGCCGGAAGTGGCGAGCGAGGGCTTCGATCTGCTGGAAAAGCCCTACCGCCGCGAAAGCCTGGTCAAGGCGGTGCAGGCGGCGATCGAAGGCGGCGCCAGCGGGGCTTGGGACCCCAGCGAAATCAGGGTGGAATAGCCGGCGCGCAAACATCGCTGGGCGCTGGTAATCGCGCCCGGCGACGTGCCATAAGGGGTAATTCGCACGTTGCCGTATGTGTTCGAAACCCGGCATGAACCTGTTTTTGTACAAGCGCCATGAGTGACGGATTGATCGCCATCATCGGCGCCGCGTGCCGGTTTCCCGGCGCCGACGGGATCGAGGCTTACTGGCGCCTTCTCGCCGAGGGCAGGGACGCCGTCTCCCAGATCGGCGACGAGCGCTGGTCGACCCGCTTTTATTATCATCCGTCGCGCACCGCCGCCGGCAAGAGCTACACCTGGGCTGCCGGGCTCCTGAGCGGGATCGACCTTTTCGAGCCGGCGTTCTTCGGCATCTCGCCGCGCGAGGCGGCGCAGATGGACCCGCAGCAGCGCCTGCTGCTCGAACTCGCCTGGCACGCCGCCGAGGACGCGGGGATTCCGGCGGGCAAGCTCGCCGGCACCGGGACGGGCGTCTTTATCGGCGCCTCGTCGACCGATTACCGCGACATCCGCGTCGGCGACCCGTCGAGCAGCGACAGCTATTCGATGACCGGCGGAACGCTCAGCATCCTGTCGAACCGCATCTCCTATGTGTTCGATCTGCGCGGGCCGAGCTTTACCGTCGACACCGCGTGCTCGTCGTCGCTGGTGGCGCTGCACCAGGCCTGCGAGGCGCTTCGCCGCGGCGAGATCGAGGCGGCGATCGTCGGCGGCGTCAACATCCTGCTCTCGCCGTTTTCCTATGTCGGCTTCTGCCGTGCCGCGATGCTGTCGCAGAGCGGCCACTGCCATGCCTTCGACGAGCGCGCCGACGGCTATGTGCGCGGCGAGGGCGGCGGGGTGGCGATCCTCAAGCCGCTGGCCCGGGCCATCGCCGACGGCGACCCGATCCGCGCCGTGATCCGCGGCACCGGGGTCAATTCCGACGGCCGCACGATCGGCCTGTCTCTGCCCAGCGAAGCGGCGCAATCCTCGCTGCTGCGCGCGGTCTACGCGGCGGCCGGCGTGACGCCCGACGACCTCGCCTTCTTCGAGATGCACGGGACCGGCACCCCGGCCGGCGACCCGATCGAGGCCGGCGCTGTCGGCGCGGCGCTCGGCCGGGGCCGCGCGACGCCGCTGCCGATCGGCTCGGTCAAAAGCAATCTCGGCCATCTCGAACCGGCTTCGGGCATGGCCGGGCTGATCAAGGCGGCGCTGTCGCTCGAGCATGGGCTGATCCCCCCGAGCATCCACAGCGAGACGCCCAACCCGAAAATCCCGTTCGGCGAGTTGAACCTGCGCCTGTTGCAGCGCCCGGAGCCGCTCGTGGCCGGGAGTTGCGTCGGGGTCAACTCGTTCGGGTTCGGCGGCACCAACGGCCACGCGATCCTTGCCGCCGCGCCGCGCCGCGAAACCCCGGCGGATGGCGGCCCGACGCCGCCTTTGATGCTGTCGGCGCGCAGCGAAGAGGCGCTGCACGATCTGGTCGCCGCCTGGCGCGGCCGCGAGGCGACCCCGGCCCGGCTGCGCGCCGCCGCCCGCAACCGCGACCACCACCCGCACCGCCTGGTCGCGCTCGACCCCGCCACTCTCGACGAGGCGATCGCCGGAACCGCGCTGCGCGACGGCGCGCTCGCCTTCGTCTACTCCGGCAATGGCGCGCAATACCCCGATATGGGGCGGGCGGCCTACCGCGCCAGCGCCGAGTTCCGCGCCGCGATCGGCGAGGTCGACCGGCTTCTCGCATCCGCGCTCGGCTGGTCGGCCGCCGAGTTTCTGCGTGACGGGATCGACGCCGAGCGCCTCGTCCGCGCCGATTACGCCCAGCCGCTGCTCTTCGCGATCCAAATCGGCATCGCCACGGTCTTGCGGGGCATCGGGGTCGTCGCGACCGGGCATATCGGCCACAGCGTCGGCGAGGTCGCGGCGGCCTGGAGCGCGGGCGCGCTGTCGCTCGACGACGCGGTGCGGGTCATCGCCGCCCGCAGCCGCAACCAGGAGAAGACCCGCGGCATCGGACGCATGGCGGCGCTGCAGCTCGGCGACGCGGCGGCGCGCGAGCTGCTCGCCGAACTCGGCAGCCCGCTCGAGATCGGCGCGATCAACGCGACCCAGTCGGTTACCGTCTCCGGGCCGGCCGACGCCATCGCCAAACTGCATGCCGAGGCCCAGCGGCGCGGTGTCGCCTGCCGCGAGCTCGACCTCGAATTCGCCTTCCATTCCGACGCGATGGACGGCATCCACGAATCGCTGCGCGCCGACCTCAAGGGCCTCCGCTCGCGGACGCCCGAATCGCTGCTGGTCTCGACCGTGTCCGGCGAGCCGGTCGTCGCCGGCCAGCTCGACGCCGAGTATTGGTGGCGCAACGTGCGCCATCCGGTCCAGTTCGTCGAGGGCATGGCGGCGCTGGCCGAGGCCGGCCACCGCATCTTTGTCGAGATCGGCGCGAGCCCGGTGCTGCAATCCTACCTGCACGACGCGCTGCGCGCGGGCGAGACGCAAGGCCGCGTCGTCGCGACGCTGAGCAAGCGGGACAGCGCGGCCGACCCGTTTCCGGCGATCGCGGCGCGCTGCCACGTCGCGGGGCACGATCTCACCGGCTCGCCATGGTTCGACGGACCCACCGATCCGCGCGGCCTGCCTCGGACGCCGTTTCAGCGCGAGCGCTTCTGGTACGCGGTCACCGTCGAGGGGCCGGACGTCGTCAACCCGCAATTCCTCCACCCGCTGCTCGGCTTTCGCGCGCCCGGGCCGCTGCCGGCCTGGGTCAACTACCTCGACCGGGACCTCCTGCCCTGGCTCGCCGACCACGCGATCGAGGGCGTGCCGGTGCTCCCGGCCGCCGCGGTGCTGGAGATGGCGCTCGCCGCGGCGCGCATCCGCCGGCCCGAGGCGAGGGCGCTCGAAGTCGCCGATGTCGAGCTGCGCCGCCCGCTGCCGTTCGACCAGGGCCAGGCTCGCGAGCTGCGCACCCGCCTCGAACCCGAGGACGGCGAGTGGGAGCTGAGCAGCCGGCCGCGGCTTTCCGAGGAAATTCCCACCGTCCATGCCGTCGCCCGGATCGTCACCGCCGCCGACAGCGAGCCGGCCCGCCTTGTTTTTGGGACGCCGCGGCGCGAGGTCGACGCCAAGGCGCTGTACAGCCTCGCCGCCCGGCTCGGTCTCGATTACGGGCCGGCTTTCCGCACCGTCAGGCGGATCGCGGTCCTCGCCGCGGATGAGGCGGTTGTCGAATTCGAGCCGGCCGCGCCCGACCCGCTCTACCTGATCCAGCCGGCGCTGCTCGACGGCGCGCTGCAAGGCCTGCTCGCGCTGATCGCCGAGGCCCAGCCCGGGCTGGAGGGAATCAGCTTCCTCCCCTGGCGCTTTGGCCGCGTGCGGCTCACGGCGCCGTTTGCGCGCACCCCGCGGCGCGCGCATCTGAGGGTGACCCGGCTCGGCACCCGTTCGGCTGCCGCCGATATCGTCCTGTACGACAGCGACGGCGTCCCGGTCGCCGAGCTGTCCGAATGCTGGTTCCGCCGCGTCGAGCTCAGCCGCGCCGGCGGCATCGGCCAGCGCGCGCTGCGCGTCGATCTCGTCCCCGCCCCGCTCGACCCGACGCCGGCGGCGGCTTTCGCCGATATCGGCGAGGCGCTTTCGGAACTGGCGGCGGCGCATGCCGGCGACATCGAGAGCGGCACCGAGCAGGCGCTGCTGCTCGACGCGCTCGTCGCGGCATCGACGGAGACCCGCGACGACCTGCCCGCGCCCGACGAAATCTGGCGCCTGCTGCTCGCCGAGTCGCCCGACCTCGTCGCCGAGCTGGCGGTCGTCGCCGCCGGCGAGCCCGCGCCGGCCGGCGCGCTCGACGGCTCCCCGGCCGTGGCGGCGGGGATCGCCTTTGTCTGCGACGCGCTCGCCCGCCTCGCCGCGACCTGGCCCGAGGGCCGCAAGCTGCGCCTGTTGGAGCTGGCCGCCGGGGGCGCCGCGACCCGCCGCGTGCTCGACCGGCTGGCGCAGACCGGCGTGCCCTTCGCCTATACCGCGGCCCACCCCGACCCGGACGAGGCCGCCCGTCTCGCCTTCACCGTCGACGAGGCCCGGCGCTGGTCCCCCCGCGATCCCGACGAGGGCTTCGCCGCCGGCTCGTTCGACGTCGTCCTGTCGGTCGATCGCGGCCAGCCGCTCGACGCGGCGGCGCTGGCGCGGCTCGGCGAGCTGCTCGGCCCCGGCGGCCTGTTCCTCGCGGTCGAGCCGGCCCCCAACGCGCTGTGGGACCTCGCCTTTGACGGTTCCGCGCTGCGCTCGGACGCCGAATGGCGCGCCGCGCTCGACATCGCCGGCTTTACCGGCGCCGCCGCCCATCCGCTGACAATCGGCCCCTGGCCGAGCCTCGCCCTGTGGGCGCGGGCGCCCGAGACGGCGGCGCCGGCGCGTGCCGCCGAAGCGCCCGCCGCCGACCCCGCGATTTTTGTTGTCGACGAAGCGCCGGACATCGTTGCGCACACCGCCCGCACCATCGCGGCGCTTGCCAAGGTGGCCGGCGATTGCGCCGTGAACCGCCGGCGCCTGTGGGTCGTCACCCAAGGCGGTCTCGTCGGCGGCGCCGTCTGGGGCTTCGGCCGGGTGCTGATCAACGAGATGCCGGGCCTCGATTTGCGCCTCATCGAGCTGCCGCCGGGCGCCGATCCCGCCCGGTACGTCGCCGCCGAAGCCGGCACCGGCGAGACCGAGATCGTCTGGACCCAGGCCGGCCGCCACGTCCCCCGCTTGCGCCGCGGCTTGCCGCCGCGCTGGGCCGGCGCCGAGGACGCGATCGGCCTGGCCAGCCTGCACGGCGGCGGGCTCGACGCGCTAGGCTGGCGCGAGATCGCGCCGCGCCCGCCCGGCGCCGGCGAGATCGAGATCGACGTCAAGGCCGCCGGCCTCAATTTCCGCGACGTGATGTGGGGCATGGGCCTCTTGCCCGAGGAGGCGCTGATCGACGGTTTCGCCGGCGCGACCTTCGGCCTCGAATGCGCCGGCGTGGTTCGCGCCGTCGGGCCGGAGGTCGAGGGGCTCGCGGTCGGCGACCGGGTCGTCGGGCTCGCTCCCGCCTCCTTGGCGAGCCGGGTCACGACCCTGGCGCGCGCGGTCGTGCCGATCCCCGACGCTCTCGGCTTTGCCGCCGCGGCGACAGCCCCCGTCGCGTTCGTCACGGTCTTCTACGCGCTGGGCACGCTCGGACGGCTGGAGGCCGGCGAGACCGTGCTGATCCACGCCGCCGCCGGCGGGGTCGGGCTCGCGGCGATCCAGTACGCCAAGCATCGCGGCGCGGTCGTCATCGCCACCGCGGGGTCGCCGGCGAAGCGGGCCTTCCTGCTTCGCGCCGGGGCCGACCACGTGCTCGATTCGCGCGACCTCGGCTTTGCCGACGCGGTGCGCGCCATCACCGGCGGCGCCGGCGTCGATGTCGTGCTGAACTCGCTGAGCGGCGAGGCGATGGAAAGCAGCATCGCCGTGCTCAAGCCGTTTGGCCGCTTTCTCGAACTCGGCAAGCGCGATTTCTACCAGAACCGCCGCATCCATCTGCGGCCGCTCAGGCAGAACATTTCGTACTTCGCGATCGACGTCGACCAGCTCCCGCTGCAGCGCCCGGACCTCGCACGGCAGGTTCTCGGCGAGGTCGCCGAGGCGCTGGCGTCGGGGGCGATCCGGCCGCTGGCGCACCGGGTTTTCCCGTTCGCCGAATTCGACGATGCGTTCCGGCTGATGCAGGCCTCCGGCCATATCGGCAAGATCGTGCTGGCGCCGGACGGGAACGCCGCCGTGCGCCTCCGGCAGCCGCCGCCGCTCAGTCTCAGCCCCGACGGGGTGTATCTCGTCACCGGCGGGCTCAGCGGGTTCGGGTTCGAGGCGGCGCGGTGGCTCGTGCGGTCGGGCGCCCGGTCGCTGGCGCTGCTCGGCAGACGCGGCGCCGACACGCCGGGCGCGGCCGAGCGGGTGGCCGAGCTCGGCCCCGGCATCGACATCCGCGTCTATGCCGGCGATGTCGCCGAACGCGCCTCGCTCGGTCCGGTGCTGGCGCAGATCCGCGCCCGCCAGGGCCGGCTGCGCGGCGTCGTCCACGCCGCCAGCGCGATCGGCGATGGGCTCGCCGCCGAAATCGACGCCGAGGACGCCGCGGCGATCCTGCGTCCGAAGATGGCCGGCGCTATCGCGCTCGACGAGCTGACCCGGGACGACCCGATCGACCTCTTCCTGCTGTTTTCCTCGGCGACGACGCTGCTCGGCGCGCCCGGCCAGGGGGTTTATGTCGCGGCCAACGCGGCGCTCGAAGCGCTCGCCCGGAGGCGCCGCGCCGAAGGCCGCCCGGCCCTGGCAGTCGGCTGGGGCCCGATCGCCGATGCCGGCTATCTCGCAGACCGCCCCGAGACGCGCGACGCGCTCGCCCGCCGCCTCGGCGCCAAGCCGATCCCGGCCGCCGAGGCCCTTGCCGCCCTCCCCGCGCTCGCGGCCGGCGCGCTCCCGGTGGCCGCCTTCGCCGAGACGAGCTGGAGCGAGGCGCGGCGTTACCTGCCGGTCCTCGCGACCCCGCTTTTCGCCGAGATTCGCGCCGAGGCGAGCGCGCTCCCCTCGGACGATACGCTGATCGAGCGCCTCGCCGGGCTCGACGGGGCGGAGGCGCTGGACCTCCTGAAAAGCGTCGTCACCGAGGAGGCCGCCGGCATTCTGCGACTCCCCGCCGCCGCCATCGACGCGGTGCGGCCACTCTCCGAGCTGGGCATGGATTCGCTGATGGCGGTGGAATTGCGGCTCGCGCTCGAAAGCCGGCTGCGGGTCGACCTGCCGCTCGTCTCGCTGGCCGAGGGGACGAGCGTCGCCTCGATCGCCGCGCGGCTCGCCGGCGCCGTCTCGGCGAAGCCGCAGCGCGACGAGGTGCTGACCCTTGCCGCCCGTTACGAGGTGGCGGAGGATGCCGAGCTGGCGGCGCTGGCCGATGAGCGTTCCGCCGCCGCGGAGTAGTGGGGGAATTGGACTCCGGGCGTAACCTGTTTGGCCTGACGGCGCAGGCCAAGGCAAAGCTGCTGGAAAAGCTGACGGCGGCGGCGCAGCCGCGCCCTGCCCCCGAGGCCCCCACCGCGAGGAACGGTGCGCCGCGGCTCGACATCGCGGAGCTGCAGGGCTACCGCGACCTGCGCACGATCGAAGCGGCGGGCGACTTTCTCGGCATCTCCAACCCGTTCTTCCGGGTCCATGAGGGGATCGCCGGCGCCGAGACCGTGATCGACAACCGTCCCTATCTGAACTTTGCCTCGTACAACTACATCGGGCTCAACGGCGACAAGCGCATCGCCACGGCGGCGATGGCGGCGATCGAGCGCTACGGCACCTCGGTATCGGCGAGCCGCCCGGTCTCCGGCGAGCGGCCGGTTCACCGCGAGCTCGAACTAGGCCTCGCGCGCATCCACGGCGCCGAGGACGCCGTCGTCCTGGTCAGCGGCCACGCCACCAACGTCACCGTGATCGGCGCGCTGCTCGGCCGGAACGACGTGATCGTCCACGATTCGCTGATCCACAACAGCATCGTCCAGGGCGCGACCCTGTCGGGGGCGCGGCGCGTGCCGTTTCCGCATCTCGACCACGCGGCGGCCGACAAGCTGCTCGGCCAGGCGCGCGCCCGGCACGAGCACGCTCTGCTCGTCATCGAGGGCCACTACAGCATGGATGGCGATGCGCCCGACCTCGCCGCCTTTGCCGCGATCGCCCGGCGGCACCGCGCCTGGCTGATGGTCGACGAGGCGCATGCGCTGGGCGTGCTCGGTGCGCGCGGCCACGGCTCCGCCGAGCAGGCCCGAATCGACCCCTCGGAGGTCGATATCTGGATGGGGACGCTCAGCAAAAGCCTGGTCTCGTGCGGCGGCTACATCGCCGGCAGCCGCGACCTGATCGACTATCTGAAGCACATGGCGCCCGGCTTTGTCTTCTCGGTCGGGATGGCGCCCGGCGCGACCGCGGCGGCGCTGGCCGCGCTCGAAATTCTCGAAGCCGAGCCCGAGCGGGTCGGCCGGGTCAACGCGCGGGCAAGTCTGTTCCTCCAGCTCGCGCGCGAGGCCGGGCTCGATGTCGGGGGGTCGATCGGCGCGGCGATCGTGCCGATCATCACCGGCAGCTCGATCCGGGCGGCGAAGCTGGCTCACGCGCTGTTCGAGCGCGGCATCAACGTCCAGCCGATCCTGTACCCGGCCGTGCCCGAACGCGCGGCGCGGCTGCGTTTCTTCCTGACCGCGGCGCATACCGAAGAGCAGATTCGCGAGGCCGTGCGCATCCTCGCCGAAGAGCACGAGCGAGTCGCGGGCGAGCGCACCGACATGGTCGCGCTGACGCGCCATCTCGGGCGCCGCGCGACCCAGCCGGGATAGACGGATCAGCTAAAGAACGAGTTGTTGACGCTCGTGACGCCCTTCAGGAGGATCGTCGAGCTGTCGCTGAGCGTGATCAGCGTATCCTGACCGCCATTGACCTGGGTCGTCGTGGCGACGGTATGGCCGCCGGTCAGGTGGATGCGGTCGCCCGCCGCCTGGTTGAAGCCGATCACCGTATCGGCGTACTGGTTGGCGCCGTCGTTAAAGGTCGTCGTGCCGTACAGCATATCGACCGTGTCTTGGCCGCCGCCGGCGAATACCTGGTTGCCGCTGCCGCCGACGGTGACCGCCTCGTTGTGGCCGCCGAGCTGGATCGTGTTGTTGTTGCCATAGGCGGTGATCTGGGGACTGGTCGACACGCTGCCGGCGATGGTGTTGTTGTTTCCGACCGCGAGGATCGTATCGTTGCCGCCAACGCCGGCCACGATCGTGTCGCTGCTGCCGACCGCCAGGATGTTGCCGTGGCCGCCGCCGCCCTCGACCGTCTCGTGATCGCCGATCGCCTGGATGTTGTAGGTGCCGGTCTGGCCGAAGAAGGCATTGTTCCCGGCGTAGAGACCGATGGTGTCGTTGCCGCTGCCGCCGACGACCGTATTGCCGGTGTCGAGCACGTAGACGATGTCGTTGCCGGTCTGGGCGTTGATCGTGTCGCCGTGGCTGCCCTGGATGGCGAGGATCGTGTCGTTGCCGCCGCCGCCGGCGACCGTCGCGTTGGCGCCCCAGACCCCAATCAACTCGGAACCGCCGCCGCCGACGATCGTGTCGTTGTTGCCCGAGAGCGCCAGGATCGTGTCGTTGCCGGGGCCGCCGGTGATCGATTCGTTGTTGCCCCAGGTGATGACGAGATCGGTGCCGGTGGTGGCGTTAATCGTGTCGCCGTCGCTGCCGGCATAGGCCAGGATCGTGTCGTTGCCACTGCCGCCGTTGATGACGGCATGGTCGCCATTGATCTGGATGAAATCGTTGCCGACGCCGTTGACGGTGTCGTTGTTGCCGTTGACGGTGATGAAGTCTTGGCCGCCGCCGATGATGACGTCGTTGTTGCCGTCGGCGATCAGGAAGTCGTTGTTGCCGGGGCCGGCCGAGATCGTCTCGTTGTCGCCGAGGGCGGTGATGGTGTCGATGGCGCCGCCGGTCGCGGTGTCCTGGATCTCGAAGGCGCCGGTGACCAGCGTGATCGGGTTGCCGCCCGGACCGATGATCGCCAGGCCTTGATAGCCCGGCGCCAGCGGCGGGATGGTGTTGCCGGTGATGACCTCGAGGTTGAATTGGCCGGGGACCGGCGGCGGAAGATTGCTTCCGTCCGAAGATGTGACGACGTTGACCGGCTGTGCGCCCGCCGCCGCGTTGAATTGCGACCCTGGGATCGAGGCCATGTTCTACCGGCTCCGTACTGGCTCCGCGGGGGAGCCATTAGTTAACAAAACGCGTTAAAACTTTATCTAAACTTCACAAAAAACCTTTTAACCGAACCGGGTTCGCCGTGGCGAGCACAAAAGCGCGAGAGGATGTTTCAACTTGTTGCGGTACCGGCCGATCCCGGTACGATCGCGCCGATTGTGTCGCGATTCTGAAATAAGCGACCGCGACGGCCCTACGCGGAGGTTGAAACGAGCCCCGGCGGCAGGCGCGACAGCTTGACCCGCGCCGCCGCCAAGCCGTGCGCCGCGGCGCGGTTGTACCAGCTCCGCGCCGAATCGACATCGAGCCCGACCCCGCGCCCTTCCGCCAACATGTCGCCGATCAGCATTTCGGCCTCCGGCACGTTCTGCTCGGCGGCGCGCTGACACCACCGGAACGCTTCGTCGGCATCGGCGGCGACGCCCTCGCCCTTGCCGAGCATGACCGCCAGGTTGTACTGCGCGACGCGATCGCCCTGCTCCGCCGCGCGGCGGTACCAGCGGACCCCTTCGACCAGGTCTCGGCGGACTCCCTGCCCGACGCAGAACATCGCGCCGAGCCTGAATTGCGCGCCGGCATGGCCCTGCTCCGCCGCCTTGCGCAGCCACACCGCCGCCATCTCGTCGTCGCGCGGGACCCCTTCGCCGCGCCGGTAGGCGTTGACCAGCAGCAGCTGCGCGTCGAGGTCGCCGCCCTCGGCCGCGGTCTGGTAGTACTGCGCCGCCTCTTGCGCCGCGCCGCGCGCCGCCAGGATCTGGCCGAGCTGCACGAGCGCCGGCGGGTGCCCATGTTCGGCGGCGCGCCGGAACAGGGCTTCGGCCTGCGCCGCGTCCTGCGGAACGCCCCGGCCTTGCAGGTAGAGATGGCCCAGCCCGGTAATCCCGTCGATGTCGCCGGCCTCCGCGGCGCGGGCGAGCAGCGCGGCCGCGCGGGCGGCATCGCCAAGGGTGCCCTCGCGGTCCGACATCACCAGGTTCGCGAGGCGGACCTGCGCTCCGACCATGCCCTGCTCGGCCGCCTTTTCGAACCAGCTCGCCGCGGCCGCCAGATCGCGCGGCACGCCGGTGCCGTTGGCGAGGAAGGTCGCATAGTTGAACTGGGCCGCGGCGTGCCCCCGCATCGCCGCCTTCTCGAACCACCTGGCCGCCTCGACGATCGATTGCGGGACGCCCTCGCCGCGCGCGTGGATGGTCCCGAGCACGAACTGCGCGCCGGGGTCGCCGGCGTCGGCGGCCGCGCGGTACCACATCGCCGCCTCTTGCGGGTTGGCGGCGTCGCCCTCATCGGCCCCGTAAAGCCGGGCGAGCGCGACCATCGCCGGGGCATAGCCTTGCCGCGCCGCGCCGCGCAGCAAGGTCTCGCCGATGTCGCGGTTCCGCTCGATCCCCTCGCCGCGCAGACGCAGCAGACCGAGATCGTAGCGGGCGCGCGCATTGCCGATATCCGCCGAGCGCTGCAGCAGCGCGGCGGCTTGCGCCGGATCGCGCGGCACGCCCTGACCGACCAGATACATCAGCCCGAGCGCCAGCTGCGCCGGCTCGTAATCCTGCTCGGCGGCGGCGTTGTACCAGGCGGCGCCGGTGGCGAGATCGATCTCGACCCCGTGGCCGTTGGCGTAGTGCACCCCGAGACCGAACTGCGCGGCCGCGTTCTCTTTAGCCGCGGCGCGCCCGTACCACTCCAGCGCCTTGGCGTAATCGACCTCGCAGCCCATGCCGCGGGCATACATCAGCCCGAGATTCGCCTGAGCCGCGACGTGGCCCTGAGAGGCGGCGGCGTGGCACCACTCGAGGGCGTGCGCCTCGTCGCGCTCGATCGTCAGCCCGTTCGGGAAAAACAGCGAGAGGTTCGCCTCGGCGGTGGACTTGTCCTGTTCCAAGGCGTGCTCGTACCACAGGCCGATATTGCCGTCCGGAGTCTGGCTGACGCCATTCTGATAGATCAGCGCGAGCTGATACTGCGCCTCGGCATGGCCGCGATCGGCGGCGCGGCGATACCAGACCACCGCATCGGGTAAATTCTGGATGACCCCGAGACCGCGCGTGTAGAGGTGGCCGAGCCGGTATTGCGCCTCGGCATCGCCGGCCGCCGCGGCGGCCGACCAGGCCTGAAAGGCGGCGGGATAATCCTCCCTGTCGAAGGCCTCCTGTCCGCGCCCGGCCAGTCCGGACACGGATGGGGCGCGGGACTGCGGCGGCGGTTCCGCCGGCCGCGGAGCCGGCATCGCGCGCGCGGCCGGAGGCGCCGCGACGGCCGCCATTCGCGGCTCGACATCGTCCTCCGGCTCGGGTTCGACCGCTATCGGCGCCGGCTCGGGGGCGGGCGCCGGCGCGGACACGGGTTCGTAGGGGACCGGGCTCGGCTCGGCTCGGCGCGCGCGCAAGGACGCCTCGGCCGACGCCTTGGGCGCGCCGGGCCGGATGACCAGCCCGCTGCGCGCCGTGTTGAAGCGAACCACCGCGCTCTGGAGCCGGACTTCCTGCTGCGCGGGTTCGGGATCGGGTTCGATATCGATCGTCACCGGCGGCGGCGGAGCGACATCCCGGCGCGGCCCCGTCCCGGCGTGCAGCGACATCATCCGCCGCGCGACAGCCTCCACCGTCGAGCCGGCCGGCGGCTGGTCGTCGGGCGGCGCGGGCGGGGCTCCGGCCGCGGTTTCGGGCGGTGGCGGCGGGGCCGCGGCCGCGGCGCGCC